>REEB01000107.1 GCA_007695295.1 Puniceicoccaceae bacterium
ACTCCGGCCCGAAGGTCGTGCGGCGGTCGCAGGCGCTCAAGTGCAGCTTGCCGGAGAGTCCGCAGAGGTAGCCCTGATCAGCCATGGTGCGGGTGATCGGCCGCAGGTCCGGTGGCACGAGCTGGCCGTTCTGGCGCAATCGGGTCGTGGAGGGATAACGGCCGGTGAGAAAACTGCCTCGGCTCGGCGTGCAGAGCGGGTTCTGCACAAAGGCGTTCTCAAACAGCACCCCCTCGGCCGCCAGCCGGTCCACCACCGGGGTATGCACGAAGGGATTGCCGTAGCACCCGAGGGTGTCCCAGCGCTGGGAGTCGGTGCAGATCCAGAGTACATTCGGACGCGACATGCCCGGAGTCTGGACTCCCCCACTCCAGCGAGGCCATGCTTTTTCATCCCTTCCCGTTGAGAAATAAAAATCCACTCCCGGCAAACGGGTTTTTGTGAATAAATCTCCGCCCGGCGGGGTAGGGTTTGGTGATGACGGATAACTCCATTGAGGTCGACCCCCGGGTCCTGGAAGGCTGCCGCCGTGGCGAGCAGAACGCCTTTCACAGCCTCGTGGAGACCCTCAAGCGCCCCGCCTATTTCCATGCCCTCAATCTCACCGGCAACCACCACGATGCGCTCGACCTCTCCCAGGAGGCTTTCGTCCGCGCCTGGCGCTCCTTCGCCGCTTACGACCACACCCGCCCGTTCTACCCTTGGTTTTACCGCCTCCTCCGCAATCTCTGCCTCAACCGCCATCGCGGCACCCGCCGCCGCCACGCCGCTCTCGATCGCCTCCAAGACACCCTCGTCACCACCGGCAAAACCCACGGCGACGCCCTCGATGACCTCGCCCGCCGCGAAACCGCCGCCCTCGTCAACACCACCCTCGCCGCCCTCGGCCCGGAGGAACGCGAAGTCATCCTCCTCAAAGATCTTCATGGCTATTCCTACCGGCAGATCGGCGAGCTGCTCGACCTCCCCGCCGGCACCGTCATGTCCCGCCTCTTTCATGCCCGCCGCAAGTTCCGCGCCCGCTATCCCGCCGGCCAACCCGCTCCCGCCCAGTCATGACCCCCGAAGAACTCAACCGCGCCCGTGAGTGGATCACCGCCTACGTCGACGGCGAGCTTCCCCCCGGGGAAGCGGCCCGCCTGCTCGAGCTGATCCGCACCCACCCCGAACTCAAGGAGGATCTCGATGCCTGCCTTCAAGCCAAACAACTCACCACCATGACCACCCATCAATCCCCTCCCGATGCCGTCTGGACCACGTATTGGTCCGGCGTCTACAACCGCATCGAGCGCAAGCTCGGCTGGATCCTGTTCTACGCCGGCGCCATCCCGCTCACCCTCTACGGGATCTACCACCTGCTCGAATCCCTCCTCGGCGATACGGAGCTGGCCTGGTGGATCCGCCTCGCCATCCTCGCCGCCGCCGCCGGCCTGCTCGTGCTGCTGGTTTCCATCACGCGCGAGCGCCTCCACCTCCACCGCAACGAACGCTACCGGGACATCCAACGATGATCATTGTCACCTCCAGCATCATCGCCGGCAAAACCATCCGGCAATCCCTCGGACTTGTCCGCGGCAACACCATCCGCGCCCGCCACCTCGGCCGCGATATCATGGCCATCCTGCGCATGATCGTGGGCGGCGAGATTGAGGACTACACCAAGATGATGGCCGAATCCCGCGAACAGGCCCTCGATCGCATGATCGCCGAGGCCCGCGCGCTGGGTGCAAACGCCATCACCGACGTTCGCTTCTCCACCAGCTACCTCGCCTCCGGAGCGGCCGAGATCCTCGTCTTCGGCACCGCCGTGATCGCGGAATAGCCGGTCCCGCTCAGCCCCCGACGAGCCGGAGAAGATCCTCCACCTCCAGTTCGTCGAGCCGGTCGACGATCCGGTCGGCCCTGCCCGCCAGCTCCTCCCGGGCATGGGTGGTCGCCACCGCGACGGCCTTCATCCCGCCGGCCCGCGCCGCCTCTAGACCGAAGTAGGCGTCCTCAAAGACCACGCACCTCTCCGGCGGCCGCCCCACCGCGGCCGCCGCTTTCAAAAACACCTCCGGGTCGGGCTTCCCTTTGCCCACATCCTCGGAGGTCACCAAGTGTGGAAAATAGTCCGCCAATCCCATCACCCCGAGCACGGTCTCAATGTTTTTTCGCTGGGTCGAGGAGCCCACCGCGCAGGGCACCCCGGCCGCCCGCAACCGCTCCAGAAAGACTTTCACCCCCGGCAGCGGCTCGATCCCCTGCTCGGCCACGATCTCCCGGTAAAGCTCCTCTTTGCGCAGCGAAAGCCGCCGCACTTCCGCGTGCTCCCGGGTCCAGCCCAGTAGCTCGGGGATGATGAACTCGTTTTTGCGGCCGAAGCCGGCCTTGAAATGGCCCGCCGGCAACGTCCTCCCCTCCTCCGCCGCCAGCCGCTCCCAGCTCAGCTCGTGCTGCCGCGAGGAGTCCAGCACCACGCCATCCCAGTCAAACAAGGCTCCGATCATCATGGTCATTGTGAAAAACCCTCTTCGCTGGCCGCCCCGGCCACCGATGTCGATCCCGAAATCCCGGCAAATTGTATCCGTATACCTGCTACAACCTTCAGCCGACGCCGCCCTTCTCCCTGGCCACTGTCCCGCCCGCACTCGTTTCCCTACAGGCCGAAGACTTTGCCAATCCCGTTCCAGAGAGTGCTCCAAAAACGCCGCGCCGCCGCCGCCCGGGCCTGTACCGAGATCTCTTGGCAGACAAAGGTGCCCCGCCCCTGAAAGAGGTCGTCGAAGAGCGGATTCATGCCCCGGAAGTAACTCCAAAAGGTCTCCGCCCGCACCGAGCGGTAATCGAGATCGGGGGTGAAGCCGATGGTGCTGTCTTGGTTCGTGCGCCGGCCCGCCCCGATGGTCCCTTCCCCGGCCGGCCCGAGTCGCTCCCCGCGAATTCCCCGGCTCCCCGCCACCACCAGACGGCAGGGACCGATGAACTCGAAGTACCGCAGCTGCAGCGTCAGCCAAGACTGGAGCCGGAAGATCCGCCAGTGCCGCCGGATCTCCAGGCTGCTCCCCGCCGCCTTCACCACCCCTGCCAGATAACGCGGGCGCAGCACCACCGAACCGCCTTCCGGCACCGTGATCACCGCCAATTCCGTGGTCGGCTCCTCCTGCGTCGAAAAGGTGATGGTACGCGCGGGTCCCCGCCCGGGATGCGCCATTTCCACCAGCTCGATCAGCCCGGTGGCCGCACAGGTAAACGGTATCCGCCAGTCCAGGACAAAGCGGGTTCGTCGCCGCAGCTCTTCGTCGGAGGCTTGGAGAAATTTCTCCTTCACCCAGGCCGTCTCCCCCGGTGCCAGCGGCACCGCCTCGGAGACCCGGCTGGAGCCGACGCCGACCCACGGCTGCTCCCCCTCCACCAGGCGCACCGGCCCGAACCGCCGCACCTGCGGAGCCAGCACGTAGTAGGCGAGCAGTTTCCAGAGCGAAGGCCCAAGGAAAAAAAGCAGCAGCCCCGCCACCAGCGGCCACTTCAGCCACTGCCAGGCCCGCTGGGTGTAGACCACCACCCAGGAGGGATCCGCCTCCAACAGCGCGATCTGCTGCTCCAGGCGGGCAATTTCTCCGACAACTTCCTGGTGCTGCCCGTCCGCAGCCACCAGATCCCCCTGCAGCCGACTGGAGCGGGCGGCCTCCCGCTCTTGCTCCTCCATGGCGCGGCGGTACTCGCGCTCCATCCGCTCGCGCTCTTCTCCGCGCAGCACCAGTCGCATCCAGAAGTAGCGCAGTCGCTCGAATTGCCGCACCAGCTCCCCCGCCTGCTCCATGCGCGCCCGCGTCCGCTCCACCTCCGCGCCGATCCGCGCCATCTCCTCGCGCAGGCGCTCCGCCGCCGCCTCCGCCTCCGCCAGCCGGCCCCGCATCTCCTCCATCCGCTGCGTGCGCTGGTCCTCTTTTTCCAGATGATCGGTGACAAAGAGATAAAGCGCCCCCACCGCCAGCACCACCGCCACAATGAGCAGGGCGGTGCCGAGTTTTCCGGCAAGCCAGCCCGCCAGTCTCAGGATGATCTGGGTCATGCCTTCCGGCAATTTTCAGCAAGGCCGGAAGGCCGGCAATCCGGCGGTGTCGCGGTCCTCATCCTCATCAGAGGGCTTTCCGCACCCGGCGAAAGACTTCCGCCGGATCGGGCCATGTATCCGCGGCACCATAACGCAGGCGATGCAGGTCGTCGAGCAATCGCTCGTCGATCACCAACGGCTCCGCGGCCGTCCGCGCCATGTCACGCAGGCGCAAGAGGTAACGCCCCGCCCGGTTCCGCACCGGATCCTCAAACCGCCCGCTGTGCAGCAGACGCGCTTCCGCATGCTTCCAAACCCATTGCAGGAGGTAGAACAACGCCGTCCCGGCCAGCGTCAGCAGCACCCAGTAGCCCATCCGCAGAACATCCCAGGGCCTCAGGAGCCATTCAACAAAGAGGCTGCCCGCACGCTCCAGCAGCACCACGGTCTTTTGGTAGCTGCGGACGAAAAAATCCCGCACGCCCCGCATCACCTGGACCTGGCTGCTTTGGTCGAAGCTCACGATCCGCCGGTACCAGATCATTCTCAGACTGTCCAGGTAGGCCGCCATGGAATTGTCGGCCAGAAAGTGGTCCGTGCCGCCGGCCATCAGCACGGGCGCCCCGCCGACCTCGTCCGAACCAGGCGTCGGATCCACCCGGATCCAGTAACCTTCCCCGTCATAGATCTCACACCAGGCATGGGCATCGCTGTTGCGGACCATGAAATAGTTCTCGAAGCCATTCCAAGTGCCGCCCTTGAACCCGGTCACCACCCGGGTCGGATGACCCGCGGTCCGCGCCAGCAGGGTGAAGGCGACGGCGAAAAACTCGCAGTGGCCGGGCAGTTCATGCTGCATCCAGCGGATGACCGGATCGCGGAAGGGTCCTTCCGGCTGCGGGAGCGTCACGCTCAAAGAATAGCTGTGCCGGCTGGCCAGCCAGCGGGTCGCGGCCCGGGAAAACTCCTGCGCCGTCATCTCCCGGCCACCGGTTATCTCAGCCACCAGGTCTTCGAGATAGGCTTGGTGCAGGCGGCCCCGGAAGGTCTGCAACAGCGTCTGGGGATAGGCCACCGCCCGCGGGTTCTCATCGTGGATTTCCTCCAGCATCGAGATGAAGGGATCGAGCTGGGCCAGCAGCGGACCGCCCCCGGCCAGCACGGGATCATGGATTCGTCCCGAAAAATCCATGCCCTCGATCTGGTAGGAGGTGAGCGACCCGCTAATCCGGCGCAGAGAGTAAAGTCCGAGCACGGGATTGGCCGTCAGCTCCCCAGGATCGCGGTGCACCAGCCGCTCAAAGGTCCCGAGATAGGGAAGAAACTGGCTCACATTGCCTTCGAGAAAAAACGACCACCGCCCTTTCGCATCCCCCGTCGGCCCCTGCTCCCGCGTTATGACCGGCAACTCATGCCGCCGGATCGGCAGGGCATCCCAATCCAGCCCCATGGTCGAAGCGGCCGAGGCGGAGATCCGCATGCCTCCGCGGGAGTACTCGTCCAGCACCACCATGCGCCAGTAGGGCGTTTCCGGCAACGCCATCCCGGGCGAGACATCCACCCGCAGGGCGATGCTCGTATCCTCGGTGATCCGCACCACTTCCCCCAGGCTCACGTTGGCCGAAAACCCCGTCCGGCTTCCGCCGCGGTTGAAGTCGAGAAAACTGATCGAGCCATCGAACTGCACGCGGGGGATGACCATGAAGAGCAGCGTCGACACCCCCATGATGGTGAAAAACAACAGCGTTCCCAGCACCACCAGTTTGAAGTCCAGCACCTGCCCGAACCGCCGGAAAAAGAAGAACACGTTCAAATGCCGCCACTGCTTCTCGCTCTTCTCCGCATTGGCCGCGGCGCTCTCGGCCAGGTTGACAATGAAGAGATAGCTCATCGCCAGCGCCGTGAAGATCAGCAGCTGCAAGCCGAAAAGCAGGGATACCAGCAGCACGCCCGTCACCACGATCAACAGCAGGCAAAGGAGCAGAAATTGCATCTCCTCACGCCGGCTGCCCGGACAAAGGGTGCGGTAGACCACCAACCAGATGTTCAGGGTGATGAGCGCCGGGATCAGATCAGCCGTCATCAGCCGGAAAAGAAAGACCACCAGGATCACCGGCACGATCCCTTTCCACACCCAGTCCGGCACCCGCGCGGGCAGATCCGGCCGCAACAACCCCGCCAGCACCAAGACCGTCGCCACACCCGCCGTCATCCAAAAATCCGGGTCGACGTGAAAGACCATCCAGATGGCCAGCAGGGCGAGAAATCCGCCCAGCACCCACTTGAACAGAAGCAACTCCGCCAAGCTAAGCCGTGGCGGCTTTCTGACTACCGATATAGGCATGCACGCCCCGGGTTGACGAGGGTTGGAAGGTGATGACATGGCGGAAGGGCGGAGGGTCCCCGCGACCGGTTTCGGCCATCGGCTCCAGGACCGCGAGCCGATCCAAAAAGGCCTCCAGGTCCGCCAGGCGGCGCACCGCCACCATCGGCTCACCGCAGACAGCCGCCCCCAGAAGCAGGTTTTCCCGGAAGAGATCCTCCGCCAAGGAGGCCGTCAGGCTACAGAGGGTTTCAAACTGCGGTCCGGATTTCCAGATCCCTTCCGAAGGATCGAGAAAGATATAAAAGCCTCCGTGGTTCTCCGCCGCGAGCTGACGGATCATGAGCTTGCGGCTGCGGGCGGTCGCTTTCCAATGGATCTGCCGGTGGGAATCGCCGGGTTGGTACTTGCGCAGACTGATGAGGTCGCCTGCACCACCCGACCGCCGGGCCATCTGGCCGCGGAAGCGCGCCACCGAAGTATGCGACCCGTCAAAGGTGTAGGGGATGCGCTCCGGCCAGATCCGCACGGTCATGGCGGCGATGCCGCCGAGGTGTTTTTTCAGAAACCCGAAGGGAAACTGCGAGCCGACATCGTACATTTCGACCTGCTCCACCCCGCGCGAGGCGGGTCGGAAGGTCCACTCCAGGCGCGTGGTTTGCCCCGAGTCGAGCCGGTCGCTGAGGTGGATCCGCAGGTTCTGCCCGGCCTCGCGAAGGCGGAAATCAAACCACAGGCTGTAGGTCGGCAGGAAGCGCTTGCGATTGGCCACATCCAGCGCCACGACCGCCTCCTGGTTCACCCGGAAGGGCGGCTGGGCGACCAATCGCCAGCAGGTGCCCTTGAAGTTGAACCAGGATATAATGCCGCTGAGGATCAAGGTCGAGAGCAGCAGCGCCAGGGTCGTGAAGAGGATGTTGCTCGAAGTGCTGTAAGCCGCCATCCCGATCCCCAGCGCCAGCACGATGAGCATGAGGCCGGATTTGGTCGGCACCACCCGGTGGCCTTTCGGCGGCAGCACCATCGAGCGCAAAAACTGCCCCCAGCGCCGCAGGCGGCTGCCGGACTCGGCCGCACCCGGCCCCACCCACGCGCCCTCCCGCAGCGGAGCCGTCGAGACCGTGGCGGAGCTGAGCAGACCGTTCATCTCAGACCGGTGAGGGGATGGAGGTCAGGATCCGCCTCAAAATCGTCGTCACCACCCGGCGCTCTTCAAGCGTGTCCGGACTCGGCCGGCGCAGGCTGAGCCGGTGCACCAGCACTTCCACCAGCACTTTGTTCAGGTCGTCGGGGATGACATAATCCCGCCCGGCCAGCATCGCCCGGGACTGGGCGGCCAATTTCAGCGAGAGGCAGCCCCGCACGCTGACCCCGGCTTTGAACTCGGCCTCCGTGCGCGTCGCCGCCACGATTTTCAACAAATACTCCAGCACGCTGTCCTCCACGAAAACCCTCGGGACCAGCTTCTGGATCGCGAGAATTTCATCGCGGCTGGCCACCGCCTCAAAGGGAAAGGAATCGTAGCTGAGCCGACCGTTGCGCAGAATCTCCAGCTCGCTCTGATGCTCGGGATAACCCATCTGCATGCGCATCAGAAACCGGTCCAACTGGCTCTCCGGCAAGGGGAAGGTACCTTCGTAGTCGACCGGATTCTGGGTGGCGAAAACCATGAACGGCTCCCCCGCGATCTTCGTCTCCGACTCCACCGAGACTTTGCCCCGGTCCATCACCTCCAGCAGGCTGGACTGCGTTTTCGGCGTGGCACGGTTGATTTCATCCGCCAGCACGATGTTGGCGAAGATCGGACCCGGCTTGAAGATGAACTCCCGCTGCCGCTCGTCGTAGATGGATACCCCGGTGACGTCGTTCGGCAGGAGGTCGGTGGTGAACTGGATCCGGTTGAAGGTGCACTCGATCGACCGGGCCAGGCAGTAGGCCAGCGTGGTTTTTCCCACCCCCGGAAGATCCTCGATGAGGACATGCCCGCCGGCGATCAGGCAGACGAGGACGTTGTCGATGACATCGTCTTTGCCCCGGATGAATTGGCGGATGTTTCCCTTCAAACGGCCCAGGATTTCCTTTGCTCCCTGGACCTCGGTGGTCTGGACAACGTCGCTCATGAAAGATCGGTCAGGATGTTCGGATCACCGGGGCAAAGCAAGCGAACAGCCGCAATCCCCCGGCGGGTCTTGAGGCCCTTTCTCTATTCGACCCTTGGAGACTCCTCTTTAATGGCGCCTGGAGAATACCACCCAGCGGCCGGGCCGCCCTCCGGCCGCCGTTGCGGGGCCGGTCAATCCTGCCGAACGGCCGCAGACGGGCCAAAGACGACCCGCATCACGGTCGCCAAGAGACGGTCCACCCGCTCTTGGTTGGCCGCCACCAGCCAGCGGAAGGCCTCCGGGCCCAGAGGCTGCGCCCCCTCCAAACCATGCGCGAAATTGTCCACCACACAGAGCGAATTGCAGGCCAGGCCGATCTCTTGGCAGAGGTCCGCTTCGTGGGCCAGGGTCATGCCCACCACATCGCCCCAGCTCCGCAGAACCCGCACCTCCGCCCGAGTCTCGAAACGCGGCCCCCGGGTCTGGATGTACACTTTGCCGGTCAGGATGGGATCTTCGTGGGCTGCCACCAGCGCGGGGATGAGCGCATTGGACAGCACCGGGGCCATGGCCATCGGCCGGTCGTCGAAATAGGTCGCGGGATGAAAACTCACGTAATCCTCGCAGCTCACCAGGCTCCCCGGAGGCAGGTCGGGTCGGAGCGATCCGACCGAGTTGAGCGAGACCACTGTGTCGCATCCCAACTGCTTCAATGCCGCGATGTTGGCCCGGTGATTGATGCTGTGCGGCGGAAGGTGCCTCCCGAATCCGTGCCGGTTCAACACCACCGCCTCCCCCCGGCGCAGCAGCGTCACCGCACCGTGCGGCGTTTCCACCTCGACGGTTTCCCATCCGGAGAAAAACCCGGATTTGGCAATGCTTGTCCCGCTGATCAGCGCCGGTTTCATGTGAGCATCCTGTCCCTCCGCCCGGCCGGCAGGCAATCCGCAATCCGGCGGCTCACTCGTCCAGCTCGACGTTCCAATAGGCCAGGTCGAGGAAATCCTTCCAGTATTCGCGGCCTTCCTGCCCCATCACCATGCTGATCACCGGCCGCCACTTCGGCCGGCTCGGCTTGCGGATCAGGCGCATGCCGGCTTCGTGGGGGAGCCGGTTGGCCTTGCGGGTGTTGCAGGACACGCAGGAGCAGACGATGTTTTCCCAAGTCGTCTTGCCCCCGTAGTGGCGGGGGATGACATGGTCGAGGTTCAGCTCGTCTCGATGAAAGGTGCTGCCGCAGTATTGGCACCGGTTGCGGTCGCGGTGGAAAACGTTGTTGCGCGTCAGTTTGAGCTCTTTGCGCGGCAACCGGTCGAAGAGGGTCAGCAAAATCACCTTCGGAACCCGGATGCGATGACTGACGGTATGGACCGCCTCGACCTCGGAGAGCGGAGGGTTGTGGGTGGAGAAATCAATCCAGTCGAGAAGGCTGAGGACACGGTAGGAGTCCTCGCTCAAGTGTACAACCTGGGCATGATCACGGGCCAAAAGGCCAAAAGCACGCCTCGCCCCGACCACGTTGACCGCTTGCCAGAGTCGATTGAGGACAAGAACCGGCTGATTGAGAACCGCTTCCATTCGGACACGAAGTGTTGCGAATCCACCCCTCCTTTGTCAAGCGGCCCACTCTGCCAGGACCTCGTCGTCACCAGCTTTTGACCTTTCCCCAGCACCCAATGCCAATCCCGCCGGCGCCGGGGAAATCTCCCGCTAGCGCCGCCCCACTCCGCGGGCGGCTATCCCCGCCGCCGCTTCCACGGCATCCCGGCGCCACCAGCGCCGCGCCTGCAACCCCGCCACCACCACCACCACCCAGCCCAGCCCCACCCCGGCCACGTTGGCAATGAGGTCGGCATGCGCATAGGTCCGCCCCGGAATCCAAAGCTGCACCACCTCCAGTACCACCGCCAAAACCAGCAGGGCGCCCAAGCGCCGGGGCCGCCAACTCCGCTGCCCGGGCACCGGGATCACAAACACCAGGAGCCCGGTGACCCCGAAACCCAGCAGATGCCGCCAGTGGCGGATCGTATCCAGCCACTCCGCCAATCCCGCCGGCACCCAGGGCAATTCGGAAACAAAGGGTGAACCCCGCAGGGCCAGAAAACCCACCAAAGCCAGCCAGCTCACCGCCAGAAACGTCAGGACTACGCGCATTACTCCCATATCGGCAGACCTCGCCCGACCCCGCAACCTCATGAGGGTTCCCGAATCAATGCCAGCACGGAGCCGGCGGCGATGCCGCCCACCAGGAATCCAAGCGGTCCGCCCTGAAGCATCCGGCCCGTCAGAACCCCACGGATCCGCAGCCGGGAGCCGACCCCGATGCAGCCGGAACGCACTCGGACACGCCGGACAAAAAACGATCGAGCCGATAGGAACGGATGGCTCCTCCGTTATGGCTGAATGCCCTCAGACAAACAGCGGCACTCCTTTCGCATCGATACAGTTCCAATGGCGTGATCCGTTGGATTCCGCCTGGTGTCGAACCTCCCAGGTAGACGAGTTCGAGGACCTCCCCGGTCCGTGCCGCCGCCCGCAAACGCGCTTCCAATGAGTGCGCCGACGGCCCCCGAACCCGCCGGAGGATCCGCTGGTTTACTCCGGGGCACCGCGGCGCCAAGGACTCCCCGCCATGGCCGCGGTACCCACGGGGGGGTCGCGGTGCCGGATCCGTCGCAGGCGCGGCCGATGCGAAACCGCGCGGGCCGGCGAAACAGGGATACCTTGATTTGAGCGGATGCAGTCTCATGGCTGGTTTTTATCCATCTTGCGCTTTCAGGTGGGACATTTTCGGTCCCACATGTTGGCTCCTGGCCGGGCCATCATGCTTTTTTCCGCCGCGCTGCGGGCGCTCCACTCCCCTGGCGACGATCTCAGTCCCTCCCTCTCCCGGAAACCTTCGTCCCGTCGCCCTCCGTCCGAAGCCGGCTTGTCCAAAATGGACTGCCGAGGTCGTGTCACCTTTACCACCGCCGGACCCCGGGGTTCATGGCGGGCCGTACAATGCGTCGGCGGCGCCTTGGTTCAGCTCGGCCGAACGACGGCCTCCGCGGGGACGGGCTTCCAGCTTTTGCCGGCGGCGAGCGCGGTCCTGAGCCGCTCGGCGAGTGCGTCGGAGCCAAAGGCCGCAAGAGCCAAAAAACGCCGAAGTCCGTCGTAGTCTTTTCGATACGCCTCGCAGGCCCGCTCATAGTGACCCAGGGTCTTGGTGCACACCAGGGTGTAGGGCCGTCCTCGGTGCTCGGTGGCACACGTAATGTCGAGCCGCTGCTGGTTTATCGCGGCCTGAAATTGCTGACGCAGTGCGGCGGCCATTTTCAATCGAAGGACTTTGGCCTCCGGATCGATCGCGAAAAGATTCAATTCCCGGGGGAGTTTGGCGAGCTGCTCCGAGGAAAGTGGGAGCCGCCAGTCGCGGGGCGGTGGGGGCGGTGTCTCCGCGCAGCCCAGGAGATGATTCGCACCCAGACGCCAGAGCGACGCCTTGGTTTTTTCGCCCAGCACGACCGCGCCGCTGGCGGCCCCTTCCAAAGCCGGCAGGATCGACTCGAGGACGGAAAACGTTAGCGGGTTGGCAATGATGCAGTCCAGGGATTGGCCGACCCGGCCGCCGCCGGGACCTCTTTCCACCGCCTCCAGGAAATCCGCCAGCACTTCCGGCGGACAAACCACGGGCGTTGGCAGCCCATGGCGAAACGCGCCGGCATTCGCCAAGAGGATGGCTTCCGCCTCTTCGAAGTCTTCATCCGTCTCGAATGGGCCATCATTGGGATCGGAGGCAGGGGACTTTTCGGTCATACCCGGGAAGGCAAACCGGGCGGCGGTGCGACCCATCTGACGGAAGACCGAGGGCAGCATCCGGTCGAGCCGATCCGCGCCCTTTTCTCCGGTCGCCCAGATCCCGGCGAGCCCGGTCCACAGCTGCATCGCGCCGATGGCCCCGATCTCCGAAGCAGGCCGCAGCAGGCGCTCGGCAATGGGATCGAATCCCTCCGGCCCCGCCAGCTCGGCCCACGCCAGCAGCGGCTGAATGCGGCGGGGCAGCAGGCGGTCCAACACCGGCGACAGGTGTTGAGCCAAGAGGCCGGCCTGCCCGCATCGCACCAGAGCGGTGATGGCACGTTCCAAATGCTCGGGACCTGCCCGGTAAAGCGGCCAATTCTCGACCAAACGCTTGGCCAACAGACCAACGGCGGAGCGGGGCTCGTCAGAGGCCGGAGCGGCCGCGAGTTCCGCGGCGCGTTGCTCAAGGCGGGCCAAGGTGCTGTCAAACCCGGCGGAAGCGCAGATCACATCAAAACTGTCCCGTGGCCAAAGCACCACCGCAGCCCTCAGGTAGGTGCGTTCAAAGGATGCGCCTTCGTTTCCGGTGGCCTCGGAAAAATGCAGTGCATCCGGAGCCTCCCCCCGCAACGCCCCGACTGGAAGGACTTCATCGTCCTGCAACGGAATCTCCGCCAGGTTGACGGGACGGTCGGCGGCATCACGCCATTGGGCGATGAAGCGCCGCTCGTCACACACCTCGCCTATCTCGTATTCCTCCTCTTCATCTTCATCATCTTCCTCCCACCGGCGCCGGTGGCCTCCGCGGGGCTGGTAATAACCGGTGTATTCGGCCCATCCCGATTCTTCGATATGCACCATGCCGAGATGGATGGAAAAGTCCGCTTCCGCGGCGGCTTTGAACAACACCTCGGCGATGGCGGCGTCTCCTCCTTTGAGCGCGGCCAGTGAAAGCGCCGCCTCTGTGTAGCGGTGGTCCAGCAAATAAACGATTTTTTCCGAACGTTTGGAGCGCCCGGCCCACTTCCGAAGGATGCCCGTCGCCTTCTCCACGTGGGGGCGCGTGTCGGGCACGGCGATCTCGGAAAGTCCGCCTGGTTTGGCGGCGACGAGATTGTAGACCAGGCAGATCCGGTGGCCGGAAAGGACGGGACGCACTTCGTGTTCGCAATCGGCATAAAACGCCGCATAGGCGAGCAACCCGGGATCGACATTGCGCAGTTCCTGCACCGTCTCCCGACCGTGGTGGCGGATGACCAGCTCGCCTCCCTCATGCGCCGAGGGAAGGGCCACGATGAGTGTGCCCAGCATGCCGGGTGCTTTTTCCGTGTCACGGTGCGGCAGGAAAAATCCGCCCTCATCGTAGACCAGCAGTTTATACAACTCCGGCCGCAGAGAGCCTTCCGGACGACCAAGTCCTGCGGTCACGGCTTCGAGGATGCAGTCGAGCGCCCGCGGCCATTGCCGCCCGCCAAGCTGGATTTTATCCGGTGCGATTTGCCAGACCTTGCGGATCGTTTCGTCCACGATGGTCTCCTCGCCCCGCCCGTAAGGTGCCCGCACTCCGGCGGCTTTGATCAGATCCCGCGCCTGCCCCGGTGGCACTGGAAATGAAAGCAAGCCGGCGCCATGGATCTCCAGCAGGGGCGGAGCGGATTCAAGGAGGCCGGCGGTGAAATAGTCGCCACTCCGATCCAATCCCGCCAACACGGCCGTGAGCGGCTCAAGATCGGTCGCATAGGAGAGGGCAAGCCCGTCGTCACCAGTATTCATGAGGCGATTTAGGCACCCTGCCGCTACCGCCGAAAGTCGAAATCCAGCGCTCGGCGGAGAAAATCGGTCGCCCGGGCATGGTCATGCACGACCATCCGCAGGCGGGCATCGAACGAGCCCCGGAGTTCGACCAGACGCCATTTCTGGAAATGCGACAGCAGGCGAAACTCCAGCTCGCGTTCCGGAGGGGCACAGTACACCCCCCCGCTGGCGATCTCCGCAAGCCGCTCGTACACCGGAGGCAGCAGGATGGTTCGGGCAAGCACCTCCAATGGCAGCCACTCGCCGGCCACCGCGTGAAGCTGATGCAGGGTGTAGGCGATGGTTTGCTGGAGTTCGGGCATCTCTTGGCCCCGGGTGGTGTAGTCGAGATTGAAACGGCAGTAATAGGCCTCAAAGAGACAGGCGAAGAGCAGACCGGCATTTTCCTCCTTCAGCAGGGGGAGAGTCCGCTTGCGCACCACAAAATGACCCCGGTTCTTGCCGACCAGTCCGGCCAATTCGCAAACCAGCCGGCAGCAATGCAATTGGAACAGGTCCCTCTCGTTGACGACTTTGAAGAGAGACCGGAATTTTTCCAAGTCCCGGCCTTGGTGAAGAATTTCGATCCAGGGCTCGACAAACGCGCGGGGCAGGTTGCCGGTGGCGGTGGCCTTCACCCGGCCCGCTTCATGCACGGAGAGCAGAAAGCGCCGGGCGTATTGAAAAAACGGGCACGCTGCGAGGTCCGCCGCACCGAGGTCGTCACGCACCTGCAGCGGCGAGTGCGGATCGGTCCAAGGGGTTCTGGTCAGGCGAAAGACCTGATCAGGTGAGAGGCCGCCCATCTCGGGATCCGGCCGGTGGTTGTGCTCATCCACCTTCCGTTGCAGGTGGTTTTGCATGTGCCGCAACCAGTCGTCTGCATCATGGGGAAGTTTCACCCTTCCTCCCTACCCGGTGGGTGCATCCCCGCCAATGCCAATTTTGTGGCGGCCGCACTCATCCGGCACCCCCCGCGGCAAACCGGCGCCTCTTCACGGCCCACGGCCAACGTCGGAGTGGCCCCGCGTCCCGCCCCGGCTCAGGTCAGGCAAGGAGTTCCACCCGCCGCGACAGCTCCGTCCGAATCCGATCCATCAACGCCTTGTCCCGGTCATACGCGAAGGGAACGGCTGGCAGTTGGTGCATGTGGTAGACAAACGGCACCGTCCGGCGGTGTTCCGGCGCCTCCTCATCGGAGCGGGGATGGATGTGGGCATGGAGCGCCCGATCGGTGTTCCCCAGGATCGAGTAATTGATGATCGACGGCCTCAACACGGCCATCAGGGTGTCGCCAATGGCGGACATCTCCCAGAGAAAGCGCTTCCGCTCCTCCTCTGCCAGGGCATTCAGATTGTCCACCACCGGATCGGAGAGCAAAAGCGAGTAACCCTTCAAACGCTGATCATCCCCGAGCACCACCCACCCCGACCGAAGCCGTGCGACTGCGGTCGGGTTCTTGCCTGTCCTCGCAAGGGCCACGCGCTCGTGGATGAGCGTGGGATGGTTTTCTTTTGTCATGATTTTTGGCAACCGCGGTCGCTGCGGGGGCGCCCGGGGCGGTCCGGGCAGCCGCAGCGGGCCGGCAGAAGGAGTTTGGTCGTGGGAAGGGGATTGGGCCTGGGTGCCGGCGGGGATGTCGGCGTTTCCGCCAAAAGGCTGGCGTTCAGTCTGTCGCCTCGCCGACGGCTTTGGCTTCCTCCGCGGCTTCGTCGTCTTTTTTCCGCTGGAAGGCCCAGAGTTTCGGGTACTTGTAGGGCGGTTCCCGATACGTTACGAGCGCCCGGTCACCAGGGATTTCCACCCCCTCGGCGACGAGGAAAGCACGCAGCCGGGGGAGAAACTGGGTGTCGACGAGGGGTTGTTGGCCGGGCCAGAGATTCAGGTGCAGGCGGATGAAGCGCTCTCCCGAAGGCAGGGCAAAGACGCCGCCGGCTGTCGGCTTCTCCAGCACCAGGCCTTCATACTGGCGGGCAAAGCCTTCGCCGAACTTCAGCGCCCGCGCCTCCGCGAGTCCTTCCTGCCCGGGCTTGACCGCCACATCCACCCGCCCCCGCAGGTAGCCGTGGCGGAAGTTTCCGACAAGTGCGATGTTGCGGTTGGGGATGACCACCATCTGACCGAGCACGTTGCGCAGCCGGGTTGTCCGCAGGCCCACTTCCTCCACGATGCCGGTCTGACCGGAGATTTCCACCATGTCCCCCACGCCGAACTGGCCGTCGATGATGAGGAAAAACCCGGTCACGATGTCCTGCACCAAGCCTTGGCAGCCGAAACCCACGGCCAGTCCAATGACCGAGAGGGAGGCGAAGTAGGTCGCATAATTCACTCCCAGTTCCGCGAGGATTTGGCCGAAGGCGGTGAAGTAGATGAAATACTTCACCACGTTGAGAATCACCGACTGGATGGTGCGGGTCTTCGTCTTGTAGCGGGTGAACAAATACTTCAGCGGTCCCCATTGGCTGTGGATCAGAAACTGGCCCAGGCGACCCAGCAGGCTCACCATGCCCACGCTCACCATCACAATCAGGAGGATGGCGAGGATGCGCTCGCCCTTGGCCCGCATCTCTCCCGGGGTGGTGACAAACCAGCCCCGCAGGTAGTCCCGCACCGGCGTGGCCGAAGCGATGTCGCGGATAAAGGTCACCGAACCCGCCAGATCGCCTCCGGAAAGGGTGAGCTGGTCGGGCCGCAGGTCCAAGGTGTAGGCCACGGGCGCTTCGGCCCCGTCGGGATGCAGCAGCAGCCGGTTCTCTTCCACTTGGAAGTCACCCCGTTCACTCGCCACCCGGTAACGGCCGTCGGTCTCGAAAACCAACGTCAGCGTCTTGCGCCCGACCGCTGCATTCCAGCGCCCGTGCAGGGACTCGGTGATGGCCTCGCGCCGTGCATCGCCGAGGCCGGCGGCCTCCACGGCGACAGGCAAACTACCGGTGAGCAGGACGGCCAGCAGGAGGACAATCCGCATCACCCGGAGGGCGGTCCGGCCCGGGCCGGGGCAAAGGAAATCGAACATCCGCATGGGATTTTGAAAACCGGCATCATGACCGGCCGCCCCGGATTGGCAATCCCACCCGCGGCGAATTCACCTCAGCCCTGGGCGGCGGATCCGCGCGGCAGGCAGAACGCCTCGATCATGGTGTAGGCGACCGCCTGGTTGGCCACGATCCGCATGCAACGCTCTTGCCACACCCCGCGCAGGAAGGACTTCGGTCCCACAAACACCGTCGGCACCCCGGCGCCCCAGCCGCCTTCCACATCGACCTGGGAGTCACCGACATAGAGCGCGCGCCCGGGGCGCACTTTGAGCTCGGCGAGCAATCGGACCAGACCGGCCGGATCGGGCTTGTGGCTGTGCAAATCGTCCCCGCAGACCAAGGCGGTGAAATAATGCTCCATCCCGTGAGCCTGGAGCAGATTCGTGGCCGACCATCGGTCGCGGCTGGTCCACACCCCGAGGGAAAGTCCGGCCCCCGCCAACAGCCCCAGCAGGCGGACCGCCCCGTCGAAGGGCCGCGCTTCCGCACGCACTTTTTCATGAAAGGCCACCAATCGTTCCCAGGCCGCCTCGACAAAGTCATCCCCCCCCAGCATCTGCCGCAGGACCGATTGCGCGCTGCCCCCGAAATACTCCCGGAATTCCTCCGGACTCGGCGGCTCCCGCCAAGGCGAGATGGCGTGGGAAAAACCTTCTCTGACCATTGGCATGCTGTCGAGCAGGGTGCCATCGAGGTCGAAGATGACCGCCTCGGGATTCAGACGGAGAATAGGCATCCCTCCCAGTCAGCCTCCACTCGCGGCGAAGTCAATACGCCAGCATTTCGCGGTCCACCTCGACAAGGACGGCCAGTTCGGTGAAGGTCGAAAGCAGCGCCGCCGGCTGGAACAGTGCTCCCGGAAATTCCAACCCGAGCCGCGCCTCCTCCACCTCGAAGCGGGTTTTGTCCCGCGTGCGCTCGTCGCGCACATCGATCGAGCGCACGATCCATTGGCCGTCCACTCGCCGCAGATCGAGGATGCTGATGGTTCGAAAGGCCTGCCCATCGCGGTCGAGAAACTGGGCCTGGCTGGGTGCGTTGAACTGGCCGTCGAGATGAACCCGCACCGCCTCCATCCCGGTCCCTTCGGCCAGGTCGTCACCAGGAGGATAGAGCAGGAAGACATGGGTGGGCCGCCCCCGGAAGCGCACCAAGCCTTCATAGACGAATTCGTCCCAGAAAAAAAACGGGGTCAGCAGTTCAAAGGCGCTCAAATCGGTTTCCGCCAGGGGCTCGATCAGTTCGGCGGCTTCCATCCGGCGGGGTTGCTCGTCTTCACCGGGCCGGTAGATCCACGCTTCCGCCTCGGGTCCGCTTTGCAGCAGTAGCCGGGCACTGGTGGCCCCGGCGGCATCGCGCAGCTCGACCAGAGACACCGGCCCGGCCGCGGAACGACTCCCGAAGAGCGTGCCCGCCAGCCACCGCTCCCCTCCCTGCCGGGGCATGACCCGAAGCGAAAAGGCAAAGGCATAGTCGCCCTCGATTCCCATCCGTTGGAAGGTCTCCAAAACCTCCCGCCCGCGGTCCTGGTCGGGCGGACCGGGCTGGTGATACGAGGGGGGCGGCCGCATGCGCCGTTGTGCTTCCGCCCAAGGCGCCCAGGCCAGCCCGGCGGCCAAAGCAAGGAGCAGGACCAGAAATCGTTGCATGCGGTTTCCGACCACCGGCGCCGCCGGTTTGATCCCAAACCCCATTACAACGACCTCACTCTTCCGGCGGGACGTCGGCCGGCGGAGCTTCCAAGGGCAGCTCGACCGGCCCGTCGAGTAGTTCACCCGCCTCCGGAAGGGCCGATTCTTCGGATTCTTCAACTTCGCCGGGGATGGCCGGCAGCCGCCGCTCGCCCAGTGGCTCGGTGCTGATCGAGAGGTGAGCCAGATAAAGGCCGAAACAGAGCACAAAAAACGCGATCGCGCTGTTGATGGTGGACTTGGTCAGGATGGTCGTGGTCTCCCCACCGAAGGCGGACTCCGCCATCCCCCCGCCCATGGCGGCGCCGAGCCCTCCGCCGGAACTGCCCTTCTGAGCCAGCACGACCAAGATCATAAAGACGCAGACCAGAATCAGTACGACGGTGAATAACGCGATCAGGATGTTCATGGAAAACGGTCAGCTTCAAGCGCCCTCACCACCGCTGTCAATCCCAAGGTAAGCCCCGCCCGTCCCGCTACTCGGGGGCCAGAATCCAGTCCCGAAATAGCCGCAGGTGCTCCGGATCACCGAAGACCAAGAGCTCGTCCCCCGCACGGAGGATCTGTCCGGCCCCGGGGCTGAGCACTTCGCCCGCTCCGCTCCTGACCGCAAGCACCGTAACCCCGGTCTTGGCGTAAACTTGTAATTCACCCAGGGATCGGCCGGCCCTCGGACTGCCCTCAGGCACGACCAGACGCTCGGCCAATAGCTCCTCCGGCGCCGGTTCAACAGGCGGGGCCTCTGTTTCCCGGCCCAGCGCCGTCATCGCCTCCCGGCACCGCTCGGCCGTGCCGACCAGAAAGACTTGGTCTCCCGGAAACAGCCGCCGGTCGGGACCGGGCTTGCGCACCAGCACACCCTGCCGGTCGATCCCCACCACCGAAATACCGAAGCGCGACCGCAGGGCCAGCTCCGCCAGGGATTTGCCCACCGCTTCACTGTGGGCGGGAAGCACGAAGTCGGTCATGGCGACCGGCCAGTCCGGCGGAGGCCGCAGCGAGGGGACCGGGCGCTCTGCCGACGGTGCCGGATCCAGGTGCTGCTTGAGATCGACCTGCACCCGACTGTGCAGCCGGATCATGTCCCGCCAGAAAAAACACGCCGCCACGCCCGGCGCCACCACCAGCCCGAGAAAGAGGATCAGGAAGGGCACTCCGGTGGGGAGAAAAAGACCCGCCCAAGCCAGCAGCAGACCGGCCGAAACCACCGCCAAAATCCGGTCGACAGCCATTTTCCATCCCGCCGGCCGTCCCCGGGTACTAGCTTCCGCCAGGATCAGGCCCATCGCGGCAAGATTGCGCCAGGCCGCCACCAACGGCACGATCGCGGCCAGTCCCACCACCGCCCACGCCCCCGCCGCCAGTGCCGGTGGCAGAACGCCTTCCTCACCAAATCGCTCCGCCAGCCACTCCAGTCCCCAAGCTCCCAACAGCAACAGGGCCCCGGCAAAGAGCATCTCCAGAAGGACCTGTAAAATCCGGGGCCGCAGCAGCCGCCCCATGGTGCTGCGCTCCTGGTGGCGCTGGACCGCCTCAAGCCGCTCCTGGTAGAAACGGAGCGCGGCGTGCAGCACTCCCGGCAACAGGCGCTCCAACCCCCTGCAGAGCACTTCCGCCCGAGGATGCACCAGCGAAGCCACCAGGGCTGTCGTCACCACCAGCCCCACCGCCACCGCGGCATACCGCTCGGCCAGCAGCCCGCTCAATACCCCCACCTGAGCGATCACGAGGGCAAACTCTCCCAACGGCGTCAGCAACTGGCCGGCTTTGAGCGCCTCACGCAAGGGCACCCCGGTCAGCACCAGGGCCAGGGCGCAATAGATCCACCGCCCCGCCACCACCGCAACCGTCAACCCCAGGATCAAGGGCAGCTCCTCCAACACCAGGGCCGGATCTATCAGCAAACCCATGGCCACAAAAAACACCGCCATGAACACATCCCGCAGGCTCTGCATCAATCGGCGCAGACGCCGCCGAAGGCGCACTTCACCGATGACGACTCCGGTCAAAAACGCCCCCAGGGTCACGGAGTAACCGGCCTCCGTCGCCGCCAGAGCCAACAGAAAAACCAGCCCGGTCATCGTCAGCAGCAGCATTTCATCGCCGCCTCTCCGCTGCACCCAGCCCAGCAACCGCGGAAAAATCAGCAATCCTGCCACCACAAAGCCCACCACAAACAGCGCCAGCCCGAGCAGGGTCCCGCCCACCGATGTCGCCTCGGTCACTTCCACCATCGCCAGAGAAGCCAGCACCGAGAGGATCACCACCGCCACCAAGTCCTCCATGACTGTTATCCCCAGCGCCAAGGTGGCCGGCTTCTCGTGACTCGTACCACTGTCGGCCAGCAGCTTGCCGATGATCGCCGAGCTGGAGCAGACCAGCATCCCGGCCAGAAAGAGGGCCTCCGTCGGACTCAGGCCCAGCGCCACTCCCGCCAGCCGGGCCGTCTGCAGGACCAGCAACGCACCCACCACCGCCGCCACCAGGATGGCCGCCCCCATCTGCCGCAGGCGGCCGGGATGCAATTGCATCCCGATGAAAAACATCAGAAACACCAGCCCCGCCTGGCCCAGCGCCTGAATGCTTTCCACTTTCGCCACCGTCGGAAATATCTGCGCAAACGGCCCCACCACCACGCCCGCCGCCAGATAGCCCAGAACCACCGAAACTCCCAGCCACCGGCAGATCATCCCGGCCAGCCCGGCAGAGACCAAGATCAGAGCCAAATCCCGTATCAGTTCGAGTTCATCCATCAGCACCCCGATGCTGAAGGCCTTCTGCCCGGCGTCCAATCCAAACCACTACCACCGCAACACCAGCTCCAAATTCCCTTTGACATTAACCACCCCCGCGGGATGCTTTTTCTTGAGCCACGGCCACAAATAACTGCCATCAACTATGTTCCGTAATTTTCTGGGTGTTTTCTCCAATGCCATCGGCATTGATCTCGGGACAGCCAACACACTCGTTTACGCAAAGGACAAAGGGATCGTTCTCCGCGAGCCCAGCGTGGTCGCGATCCACGCCACCACCCGCAAGGTGCTGGCCGTTGGCGAAGAGGCCAAGCGCATGCTCGGCCGCACCCCCGGCAACATCATCGCCATCCGGCCCATGAAGGACGGCGTTATCGCCGACTTCGACATCACCGAGGCGATGCTGCGCTACTTCATCAAACGCGTCCAAAACAGCGCCAAGTTCATCCCGCCGCGGGTCGTCGTCGCCATCCCCTCCGGCATCACCGAGGTCGAGAAACGAGCCGTCAAGGAGTCCGCCACCCACGCGGGCGCCCGCGAGGTCCTCCTGCTCGAGGAGCCCATGGCCGCCGCCATCGGTGTCGGCCTGCCCGTGGAAGAACCCGCCGCCAACATGATCGTCGATATCGGCGGCGGCACCACCGAGGTCGCCATCATCTCCCTCGCCGGGGTCGTCTACTCGAAAAGCATCCGCGTCGGCGGCGATGAGTTCGACGCCGCCATCATCAATTACATGAAGCGGGCCTACAATCTGCTCATCGGCGAGCGCACCGCCGAAGAGATCAAGATCCGCATCGGCTCCGCCTTTCCTCTTCCCAGCGAACTCAGCATGGAGGTCAAGGGCCGCGACTCCGTCGCCGGGTTGCCCAAGACCATCCACGTCACTTCCCAGGAAATCCGCGAAGCCCTCGCCGACACCGTCGCTTCCATCGTGGACGTGGTCCGCAACGCCCTCGAACGCTGCCCCCCGGAACTCTCCGCCGACCTCGTTGACCGGGGCTTCGTCCTCGCCGGCGGCGGCGCCCTTCTTCGTGGCCTCGATGAACTGCTCTGCGACCGCACCGGTCTGCCCGTGATCGTCGCCGAGGATCCGCTCAGCGCGGTCGCCAATGGCACCGGAGCCGTCCTCGTAAACCTAAATTTCCTTCTCACCTACGTCACTTCCGAGTCGAAGTAGGCCTTCGCTCCCGCCCCCGCCCGCCGGGCCCCGCCACGACCCAGCCACCCTTTGGACAAGCGCACCCTGAGCCAGGCCCGCCCTTTCCTCGTCCTCGGCCTCGTCCTCCTGGCCTGGCTGCTCCTGCCGACCGCTGTCCGCACCCTCCTGCGGGTCAGTTTTTCAGAATTTCACGCCCCGGCCGTCGTCACCGCCTCCCACCTGCGCGACCTCCAGGCTTTCTGGGGCACCCGCCTGCATTCCAAGCGCGATCTTATCGAGGCCGGCCGCGACCTCGCCCGCCTCAACGCCCATTACGAGCTCGGTATCCAGGAACTGGAGACAATCCGCCTGGAACGCGACCGCCTCGAAGCCCTCCTCGACCTGCCCTCCGTCCCCGGCTACCGCTACGAGATCGCCCGCGTCGCCCGGCGCGACTTCACCTCTTGGTGGCAGCAGGTCCTCATCCGCAAGGGCAGCCGGCACGGCCTCGAGGAGGGCATGGGGGTGATTTTCTCCGGCGGGGTCGTCGGCGTCGTCCGGGAGGTCCACACCTACACCGCCGTGGTCGACCTGCTCAGCAGTCCCCGTGTCCGGATGGCCGTGTTTGTCGAGGGAGACGACCGTCCGGTCAGCTTCCGCGGCGGCGCCAACCCCGCCCTCGGCCCCGCTTTCGGCCGGGCCGACTTCGTTCCCGCGGACATCTCCGCCAGCCCCGACCGGCCGCGTCTGGTCGTCACTTCCGGGCTCGGCGGCATCTTTCCAGCAGGCCTCGCTGTCGGCCTGATCGAGCAACTCGAGCCCGGTCCCGACGGCCTTTTCCGCACCGGGCGGGTCGCGCTCGACCCCCGCCTCAACCGCCTCGCCGAGGTCGCCGTGCTCGTCCCGTTGGAAGACGGATCCGGCCCCGCCCCATGAGGGACCCCCGCGGCATCATCGTCGCCCTCATCGGCCTGGGGCTGCTTTTTTTCACCGCTGAGGCAAATCACTTCCTGGCTCTTTTGGGTCTGACGGTGTTCTTCGGCGGCCTGCCGCTCGCCTTCGCCGCCTTGTTTTTCCGACTCCGCCAAGGCGTCCTCTGCGCGGCCGTGCTGGGGCTGGCCATGGGTGCCGGCCTGCCGGGCTCGCCGCTTCCTGTCCTTGCCCTCTTCCTCTTTTCACACGCCGTCATCTTCGCCCTCCGGCCCCGGCTGCATGCCCACGAGGCCACCTCCCGGACCATCGCGGTCCTCCTCGCCAACGCGATCTGTTTTCTCGGCCTCTCTCTCCTCTATCCACCTCCACTCTGGGCGCTCGGTTCCTGGCTCGGCCGCCTCGGCCTTGAGTTTTTCCTCTCCCAGCTCATGCTTATGGGCATGACCCCGTGGCTCTTCAGCCTTACCGACCGCACCCTCAACCTCTTCGGCATCATCGTCGAAGAAGAACTCCGCGAACTCTCGTGATCGCCCGCCAGCTCCACCGTGGTTTCAAAACCAAACTCAAGGTCGTTGCCGCCATCTTCGGTGCTCTCCTTCTCGTCATCACCGCCGGACTCGGCTACCGCCAGATCCTGCACCAAGAGGCTTTCAGCGAGCGCGAAACCCTCCAGAGCCAGCGCCGCATCCTGCTTCCCGGCCCCCGGGGCAATATCCTCGACCGCGAAGGGCGCATCCTCGTCGACAACCGTCCGCGCTTCGCCGCCGTCATTCACCTCTCCGACGCCAACCTCCGCCGGCAGTTTCGCCAAGAGTACCTCACCCGTTTCCGGGAAGCCCGCGAAGCCGGTGAACGCATCTCCCCCCGCCAATTGGAGATCGCCGCCCGGGCCGCCGTCGTCCAGCAGCACCTCGACACCATTAACGCGCTCCTCCAGGCGGACCTCGCGATCGACCCCGCCGCCCTCGACCGTCACTTCCGCATCCAGCCACTCCTTCCTTTCAACCTCATCAACGACCTCAATCCCGAAGCGTTCGCCCGACTCCTGGAGAACCTGCCGGTCGACTCGCCGGTGCAGATCACCTCCAGCCACGCCCGCAACTACCCCCACGGCCCCGCCGCCGCCCACTCCCTCGGCTATGTCGTCTCCAGCCTCGATCTTCCCCTCGAAGATCTGCCCGGAGGGGCGCTCACCACCTTCGCCACCCAAGGCAGCTTTGGCCGCAGCGGCCTCGAACGCGGGTTCGACGACATCCTCCGCGGCACCACCGGTCTCGAAATCTGGGTTGTGGATCCCGCCGGCTTCAACGTCGAACGCATTGAATACCGCCCCCCCGTCCAGGGTCAGAACCTCGCCACCACCCTCGATCTCGACCTCCAGTTGGCCGGCGAGGCCGCCTTCGCCGATCGCCGCGGGGGTCTTGCCGCCATCGACATCACCAATGGCGAGGTCCTCGCCATCGTTAGCAAGCCCGCCTACGACCTCAATGAGCTGTCCCCCAGCATCAGCCGGGAAACGTTCACGCGCATCGAGGAGGAAGGCGCCTGGCTCAATCGCGTCACCCAAGGCCTCTACCCGCCCGGCTCCACCTACAAGCTCATCACCGCCATCGCCGCCCTCCGCGCCGGTCTTCTTGACCCCGAGATCAAAATCAACTGCCCCGGCTACCACCAGGTCGCCGGCCGCCGCTTCCCCTGCCACAACCGCCGCGGCCACGGCGACCTTGACCTCGCCGAAGCCATCCGGGTCAGCTGCAATGTCTATTTCTACAAGGTCGGCCTCGAAACCGGGGTCGCCCGCATCGCCGAAGAGTCCCGCCGTTTCGGCCTTCACGAACCCACCGGCATCGAAATCCCCTTCGAAGCCCGCGGCATGATCATCCCCGACGATGCCTGGAAGCGCCAACGCGTCGGCATGCCCTGGTTTCCCGGCGACACCGCCAACCTTTCCATCGGCCAGGGCTACCTCCGCACCACCCCCCTGCACATGGCCCTCTTCACCGCCGGTCTCGCCCGCGACCAGACTGGTCTCAACCCCACCATCATCCGTCGCTCGCCCTCCCGAATCGAACCCGCCGCCGCCACCCCGATCGGCCTCTCTCCGCTCCAGCGCGAAAGCCTTCTTGCCGGCATGGAAGAGGCCGTCCAGCAGGGCACCGCACGCTTTACCCGCCTGCCCGGCATCCGCGTCGGCGCCAAAACCGGCACCGCCCAAGTCCGCACGCCCGAAGGCACCCTCGAGCTGGCCTGGACCATCGCCATCGCTCCCATGGATCAGCCCCGCATTGCCGTCGCCGTGGTCGTGGAAGGTGAGGACCCCGATGTCTCCAACGCCGGCGGCATGGTCGCCGCACCGGTCGTCCGGCAAGTCCTCCAGGCCTGGTTTCAAAAACACCCCTGGACCTCCCCCGAAGTCGCCGCCGCCCCACCGCGCTGAAGCCGGCCACGGCGCTCCAAACACCAGAGTTTTTTTCTTTTTTTCCCAGCGCCGAAAAAACCCCTTGAAACCCGGCCGGCGTAGTCTAGATTCTACCTTTTCCCAATGCAGGGTGGAGCAGTCTGGTAGCTCGTCAGGCTCATAACCTGAAGGTCGCGGGTTCAAATCCCGCCCCTGCACCCACTTTCAGCCCGCTAAGTCCTTGATTTAGCGGGCTTTTTGTTGCCCATGCTCTTCGCGGTTGTTGGGACTGTTTTTGTCCGCGAACACCCCTGAACACCGGCGAACACGGGCGGTAAATCCCAACAAAATGCCCAACTGGAATGTTGGGATTTTGGAAGTCCCAACAAAGGCAGAGCCTATTGAGCCGATTCCAGGCGTTTCAGTTTGCTGCACAAGCCCGCTATCGTGGGGGCCTGTTCCCAGCCATACGCACCAACTGCGACATATCCCGTCTCCTCTGCGAGGCGCTTGCCTTTGACGCGGGCCATCTTTGCAGCATACACCGTGCGAGAGGGATGTTCCACAGGCTCCAAATCCAGAATCAGCGAGCCCTCGACGCCCACGGATCCCAAGCGGATAACTTTGTGCCAGTAATCCTGACGGATTGTGACAGTGTGCGTAGCATCAGTCATATGATATTTGCACCTGCTGCTATATTGTTCGCCTTTTTCGGTGACAGTGATAGCGGAAGGAGTCTCGCCGTAGCGAACTGTGAATTCATTGTATCCTGAAAATGCGCTGACGTTGATGCGGAGCCACTTCTGTAGGCGATTTACTACCTTGAGGCGGGCACGTTCCACAAGGGTTCCTGAAGGAAGTTCAGCTGGCTCCCTTAACCCATTCCCGAAGAACCTCTCGCGGCTGCATTCCAACTGCGACCTGTATCGCTCCTTGTGCAGGCGGGCTTTCCGCCTCCGCCGAAACTCGCGTGAAATCTCGATAAGGTAATCGGCGGTAGCGTTGCGATCCTTGGCTCGAATCCTTTTCCCGTTTTTGATTTCCGCCATATCGCGCAGAGCAGCCGCGCGGCTTTCTGGTATGCCAGCAGTTGACCAATGGTGGGCAAGTGCAAGTAGGATTGGCCTGACCCCCAAAAACTGAACCGCTTGAAATGTTAGTCTGGCACCATAATAA
>REEB01000245.1 GCA_007695295.1 Puniceicoccaceae bacterium
TGCCGAACCTGACCGCCCGAAAGCCATGTTTTTCATAGAACCGTCGTGCCCCGGTATTTTGTTGATGGGTATGAAGCTCCAGCCCGGCCGGGCAGAGGTGTTTTGCATGCTGGAGCAGCTGGCGCCCCCAGCCCTTTCGCCATTCGGTCGGATCGACATAGAGACGGTCGATAGTGGAGCCGTTAAGGGCAAGAAAAGCGACCACCCGTTGCTGCCGGGTGCCCACCCAGAGCTGGCAGCGGGGGCGAATCTGCTCGCGGAAGACGCTCGCGGCCATGGCCGGGGTCAAAGTGCCCCAAGCAAGAAGAAACGAGTAGGTTGCCCGGCCGGAGCGATGCCAGACACCAACCACGGAGGATTCGTCCTCCTCCTGATACGGCCGCAGGGCAAAGGTGGCGGTGAAGTTCGGCCGGCCTTGGGCGGGGTGGTGAGTTGGTTTGGCGTCTGAGGATGGCACGTCCGGTCGGTCCTCGGCCTCTCCTCTGGATGCGTTCATGGTCTAGGTCCGCTGTGGCTTTGTTCGGAATGGCTCCGTCGGGCAGAGGTCAGATTGCTTCGACGCCATCTGTGGAGCAATCCAGTTCAAGGGCGGCGAGCTTCCGCCGGCAGCCCTGCCGCAATCGCTTCGCCGGCGGATTGCCTGAGCAGGGTTAGTCCGCTGTGAGTTGGAGTAGTTTGGCGACAGTGTTCCAATTTCGGCCGGTGGCGGGGGATCCGCAGGCCCGGTTGAGAATGGCGGGAGTGATTTTGCTGCGGCCCATGCCGTGCGGGAAACAGATCCAGAGCAGCCCGCCGCTCAGGACTGCGAGCTCACCCTGTTTCGCGGCAGCATGAATGATCGCCGCGGCTTCCTCCTGGGGGGCGGATTTGCTGAAGCAGACCAGAATGCTGGATCCGGCCTGCTTGCGCTCGGCCTCGAAGGGGGCGCCGGTGGTGCTCGCAAGCAGATCCGAAGCGCCCCGAACCACCACCGCGACGTCAAGACCCAGCTCCCTCACCAGGGCCTCTTCGAGCGCCGCTTCCAGCCCTGACGGGGATCCGGATGCCGTGAAGACGACATTGCCCGAATTCAGAAGCGTGCGGATGTTGCCCCAGCCAAGCGAAGAGCAGATCGCACGAAGCTGCTTCATCGGCACGGTCGCATGGCCGCCAACGTTGATGCCCCTGAGCAGGGCGACGAAACTTGAAGCAGCCGGCATGGGTTCGTTTTTTTTAGCGAGCGGCCAAGACGGGCAGGCCGGTGGAAGGAGTCGAGGCTTGCCGGGCCGGGTCGGGGGACACTTCAGATGCAACCGCGATCAGGTCCGTGCCGAGCAAGGGGATACGCCGGGCCCTTGGCGGGTCAAGGCGATGTGGGAGCCAGGTTCGCCGAGGATGCCGGCCAAGGTGGCGGAGGGTCCGGCTTCCTCGCGTCCCGGCTGCTTCAACGGCGTGGAAATCCTTCCGAATAGAGGTTGACAGTCGGCGCAACCGGTCTGTTTACTCGCCCCTTTTTCCGATGAAAACGTTTCTCGCCAAGAAGGAGACCGCTCCCAAGCCCCAGTGGTATGTGATCGATGCCGAGGGCCAGGTCCTGGGCCGCGTGGCGGTCAAGATCGCCAATATCCTGCGTGGGCGGAACAAGCCGATTTACACCCCCCACGTCGACACCGGTGATTTTGTCGTCGTCGTCAATGCCGAGAAAGTCGTTCTCACCGGCCGCAAGGAGGAGCAGAAGCAGTACATGTTCTACTCCGGCTATGTGGGGGGCGAAAGCCACCGCAGCGTGCCCGACATGCGGAAGCGCAACCCGGCCTACATCATTCATCACGCCGTCAAAGGCATGCTGCCGAAGAACCGGCTCGCCCGCCAGATGCTGACCAAGTTGAAGGTCTACCGGGGCGCCGAACATCCGCATGCCGCCCAAAATCCCCAGCCCGTCGTCTGATTATTTCCATGAGCGCTGAATCCGCCACCGTTTATCTCGGCACCGGTCGCCGCAAGACCGCCACCGCCCGGGTCCGCCTCACCGAAGGCACCGGCACTTTCACCGTCAACGGCCGTCCCCTGGACGCCTACTTCCCCTCCGAGTGCTTTTCCAAGGCAGCCCTCCGTCCCCTCGTCACCGCCGAGCTGCGGGACAAAATGGATGTGACCGCCCTGGTCAGCGGCGGGGGCATCGGCGGCCAAGCCGGAGCGGTTTCCCTGGGCATCGCCCGGGCGCTGCTGCAGATGAACGGCGAGCTCCGGCCCGTTCTCAAGCCGGTCGGTCTGTTGCGACGCGATCCCCGTGAACGCGAGCGCAAGAAGTCGGGTCAGCCGGGTGCGCGCAAGCGGTTCCAGTTCTCCAAGCGCTGAACGGACCCTCTTGCAGTTTCTCTCCGCCCTCCCCGGCCTGCCGGCGAGGGCTTTTTTGTTTTTTCCAACCTCCTGATCTGCCACGGTGACTCCTTTTCCCCCGCGGCGTCCTTTTTGAAACGAACCAGAACACCATGTCACAATCCATCACAGTCGGAATCGTGGGCGCGGCCGGATACTCCGGCGAAGTCCTCGTGGAGCGCCTGGCGGCGCATCCGCGGGTGCGTCTGGAGCTGGTGACCTCCCGCCAGCACGCCGGCAAGCCGGTGGCGGAGGTCCTGCCGCGGCTGCGGGGGCGACTGACGGGGCTGCGTTTTGCCGCGGCCGGACCCGAGGAAGTGGCGGCGGCGGGGTTGGACCTGGTTTTTCTGGCCCTGCCGCACGGCGCGGCGGCCACCTATGCCCGTCCGCTGGTCGCCGCCGGCGTGCGCACGATCGACCTCAGCGCGGACTTTCGCCTCAGCGATCCCGCCCGCTATGAAGCCTTTTACGGCTCGGCCCATCCCGCGCCCGAGCTTTTGGCCGAGGCCCGGTTTGTCCTGCCCGAGCTAACCCCTCCGGACTGGCGGGGCGCCACCCTCATCGCGGCTCCGGGCTGCTACCCGACCTCGATCCTGGTGCCGCTGGGGCCGCTTTATGCGGCTGGATTGCTACCGCCGCGTGGGGTGGTGATCAACAGCTACAGCGGCGTGAGCGGGGCGGGCAAGAAAGCCGAGGAACTCTACCTGTATTGCGAGCGGTCCGGGAGCCTTCGGCCCTACGGCATACCTCGGCACCGGCACCTCTCCGAGATCGAGGAGCAGCTTTCGGCACTGGCCGGGGCGGAGGTCGTGGTGCAGTTCAGCCCGCACCTTGCGCCCGTACCGCGCGGCATCATGACCACGATCGTGGCCCCGGCGCCGGACGGTGCGGACGCCGGACCGGTGCGGGAGGCCTGGGAGCGGGCGTATGGTGGCCGACCCTTCGTGGGGCTGTTGCCGCAAGGGGTATTCCCCGACAGCCGGCATGTCGTGGGCACCAACCGGGTTGATCTCGCCGTCACCCATGATCCGAGGACGGGCAATCTCGTCATCAACGCCACCCTCGACAATCTCCTCAAGGGGGCTTCGGGGCAGGCGATCCAAATCATGAACCTCTGGCACGGCTTCGAGGAAACCGAGGGGTTGCTGCCATGAGCCGGATCGAGTTCACGCCCGATACGCCGGGCTTGTCCGAGGTGCCCGGCTTTCGGGTCGGATTTGCGGCCGCCGATGTACGGGGCAAGGGCGGGGATCGGCCGGATGTGGCCGTGCTCCACTCGCAGGCCCCTTGCGCGGTGGCAGGGGTTTTCACCCGCAATGCCGCCGCCGCCGCTCCGGTCCTGATCTGCCGGGAGCGGCTGGCTTCTTCGCGCATCCCGCTGCATGGCTTCGTGGCCAACAGCGGCAACGCCAACGCCTGCACGGGCCCCCGCGGGCGTGACGATACCCTCGCCATGGCGGCCCGCGCCGAGATCGCCTGCGGCGCCCCCGCGGGATCGTTTCTCGTCTGCTCCACCGGACGGATCGGCGAGCGCCTGCCGCTGGACCGACTCCTGCCCGGGATCGACGGGGCCGCCGCGGCCCTTGACACCACCACTGCCGCCGGCCAGGGCGCCGCCACCGCCATTCTCACCTCCGACACCCGGCCCAAAACCGCCACCGCCCGTTTCGCGATCGGCGGGAAGACGGTCACCCTCGCCGGCATGGCCAAAGGAGCGGGCATGATCCAGCCTGACATGGCCACGATGCTGGCCTTTCTCGCCACTGATGCCGTGGTGGCCGCCCCGGTGCTTGATGTCCTCCTGCGGCGCGCGGTGGCCAGCACCTTCAACGCCATCACCGTCGATGGCGACACCAGCACCAACGACACCGTCCTGCTTTTTACCGGCGGCGCCTCCGGCGTGGCGATCAATCCGGACACCGATCCCGACGGCGTCGCGGTCTTTGCGGAGGCCTTGGAAAAAGTCTGTGCCTGCCTGGCTGAGAAAATTGTGGCCGACGGCGAGCGGACCAGCCGGGTGGTGGAGCTGATGGTGGAAGGAGCTGCCACCGGACACGAAGCGGAGCGGATCGCCCGCTGCATCGGCAACTCCCTCCTTGTGAAAGCCTCCTGGGCCGGGGGCGACCCGAACTGGGGCCGGCTCGTCGATGCGGCCGGCTATGCCGGCGCCGCTCTCGAACTCGACCGCCTCGAGCTGGATTACGACGATGTGCCCGTGCTCCGGGCGGGCGAGGCGCAGGCGGAAAACAAACTCGCCTGGAAAAAAGTCGTGGCCCGCCCCCGCTTCACCATTCGCCTCCGGCTCGGCCTGGGCGACGGCGCCTTCCGGCTCCTCGCCACCGACATCACCGAGGGCTACATATCCTACAACAAAAGCGAATAACTCCCCTTCCTCCGCCATGCTCGTTTCCGAAGTCATCGCCAAGGCCCAGGTCCTCATCGAGGCTCTCCCCTATATCCAGGGGTTTCGGGGCAGTACCTTCGTCATCAAATACGGAGGGAGTTTCATGGATGATCCCGATCCCGAGATTCGCACACGGGTGGCGGGGGACATTGCCTTTCTCCACGCCGTCGGCATTCACGCGGTGGTGGTCCACGGCGGCGGCAAGGCGGTCAGCCGGGCGATGGGGGAGGCCGGCATCGAGCCGCGTTTTGTGGGAGGACTGCGGGTAACCGATGCGGCCAGCATCGAAGTCGTGCGCCGGGTGCTGGGCCGGGAGATCAACCAGGATGTCTGCGAGATGATTCAGGTGCGCAAGGGGCGTCCGCAGGGCATTCACGGCGAAGCCGTGCTGGTGGGCAAAAAGCTCGAGATCGATGACAGCGGCAACCCGGTCGACCTCGGCTTTGTCGGCACCGTCACGGAAGTGAAAGTGAAGCTGCTCAAAAAAGCCATTGCCGAGGGTTATACGCCGGTCATTTCGCCGGTGGCGCTGGGGCACGACGGGCAGGCCTACAATGTGAATGCCGACGTGGCCGCGGCCGCGGTGGCGGCCTCGTTGCGGGCCCGCCGGCTGGTCTACCTCAGCGATGTGCCCGGGCTCCTCGCCGATCCCGCCAACCCCGCGTCGCTCATCTCGACGGTGCGCATCCGCGAGGTCGAGGGATTGAAAAGGACCCGGGTGATCGACCGCGGCATGCTCCCCAAAATCAACAGCGCCATCCATGCCCTCAACGAAGGCGTGCACCGCGTCCACTTCATCGACGGCCGGATGCCCCACAGTCTCCTGCTGGAAATTTTCACCGACAAGGGCATCGGCACCGAGATCGTCCACTGAGCCACCATTCTGCACCACCCGCTTCTCACTTTTCCCACCACTGCCATGACCACCACTGCCGCCACCTCGTACCTGATGAATAACTACAGTCCCGCTCCGATCGAGCTGGTGCGCGGCCGCGGCACCCGGGTCTGGGATGCGGAGGGTAAAGAGTACCTCGATTTTGCCTCCGGGATCGCGGTCACCACGCTTGGGCACGCCCACCCGGCTTGGGTGGAGGCGGTCCGGGCCCAGGCGGGCGAGCTCGTCCACGTGAGCAATCTCTTCCGCAACCCGCTCCAGGAGCGGCTGGCGGAGCGGCTGGTGGTCCGGGCGGGTCCGGGCCGGGTCTTTTTCTGCAACAGCGGGGCGGAGGCCAATGA
>REEB01000239.1 GCA_007695295.1 Puniceicoccaceae bacterium
GGACTATGGCAGCGCTAATGACAACTTTTCACCCACGGATTCTTTGGAAGACCCTTATGATATATTTTCATGTGTCTACTTGTATATTAGTTTTATGACTTGGATGTTCCTGATCATGTTTTCATATAACAGATGCTTCCTCGCTTAAGACTGACTTGGCTTGTTCTGGCTGTGCGTAGGAGGCTACACCTTAACGCTAGCCATCGTATTTGAGTCGAAGAGCAGTCTCCGGGAGAGGAACACTTTTTGTTCATGGTCCAGACACTACACCTGGTCAGCCGACAATAAAATGGGGTTTAGTGCTACCTGATGCGAAACGGCAGCTTTTCCGCCCATGAAGTGGCGGCTTTAAAAGCAACAATTATCGGCCCTTAATGCTGGCAAGATACAATAGCAGAGTGCCTAACCGTCTTGCTGCCAAGATGCCGGGGCATTTCTGGAAGCTTCGTCGAGCCGCCTGGCCCCCCTGGTGAGCCCGGGGTTATGTTACTCCCAGTTCCCTGGACACCGTGGAGGCGCTACATGCAGATATCCGGCTCTTGATGGTGGCGGGAAACGGTCCGGAGCCATGGGTGTGAAAACTGCCTAGGGAAACTTGCCGTCCGGCAGCTCTGAGACGGCCAATCCATCCAGGCCAACGCACATGACCAATCGGTTTAAGACAGGAAACGACCGTGCCGACACTTCTACACCCCGAGCATGAGAACCCGCGTGCTGACGCATCTGTGCGTCTCGGATTTGCAGGGCGACATGAAGAAGGGTGAACACGACATGAGCGCACTCCAAGGCCTTGGCGGCAAAGCTCTGCGCCAAGGTGCGCCGAGTGGACGTAAAGTGCTTTACTAACGGGTCAGTGCGTACGCAAATGGAGCTGCTGTTGAAATCAGGAAGTCTGTTGGAGTTGGATCCCTTGCTGCTTAGGGATCGATGAGCAGGAGCCGGACGCGGAGGAAGCGCCGGGCTGGTACGGGATCGTCGTAGAGGGGAATGCGAAGCAGGCCGGCGGCGTCGGGCAACGCGACCTCGCTGCGCGAGTCGAAGAGGACCGTGGTCCACGAGCCGAGGGAGTCGGTGGCCTCGACGATCCAGGCGAGATCGGCGAGGGCGGGGTTGTAAGGGAAAACGAAATACATGCCCTCCGCGGTGGATTCCATGCGGGGCAGGCGTGGGGCGGGGTTGTCGTCGAAGCCGATGCCGAAGCCGTAGCGCTGCAGGTTGGTGAGGCCGGCCCGGGCGGGGTCGGCCCCGGGGCCGATGAGGGCGGGATCGGTCTGGTCGGGGAAGGCGATGTCCTGCCAGGCCGGGAAGGCAGTGGGTTGGGGGCCGACCCGGAGCTGGAGGAGGTTTCCAGTGGCCGGACCCTCGGGGAAGGTTGCGGTGGCAGGGGCGGTTTCGAGCGTCACCGGGCCGTCGTAGAGTCGGTAGTGGCGGCCGAAGTGTTCGACCGCGCCCGTGGGGTCGGCCACGAAAACGAGCACATCGGCGTCGGCGATCTGGGCGGCAAGGTCGACGTGGGCGGCGACTAGAAAGCCGCCGCGGTAGATTCTGGCCGTGAGCGGAGCTGGGTCATCGAGGAAGAATTCGAGTCTGCTGTCCGCACCGAGCGGTGACACGAAAGGAGTGGGGCCGGTTAGCCGGAGGACGGCATTGCCGGACGCGGTGGAGGAGGCCAAATCCGGATCGCCGGTCCGGGTAAAGCGGAAAGCGTAATTGAGCCCTTGGACGGACGGGCTGGTGAGGGTGGTGGCATCGAGGGCGACGGTGCCGGAACCGAGGAGCGGGCCGGTGCTGCCGCTGCCCTCGAGACGGCCGTTCGGCTCGATCAGGATGGGTGAACCGAGCGAACCGGTGACGACGGCGGCGCCGTTGGCGACCGTGAAGAATTGGGTGTAGCCGGGGCTCTGGCCAGTGTAGACAATGGTCCCACCGCCGGTCTGCACGAGCGGATGAAGACCGGTGATTGTGCCGGTAAGGATGAGGCGGTTGCGGGTGCCGTCGACGTGGAGACCGGCCGGGCCGGTGATTTCCAATGGGATGTCAAGTCGGGCGAAGGTGTCATTGGCATCGGGATCGAGGCGGAGAGCACCGAGAATGCCTTCCCCTTCGCCGGCGGGAACGGCGCCGCCGCGGCCGAGGCTCGCGAGTTGCAGGTTTGCCCCGCCGAAAGAGTAGATCCGGGGATCCTCCATGGTTCCTCCGGTGGAGACGAGCCGGAGTTGGCCGCCCGGGTCCACCCGCACCCCCGCGGTCTGGGCCGGCGCGGAGGATTCCGTGATGCGGACAACGCCCTCCTCGATGACCAGCGGTCCGGTGAAGGCCTTGCCGCCGCCGGTGAGGGAGAGCACACCGGGCCCCTGTTTGACGAGGCCGCCGGGGCCATGCCAAGCTTCGCGCATCCGGAGTGCTCCGAATTCGGGATCGCCCGATGGATTGTCGACGCGGACCTGCAGATCGGATGCGAGCAAGACGCCGCCTTCGACTTGGAATTCCACGAAGCCCTCGCCGCCGCCCTCGATATGGAGGAGAGCGGGGCCGTCCGTGCCTTCGAAGCGAAGGTCTCGGTTCGTATTGATTTCCCGAATACGATTGCGGTGGGGGCTGCCAGCGTTGTCGACCACGAGCCGGCCGATGGTGATGGGGGCGCCGAGGTCGACATTGCGGTTGCCGAGGAGGGCCGGGCCGATGCGGGCGGCGGCGCCGGGGGCGTTGGGAATGGCGGCGGTGGACCAGTTTCCCGCAACCGCCCAGGCGGCGCTCCCGGTGGGGAGGAAGACCGGATCGCCGGGCGTGGTTTGTCCATCGAGGTGAACCGCGGCGAGACCGTGGGCGGGAAGGATGGTGGCGGCGAAACCAGCGGGGGCGGTTTGTACATCGAGGAGGTCGCCGGTGGAGGAGGAACGCAGCTCGATCCGGCGCAGACCACCGGTGAGGTCGTTGGGGAGGATGGCGCCCCAAGCGCCTTCGGTGGCGGCGACGACTTGGTGGTAGAAAGTGGCGTAGCGGGCGTCGGTGGGGCTGCCGGTGATTTCGATGGGCACGGCGGCGAGCGGCCGGCTGGAGCCGTCGACGGAGGCATGGAGGACGGCGAAGTTGCGGCCGGGCTGGTTGGCGTCGCCGATGAAACCGCTGCCCTCATCGGGGCCGGAGCCGAAGCGCAGAACGGTGACCGGCGAGGCGGTGGTGAGAATGTGGGCGGTTTCCTCCCCGCCGTCCCCATCGTTGAGAAGGAGGCGGGCAAACACGGTGTTGCCCGGGGTGAAGCGCTGGTTGCCGCTGGGCTCGGTGACAAACCACCCGGTGTAGGCGCCGGCGGCGTCGGTGGTGAAGGTCCAGTGCCGGCTGCCGAGATCGCCGTCGCGAAAGCGCGGGGAGTTGGTGTTGCGGATCCAGGCGGTGTCCGGGCCGGTGATGTAGATGCCGTTGCCGGCGCCGTTTTGATCGGGAGGATCGTCGGGGGTGACAATGCGGTTGCCGTAGCGGTAAACGGCATTGGGCTCGAGGCCTTCGATGGTGAGGCGGAAAGCGAAGGGGATGCGGTCATGGTTGTCGTTGGTGGCGTCTTGCTCGCCTTGGATGAAGCGTGGCATGACCCGCTCGGTGAGCCGGAGGAGGCGGAAGGCATCGGAGGCCGCTGGAGTCAGACCGCCCGCGGAGGCGAGCAGGGTCATGGCGCCGGCGCCGTCGAGGCCGAGGTCGTAAAAGACGGCGATGCCGGCGGCGGCGGAGACGGTGGTCGTGCCGGTGAGCGAGCCCGTCCCGTCGAGGGATAGGGTGACAGGGCCGTTGAAGGTGGGGTCGACCAGTCCGCGGGTGTCGACGGCCCGCACCACCACCGGGGGCAAAGGCTCGCCGGCCTGAAGGACGGCCGGGGGTTGGGAGGCGAAGCTGAGGGCGGTGGCGGCGCCGGGAGGCTCGGCGGTGATGACGATGTCTCCGAGAGAGAGCTGGGCGCGGGGGCCGGAGCCGCCGGAGACGTGGTGGTATTTCCAGCGCAACTCGACATAGGGCCGCTCCTCGAGGGTGGACGGCAGCGGGATGGGGCCGAAGGACTGGCGGTGGCCGGCCTCCGGGTGGCGGAGGTATTGGATGGGCGCACCCGTGGAATCGGTGAAGTCGGTGAAGGCGTCGCCGGGGTCGGCGCGGTATTGGAGGCGCAGGCCGTAGGTGCGGTTGTTGGGGGTGACGGTGCCGCCGGTCCACTGCAGGTGAAGGTCGCGCGCCCCGCGGGTGTCGAGGGCGACGATGGCGGATCCGAGGTAGCCGGAGTCGGGCCAGGCCTGGGCATTGGCGGTATTGATAAAAGCGATACCATCGGGACCGAGGCCGTTGATACGGCTGCGGCTCTCGAGGTTGTAGGGGAGTGTCCAATACCCGTCCATGGGCGTGGCGAGGTCTGGATCGGACTGGGAGGTCTGTTCGAAAATCATGGCCTCCGGGTAAGTGCCTGCGGGCGCCTCCGAGGGCCAGTAGTCGAAGACGAAAGGACTGTCGGCGACCGGGTGCGGGGTGACGGCGGCGGTGGCATAAGTGGCTTCCTGAAGCGGACTCCAGACGCCATTGTGGAGGGTGCGGGCTTTGACCGTGATGCGGCCATAGCCGAGAGGCGGCAGGTCCGCCCCGGACGGAGTGAGTTGGGCGGTGGGTGAGATGGCGCCGCCGCGGAGGCGGGGATCGGAGCCGTCGGTGGTGTAGAAAATGGCGCCTTGGCCGGCGGTGAGGCGGGGGCGGAGCGTCGGCTCGGCGGGGCCGCCGGCGGGGGTGAGGGCGGGGGCGGAGGTGGAGGGGAAGAGACCGAGATCGCGGAACTGCTGCAGGGAGCGTCCGGTACGCTGGGGAAAGTATTCCTGCAGCAGGCGGTTGCGCTCGGTCAGCCAATGGTTTTCGCGGGTCAGAATGGTGCCGGAGGTGGACCAGTAGCCCCAGCGGGCGGATTCGCCGACCATGGCCCGGTCCACGCTGTCGGCGAGTTTCTGGAACCGGGCGCCGGAGGCGGCGGCGGTGAGCGCGCCATCGCCGAAGTAGTGTTTCTGGACCCGATCGGCGAAGCGGAGGGCAAACTCGGGATTTTGCCAGAGGGGCCGCCAGAGGAGGCTGGGGCCTTTGTGGAAGCGGCCGCTGAAGTTGTGCGGGTGGATGAACTGGAAGTGGAAGACGAAGGCGTACTCGGTGTCCCAGGGGACGAAAATCCACTTGCGCTGCGGGGGTCCGTCCCCCGGGCCGGGGACGGCGGCGGCATACCAGTTTTTCTGCGGCCAGTCCCAGTTCACCGCATACATGTTCATCATCATGTAGTCGATGAAGTTGTCCAGATCGAGGTACTCGGCGATGGCGTCGAGCTGGGCGTTGGAGGCGGTGCCGTTGATGGAGGTGGCGAGGGCCATCATGCGGTTCCAGGAGTCGATCGTGCCGGACTGGAGGCGGCCGTTGCGGCCCTCGCCGAGGGTGACATCCGAGGGCAGGTGCCAGTGGTCGTCGAAAATCACGCCTTTGATGACATCCCACTCATCGCCATCGATGCCGGTGTATTCCTCGTAGTAGGACGAGGTGGGCCGCTCGGTGGCGAGGTAAAGGCCCCAATAGACGCCATTGAGGAAGAGATTGACGGGGCGGGCGGAGGCGGCGATGTGCCCCATGTCCTTGAAGGACTCGTTGGCGAACTGGTCGCGCAGGAGGGTGGCGCGGGTGTTGTTGTTGCGCAGCCAGGAGTCGCCGTGGACCATGCGCAGGGCGATGCGGTTGATGCGCGGCACGGGCGAGTCCGGGAAGAGGGTGTTGTCGATGCGCGAAGTGCCGTAGATGGACTGGAACTTGATAAAAAAGCTGTGTTTGACGTTGCCGCTGGGTTGGCGGCTGATGTCGCCGAGGATGCGGATGCCGCAGTAGGTGCGGAAGTTGAGGGAGCCATCGGTCTCGATCCACTCCACGCTGACGGGTTTGTCCCAGTCGCGGACATTGGAGTTGGCGTAAATGCCCTCGAAGCGGTCGAAAAGATCGCGCGGATCGATGGCCACGGAAAGTGCGGGCAGGGTCTGAATGTCTTCGACGAAGGACGGATTGGCGGCGACGACGGCCGGGTGGACGCCGTAGACGGCATTGCGATGGAAGGGGGGCTCGCTGCGGGTGGACCAGACCGGGGGAAAGCTGCGGTCGGCCTGGTTGCTGCTCTGGGTGGCAACGAGGGCGGGGAAGAGGTAGGAGCGTGTCCGCATTTCGGATACAGCGAGACCGGGGGCCTCGGCGCGGGCCTGGACCACGGTGGAGCGCTCAATGCGGACGGGGCCAGTGTAGATGCGCCGGTCGGCCCCTTCGGCGTCGGGGTCGCTGCCGTCGAGGCTGTAGACGATGGTGGCGCCCGGGGTGGGGGAGACGAGGACGAGGTCGAAGGGGTCTTCGAAAAACCCGCTTTCGACGCCAAACTCGACCGGAGCGGCGGATTGGGCGGCGAGCCAGAGCGGTGCCAGAAGAAGGGACCATGAAGCGAACCGGAGCGCGTTGTGCAGGAAGCACACGGTCCGCCGGGGAAGGGCGTCAGTCATGGGGAGTCGGGAGTGCGGGAGGGGAGAAGGGGAAGGGGATTGCCGCAGGCGACTCCAACCGGGACCAGGACACAAACCGAAACCGGGGTGGTGCCGCCGGGGCAAAGCGGTTTGTTGAATCACCCCACCATGCGGCTGGGTGCGAGGATGTGAAAGGCGCCGTCGGCGTTCCAGCCGATTTCGGTGAAGCCGAGCTTCCAGAAGTCGCGCGGGCCGATCACGCCGGAGCGGAACCAACGCCCGTCGTGCTGGATGATCTCCCCGGCAAAGCCGATTTCGGTGGCCCGGCCCTGATGGGAGAGGTCGTAGGTGCGAACGGCCTCCTCGGGAAAGCGGGTCGGATCGTTGGAGAGGGCGTAGTGGTGGTTGGCGAGCATGATCCAGCGGCCGTTGAGGGGGTGTTTCATCACGGTCAGGCTTTCGGTGGTGACGGCGGTGCCGCCGGGAAAATCGGGGAAGCGGGCGCAGGTGCCGAGAAACGCCCACTGCCGCAAATCGCTGGATTCGGAAACGAAGGCCTCGCTGAGGTTGTCGCGGCGGGGACCGGTGCTGTAGAGCAGCCAGCGGCCGCGGGCATCATCGCGCACGACGTGGGAGTCGCGGCCGGGGATGCCGAGGCCGGAGGCGACATCGGAGACTTTGGTCCAGTCGGTCAGATCGGTGGAGACGGCGAGCCCCTGGGTTTCGCGGTGGCCGCGCCAGTCGAAGCGGTGGTCGTGCCCGATTTTCCGGTACTCCATCGGCCGGTGGGGGTGGACGATGCCGGTGTAGAAGAGGTGAAAGCGACCCTCGGCGTGGAAGCAGAAGGGCGCCCAGATTTCATGCTGGTCGAAGGCTCCTTCGCGTTGGGAGGCGTGGAGGACGTGCCCGCGCATCTGCCAGTTGACCAAGTCGCGGCTGATGCTCCAGGAGATCGTTTCCTCATTGCCGTTGTAGGCATGGCAGAAGCCCTCGATCCCGCTGATCGAGAAGACATGCCACCAGCCCTCGTGAAAGACAAAGGTGTGATCCTTGACGTACTCACCGGGTGGGGCGTAGGCGCAGTCGACGGGGTTCATTCAGCCATCTTCGGGCGCGCGCCGGGGCCGTCAATCCGGGCGATGAGTAACCGATCCGGGGCGGGGTGCGTCAGGAATAGAACTCACCGGTGCGATATCGACTCAGAAAAAGTCCGGCGCGTCCACAGGCGCGGCGATGGTTCTGCTTCGGCCCCCGCGAGCGCGGGTCTTGGCTTGGCGCAGCGGCGGCGGGACTTCTGGTCGCGTCGGGCGGGCTGGTCTTGGCGGGCTGCCAGAGCGCGGCCTCACATCGGGAGTCGGCGGACCGGGCGGCGGCCGGGATCATTGCCGCGAAGCAGCAGGAAACCTTTGGCGAGGCGGAAGCCTTTTCGATCGAGCGGCCGAGCCAGACCTTTCGGGAGCGCTTGATGCTGGATCAGCAGCTCGTGGCCTTCGGCGCCGCATCCTACGGGACGGATGCCCTCGACCGTCCGCGACACTGGCCGCGGACGAGGGAAACGGAGGAGCACATGGACGGCTTCATGCCGGAGCCCGCCAGGGAAGGCGATGCGGTGGAGCTCACTTTGGCCGACGCCCTGCGCATCGCCGCCACCAACAGCCGCGCCTACCAAGCTGAAAAAGAAGCGCTCTTCCGGACTGCACTCCAGCTCGACCTGGAGCGGTTTCGTTATGACACCAGCTTCCGTGGCGCACTCGAAGGGTTGTTTCGCAGCGATCAGCTCAACGGTGGAGAAACGGCCCGGGCAGGGGCGACCGCCGGCCTCCAGCGGCAATTGCAGAGTGGAGCCAACTTCGCCAGTGCGGTGACGCTCAGCCTGGTCAATTTGCTCCGCGGTGAAGGCCCCACGGTGGCCAATCTCCGGCTCGACACCTCCATCACCGTGCCCCTGCTGCGCGGGGCGGGCCGGCACGTGGCGGCCGAGCCCCTGACCCAGGCGGAGCGCAATGTTCTCTACGCCCTCTACGACTTCGAGCTTTTCAAGCACGACTATGCCGTGCGGGTGGCCCGGGAGTACTATGCCGTGCTCCAGCAGCGGGATCAGATCGCCAACGCGGAAGCTTCCTTTCGCCGCATCGAACTATTGGTCGACCGGACCGAAGCCCTCTTCGAGCGCGGGCGGGTCATTGGCATCGAAGTCGACCAAGGCCGGCAAAATCTCCTGCGGGCCCGTCAGCGCCTGATTGCGGCCCGGGAGAACTACGAGCGGCAGCTCGATCAATTCAAACTCACCCTTGGCCTGCCGACGGATGCGCGGATCGCTCTTTCGCAGGCTGAGTTCGACCGCCTGCAGGAATTGACCCTGGAAATGTTCGGTGAGGAAGCCCGCCCGCCCTGCCTTGACTTGGAGGAAGTGCAGGACCGCCCTGTCGATCCCGGAAGGGACGGTCGTGGCCGGTATGAGGTCAGCGAGCTGGAGGCCCTCGATTTCGCCATGGAAAACCGGCTCGATCTGCGGATCGCCGAAGGCTTGGTTTTCGACGCCCAGCGCCGGGTGGTGGTGGCGGCGGATGACCTCCGGCCGGGCCTCAATCTCTCCGCCGGTGCGACCTTGGCCGGAACGGCGGTCAGCCCCAGCCGGCGTTTCAGTTCGACTGAAGAGGCCTATTTTGCCGCTCTCGACTTGGAGGCACCGTGGTCGCGCCGGTCCGCCCGGGTCAACTTCCGCCAAAGCCTTATCCAGCTGGAGGCGGCGGTGCGGAGTTTTCAGAACCAGGAAGACCAAGTGAAATTTGAGGTGCGCAATGCCCTCCGCAACCTCCTCCAACAGCGGGAAGGCTTCCGCATCCAGACCGAGGCGCTCAACGTGGCGGTCCGCCGCATGGAGCAGACCCAGGCCTTTCAGGAAGTTGGCCGGGCCGACACCCGTGATGTGCTCGAGGCCAACGACGATCTCCTCCAAGCGCAAAACGCCCTCGTCGATGCGCTGGTCGGCTACCGGGTGGCGGAGTTGATTCTCCAGCGCGACCTTGGCCTCCTGCAAGTTGACTCTGACGGCGTCTGGACGGAGTTTGATCTTTCCGCACTGGCGCATCCCCCTGAAGAAAGCCCTGAACCATGAGTGAAACCAGTCCCACCCCTCCCACCCCTTCCAAGCGCGGACAACTCCTTTGGCCGGCCTTGGCTGTGATCGGGGTTCTCGGAACCGGCAGCTTGATCGGCAGTTGGCTTCTTTCCGGCGGTGACTCCGCCCAGACGGGCCCCACCGGCGAAGTGCGGCGGGGCGACCTGACAATCAGCGTGACCGAGTCCGGCTCCCTCCGCAACCGCGACCAAGTCATCGTAACCAACCGGGTGGAAGGACGGACCACGATTTTGTGGATCATCGAGGAAGGTCGTTACGTGGAGCGCGGCGACCTGCTGGTCGAGCTGGATTCCAGTGATCTCGAGGATCGACTGATCGAGCGGGAGATTTCTGTGCAGAACGCCGAAGCCGTCTACATTCGCGCCCAACAAGAGCTCAAGGTAACGGAAAGCCGCACCCAGAGCGAGATCGCTCAAGCCGAGCTGACACTGCGCTTCGCCATCCTCGACCGCGACAAGTATCTCGGCGATGACGGTGAGTACGCGCAGGAGTTGGACCGTTTGCAGTCCAATATCGGACTGGCCGAGGAGCAGATGTTTCGGGCGCGCCAAGAATTTGAAGACTCCAAGTCCCTGGCCGACCGCGGCTTCATCACCCCGCTGGAGCTGGAGCGCGATCGCCTCGCCTACCAACGGGCCACGGTCGACTTGCGCATCGCCCGCGGCAACCTGCGGCTCCTGGAGGAGTATGCGCACGAGCGCCGCCGCCAGCAGCTCGAAAGCGATGTGGTGCAGGCCCGCGAAAGCCTCGCCCGCACGGAAATGCGCGCCGAGGCCGACGTGGTCCAGGCCCGGGCCAATTACAACGCCCGGCGCCAGGAGCTGGACCGGCAGCGCCAGCAGTTGGAGCGGCTGAAGACCCAAATTCAGATGTGCCGCATCGTCGCTCCCGCGGCCGGGATGGTGGTTTATGAAACCAGCGTCAACACCGGGCGCCGCGGAAATCGCGAGCCGCTCGAAGCCGGCCAGGAAGTGCGCGAGCGCCAAGAGCTGATTTACCTGCCCGCTTCCGAAGGCATGGTTGCGGAAGTCAGCGTGCACGAGTCAGCGCTGGACCGGATTGAAATCGGCATGCCGGCGCGGATCACCGTCGATGCGCGGCCCGGGCGGGTTTTCAACGGGGTGGTCCGCCGGATCGCTCCGATGCCCGATGCCCAGAGCATCTGGCTCAACCCGGACCTGACCGTTTACAATACCCAGATCGAGGTGGACGCGCGCGACCTGCGGACCGGGATGAGCTGCCGCGCCGAGATCATCGTGGATGAGTTGACCGATGTGCTTTATGTGCCCGTGCAGTCCGTCATCCGGTATGGAGGAAACCACTACGCTTATGTTGTAACCGCCCGCGGGGCGCGGCCGCGGCGGGTCGAGATCGGTATGGACAACAACCGGGTCGTGCACATCCGCAGCGGCCTTCAGGAGGGGGACAGAGTGCTGCTGGCGCCTCCGCTGCACGAGCGCCTCGACGGTGAGGCGGGTGAGCCTCCGGCGACGGCACCCGCCAGCGATGAACCCGCCCCTCCCCGGGCGGGAGAGACGACGGCGGTCTCCGCCGGTCCGGTGGAGGCGTCCTGAGCGGACGGCTGCCGACCATGCCTCCGAGTCCGGCCACTCCACCCGGAACCGCCCCGGCCGCCACCGCTGCGATCGTGCGCCTGGAGGATGTGCGCAAAACGTACCGGATGGGATCGGAGGAAGTGCATGCCTTGGCCGGGGTGAGTGTGGCCTTCGAGCCTGGCAGTTTCTGGGCCATCATGGGGCCGTCCGGATCGGGCAAGAGCACCATGCTCAATCTCCTGGGCTGCCTCGACCGGCCCACCTCGGGCAGGTACATCCTTGCCGGCGAGGATGTCAGCCGGATGGATGACGACGCCCTCAGCGGCATCCGGCTGACTTACCTCGGCTTCGTCTTCCAGAGCTTCAATCTCATCGCCCAGCTCACCGTGCGCGAGAATATCGAACTGCCCCTCTTCTACCTCGGCTGGGAGCCCCACGACAGCGCCCGCCGGGCGGCCGAACTCGCTCATCGGGTGGAACTGGGGGCGCGGCTCGGCCACCGTCCCGCGGAGCTTTCCGGCGGGCAGCAGCAGCGGGTCGCGATCGCCCGCGCCCTCGCCAACGATCCCCAGGTCATCCTTGCGGACGAACCGACCGGCAATCTCGACTCCGCCACGGGCAAAACCATCATGGAGCTGCTGCGCGACCTCAACCGGCAGGGCAAGACCATCATCATCGTGACGCATGAGCCGGAAATCGCCTCATGGGCCGACCACCGCCTGCACATGAAAGACGGCCTGGTGGACCGGATCGACTGATGGCCTTGCTCCCCCAGGTTAATCTCAACCGCACCCTGCGGCTGGTGAAGCTGGGCGTGAAGACGCTCTTGCTGCACAAACTGCGTTCGTTGCTGACCATGCTCGGGGTGGTGTTCGGCGTCGGCAGTGTCATTGCCATGCTCGCGGTCGGCACCGGAGCGAGCCGGGAGGCGCAGGAGCAGATCCGCCGCCTCGGCAGCCAGAACATCATCATTCACTCCGTGCAGCCGCAGCAGGATCAGACGACCGAGCGGGTGCGGATGAGCATTTACGGTCTCACTTACGACGACGATGCCCGCATTCGCGAGACCATCCCCTTTGTGAGCCGGACCGTGCCCGCCAAGCTCATTCCGCAGGAAGCGCGGGTCGGGGGCCGGCAGATGGAATTGCGGGTGGTGGGGACGACCCCGGGCTGGTTTGAACTCGTGGAGCGGGAGTTGCTGGCGGGACGCCGCCTCCAGGAAAGCGACATGGTCCGCAGTGCCAATGTTACCGTGCTTACCGAACGTTCCGCCCGCCGACTCCTCGCCACCGAGCAAGTGCTGGGGGAGAGCGTGCGCATCGGCTCCAACTATTACCAAGTGGTGGGCATCATCCGCAGTGAGACCGGGGGGACGGCCGGTGGGGTGCAGACGCCCGACCAAGAGGTCGACGCCTACATCCCCATTACCACGGCCCGCGAGCGCTTCGGCGACATCGTGGTCCGGCGCCGCGAAGGATCGACCGAACGCTCCCTGGTGGAGCTTCACCAGTTGGTGGTGGAAGTGGATGCGATCGAAAACGTGCAGGCCGCCGCCACCGCGATCGAGCACATGCTGCGGCGGTTTCACAGCCGGGAAGACTACCGGGTGAGCGTGCCGCTGGCGCTGCTGCGGCAGGCGGAGGCGACCCAGCGAACCTTCAACATCGTGCTCGGATCGATCGCCGGGATCAGCCTGCTCGTCGGGGGCATCGGGATCATGAACATCATGCTGGCCTCGGTAACGGAGCGGACCCGCGAGATCGGCATCCGGCGGGCGATCGGGGCGAAGCGATCCCAGATCGTGGGCCAGTTTCTCATCGAAACGATCGTGCTTTCGAGCACCGGCGGGCTCATCGGCATTGCCGTGGGGGTGACGATCCCGCAGGTCATCGAGTATTTCGCCGGCATGCCGACGGTGGTCCCGCTTTATGCGGTGGTGCTGTCGCTGGGCATCAGCGTGGCGGTGGGAGTGATTTTCGGGATTTATCCCGCGATGCGGGCGGCCAAGCTGGATCCGATCGTGGCCCTGCGCTATGACTGAGCCATCTGGTTCCCCGGGAGCGGTGGCGACTTCCCCGGTGCCGGAACTGCGGACGGCGTGGTTGCCCTACACACGGCTGGAGCGGCTGCCCGGCCGGGTCTTGGGCTAGCGCTGGAGCAAATCGAGGTTGGATATGCCGTTGATGATGAACTGGACGGCGACCGCGGAGAAGAGCAGCCCCATGAGGCGGCGCAACACCCGCAGCACGATCGGGTTGATGCGGCTGCCGCCGTGGGCGGCCCACTTCAGGAGGACAAAAGCAATGAAGTAAACGCTGGGAATGGCAGCGATGAGGACGGCGTTGTGGGCCGCGGTTTCGGCTTGGGATTGCAGAATAATGGTGGTGGTGATGGCGCCCGGGCCGCAGAGCAGCGGGACGGCCAGGGGAGTGATGGCGACGTCTTCCTTTTTGGCGGCGAGACTTTCTTCCTCTTCGGTGAGGCGGGTTTGGACATCGGGAGACCGCAGCATCTCGAAGGCGATCGCGAAAAGCAGAATGCCACCGGCGATCTGGAAGGCCGGCAGGGTGATGCCCATGACGCGGAAAACGAACTGGCCCACGAGGGCGAAGGCGAGGAGCAGAACCGTGCCGACGATGCAGGCGAGCTTGGCGGTGCGGACGCGATCGGCGGGGGTGTCGCCCGGGGTGATGGCGAGGAAGACCGGGACGGCGGAAACCGGGTTGATGATGACAAAGAGGGAAACCGGGGCGAGGACGAGGTATTCCCAGATGCTCATGAGGGTTTCATGGCACCCGCCCGCCGCGCTCGTGGCAATTTCAAACGGCGGGGAACCGACGGCAAAAAAAGCCGCCCGGAAACTCCGGGCGGCGACTGGAAAGCTTCGGCGGCCGGGTCAGGGCACAACCCGCATGACTCCGACCATTCCGGCCGGGGTATGCATCGGAAAACTACAAACGAACGGATAGTCGCCGGTTTCGGCCGGTACGGTGAAGGTGAGGGTCTCTTCTTCGCCCGGGCCGAGGATCTTTGTCGTGGCGAGTACGCGGTCCTCATATTCCGGGGCGATGTATTCATTCGCCGGATGCCGGGTGGCGGCGGCGGAGAAGGAATTGGCATCCGTCCCGGGAAGAAGGATGGCGAGGTTGTGGCCCATTGCTTCCTTGGGCATGACCCCGATGTTGCGGAAAACCACCGAAACCGTGGTGCCGGCTTGGACGGTGAACTCGGTCGGATCGAAGCGCATCATGTCGTCACCGGTGATGACGATTGATCCGCCATCGGGGACGATGTCGGCAGTCTCTCCATTGCCGCCGCAGGCGGCGAAGGCGAGCAGGCCGGCGAGGCCGAGAGCGAGGAGCGTGGCAGAAGAGGTGAGGCGAATCATGGTTTTATAAGGGTTTGTTTCACTTGCGGGGCTTGAGCAGAGCGGCCAAGCCTAGCAGGAGGGCGACGAAGATCAAGACGGTCATGAAGGGACCGGCGCCGGCGCCGCCACGGACCGGCTCGGGCCGCTCGGTCACGATGAGGCGGGCTTTCATATAGGGGTGCGGGGTGCAGATGTAGACATATTCACCGACTTCCTCGAAGGTGTGGGAGGCGCTTTCGGCATGGGCGAGCAGCGGGGTGACGAAGCCGGACGGGCCCGAAATGGAAGCCGCGTTATGGACTCCGGAGACCTCGCCGGCGAGGTAGGTGAAGACGTCTTCGTTGACCCAGGTGACGGTGGTGCCGGCGGTGATCTGGGCGACCTTGGGATGGAAGGAATTGCCGATGATGCGGATGACCACCTCCTCGGCGTCGGGCGGGAAGACGACCGGGACGTCCGCCTCGGTGGTGCCGGGCTCGAAGGGAGAGATGATGCGGACGGCGTCCTCGCGGATTTGGGCCATTTCCTCGGGGGAGTGGGCGGGGCCGTCGGACTTGATCACGATCGGGCCCGGCTCGGCCTCGGAGTCGGCCACGAGCAGGCCGATGGCGCCGGTGCTGGTGGCGCCGACGGCGTGGGAGAGCATGGTGTAGGCGCCTTCATCGGGTGGTATCCGGAATTCCACGACCCAGGAGTCGCTCGGGCCGGCGGTGACGGTCTGCCCGCCCGGCATCCAGACATCCGGGTGGCCCTGCCAGTAGGCGAAGTCCCAGATGATGCCGACGAGGTGGAAAGTGGAAATGAGGTTGGGGCCGACGTTGAGGAAGTAGATGCGGACGTAGTCGCCGGGGCGGGCCACGATCGGCTCCTCGACATAGCGGAAGAGCTTGCCGTTGAAAGTGGTGTAGGTGGGGTTGCCCTTGATGGCGTCGTAGCCGCTGGCATACCACTCGTGCTGGAGAAGGTAGATCTCCACGTCGGGGCCGTGGCCGAGGATTTTTTCGAGTTGGTATTGGGATTCCTTCGGCTTGACGACCATCATGCCGTATTGGCCGAAGAGCACATGCATGGGGATGGCGTGGCCGCCGGGGGCACAGTGGTACATGAAGACGCCCGGGTAGGTGGCGCGGAAGAGCACCTTCCTGGACTGGCCGGCGGGGATGTTGCCGAGGTATTTCGAAGTCTGGGTGTAGGCCGCGTGGATGGAGGCGCCGTGGGGGATGGTGCCGCGATTGTTGACCGTGAATTCGACGATGTCGCCCTCGTTCACGATGATGGTGGGGCCGGGGATGGTGCCGTTGGTGAGGAAGCCGTGGTAGGCGACGCCGTTGCCGAGATAGGCCCAGCCTTCGTCGAGATCGATGCTGACGCGGACATCCGGCTCGCTGTCCTGGGGGACGAAACTGGTTTGCGGGATGGGGAGGGCGGCATCGCGGGCAATGACCTCCGGGATGGAGAGCGGCACGCGGCCGACGGGGCGGCCGTGATCATCGATGAGATTGGCGGGCAGCTCAGGGGAGGCCGCTGGGGCGGACGCGGGGGCATTGGGGGCCGGTGAAGCGGCGAGCTCCGCTGCAGCCGGGGCCGAGGGTGCCGGAGTGGCGGCCGTCGAGGCGGTGGTCGGGGCTGTTTCCAGGGACGCGGTCGTCACGGCGGGAGTTTCCCGGGAGGCGCCGGCGTAGGCCGCCATGCTGCTGTAGCCCTGCAGGGGCAGGCCCCGTTGGTTGGCTTGGGCATTGCGAACATCGCGGGCGAGCAGCGAGCCCTCGCGGACGCCGTCGACCTGCTGCATGAAGAGGATATTGCAGGCATCGCAGGCGAGGGCGACGGGAGCGGTGGCTAGGATCAGCCCGGCAACGATGGCGAGGCCGGGGCGGTGAAGGCGGGGGACTGGATGGGTATTCATGGCAAAACAGTTGGCTTTCCCCTCACCATCGCATGGGATGGCGGGTCAAACCATGACCCAGGTCAAGAGTCGCCCCGATCGCCCTGCCTTACAGCGGGGTGGTGGCGTCGAGGGCGGCGTCCTCGCTTTCGCGGCGAAACTGCCTGGTGTAGAGGCTGTAGTAGTGCCCTCGTTGACGGAGCAGCTCCTCGTGGCGGCCGCTTTCCTCGATCCGGCCCGCGTTCATGACGAGGATGCGGTCGGCGGAGCGGATGGTGGAGAGCCGGTGGGCGATGACGAAACTGATCCGGCCGGCGAGGACGCGTCGGAGCCCGGCCTGAATGAGGGCTTCGGTCTCGGTGTCGATGGAGGAGGTGGCCTCGTCCATGATGAGGATGCGGGGGTCGGCGAGGATGGCGCGGGCAAAGGAGAGGAGCTGGCGCTGGCCGGTGGAGAGGCGGTTTCCCCCCTCGCCGATGTCGGTGTCGTAACCGTTTTCCAACTGGGCGATGAAACCGTCGGCGTTGACGAGGCGGGCGGCCTCCTCGACTTCAGCATCACTGGCACCGTGGCGTCCGTAGCGGATATTGTCGCGGACCGTGCCGCGGAAGAGATGGGGGGTCTGCAGGACCACGCCGAGATTGGACTGGTACCACTCCAGGGGGCGCTCGCGGTAGTCGGTGCCGTTGACAAGGACACGGCCTTGGGTGGGCTCGTAGAAGCGGGCGAGCAGGCCGACGACGGTGGTTTTGCCGCTGCCGCTGGGGCCGACGAGGGCGATGGTCTGGCCGCGGGTGACGGTGAGATTGAAGTCATGGAGTACGGCGGGGCCGCCGGTGTAAGCGAAGCGGACGGAGTTGAACTCGATCGTGTCAATGTCCGCCTCGCGCCCATCCGGGGCCGCTCCGGGAGGCAGGCCCGCGGCGGCGGCCCGGCGGACCCGCTCGGTGACTTCGGGCCGGTCGAAGATGGCGGGCTCGGCGCGGAGAAGGGAAAGGACGCGTTCCCCGGCGGCCTGGGCGCCCTGCATCTCGGTGAGGATGCGGGCCATCTGGTTGATGGGGTTGAAAAACTGGCCCGCGTAGTTGAGGAAGGCGACGAGCGTGCCCAGAGTCATGGCGCCGGCGAGGACGGAGACCCCGCCATACCAGAGGGCGATGCCGGCGGCGACGCTGCCGAGCGTCATGACCAGCGGGTAGTAGAGGGCGGACTGCCGGGCGTTGAGCACGGAGGCGGCAAACATCGCCCCGGACTGGCCCTGGAATTCCGCCAAGTCGGCATCCTCGCGGACCAGTGTCTTGGTCGTGCGGACCCCGGAGATACCTTCGTTATAGGTGGCGGTGATTTTGGAGTTCAGCCGCCGGACCTCGCGGGCGCTGAGCAGGATTTTGCGCTGGAAGTAGATGGAAAGGACGACCAGCGGCGGCACCACCGCGAGTATGAGCAGGCCGAGCCGGAAATCCAGGACCAGCAGGATGACCGAGATCATCACCAGCAGGCAGCTCCCCCAGAGCAGGTCGAGAAAACCCCAGGCGATGATCCGGGCGAGGCGGTCACAGTCGGAGGTCAGACGGGTGATGAGCCAGCCGACCGGGCGGACGTCGAAGAAGGCGAATTCCATTTCCTGGAGCCGGTGAAAGCAGGCCCGGCGAATGTCGTGGCTGACGTGGTTGGAGATGCTGCCGGCCATTTCGATGAAGAGCCAAACACCCGCGCTCATCCCGAGGACGAGCAGGCTGTAGAGGGCGGCCACGCCGACGAGGCTGAAGCCCTCGGGGTTTTCGAGGACGCCGTCGATGGCGTATTTGGTGACGAGCGCGAAGGAGGCGTCGATGGCGGCGATGAGCACGGCCGCCCCGGCCAGCGGCCAGAGAAACCGGCGGTGGCGGAGGGCGTGTTTGAAGACCTCGGCCCAGAGGCGCAGATCGAGCTTGCCGCGAAAATCGTCTTCCTGGCCAAATGTATTCATGAAGGTGTTACGGTGGGAGCGGGGTTGGCGGACCGGAGCTCGTCGGCGAGGTCGCTCTCGACGCGGTGCTGGATTTCCCAGATCCGGCGGTAGAGGCCGGGTTGGGTGACGAGTTCTTCGTGGGTGCCGAGTTGGACCAGCCGGCCTTGGTCGAGCACGGCGATGCGGTCGGCATGGGCGAGGGTGGTGAGCCGGTGGGCGATGACGATGGTCGTGCTGCGTCCGCGGCGGCGCCGGAGGGCTTCAAGAATGAGGCTTTCGGTTTCGGGATCGACGGCGCTGAGGGCGTCGTCGAGCACGAGGATGGGGGCGGGCTTGAGGAGGGCGCGGGCGAGGGCGATCCGCTGGCGCTGGCCTCCGGAAAGAGTGATGCCACGCTCGCCGACGAGGGTGTCGTAGCCCTCGCCGAATTCGAGTATGGTATCGTGGATACAGGCGGCCCGGGCGGCTTCGGCGACGGCGTCCTCCTGGGCGGCGGCGGCCCCGAGGCGAATGTTGTCCCGGAGGGTTTTGGAGTAGAGAAACGGCTCCTGCATGACCACGCTGACGCAGTCGCGGACCCAGCGGCGGTCGAGCCGGTTGATCTCCACGTCGTCGATCGTGATCGAGCCCTCGGAGTAATCGTAGAAGCGCAGGAGCAGATGGATGAGGGTGGACTTGCCCGCGCCGGAAGGGCCGAGGATGGCGAGGGTTTCTCCGGCCGGGATGGCGAGGGTGAAGTCGCGCACCGCGGGGATGTCGCCGTCGTGGTGGAAGGAGAGGTGGTCGAAGCGGATGCGGCCGGCGATCGGCTCGGGCGGGGGTGGAGCGGGGCGGGCCGGGGGTGGTTCGGGCTCGGCGGCGAGTACTTCGCCAATGCGGCCGAGGGCGACATTGGTCTTGCCGAGGTCGGTCAGCACCCGCCCCATCTGGCGGACCGGCCAGAGCAGCATGTTCAGGTACATGATGAAGGCGAAGAGCGTGCCCACGGTGAGCTCGCCGCGGCTGATCAGCCAGATACCGCCGATGAGCACGAGACCGAACTGGAGCATCGCGACCAGATCCGAGAGCGACCAGTACCAAGCCATCTGCCGGATCATTTTCAGGCTGTGGTCGCGGTAGCGGGCGTTGGGGCTGGCAAACTTGGCCTTTTCGTGGTCTTGGCGGGCAAAGGCGCGTACCACCCGGATGCCGGTGAGGTTTTCCTGGATGACGGCGGTGAGTTCGCCTTCGGTCTCGTCGACATCCTTGAAGACCGACCGTATCCGCCGGAAGAAGACAAACCCGAAGACGACGAGGACGGGGATGAGCACGAGGGAGGCGAAGGTCATGCGCACATCGAGCGAGAGCATGATCGGAATGACCGCGAGCAGGAGGATGGCGGAGTTGCCCAGTTCAACGACTTGGACGGCGAGGAACTGCCGGACGGTTTCGACGTCGGAGGTGCAGCGCTGGACGAGATCGCCCGTATTGGTGCGGTCGTGGTAGCGGACCGGCAGGAGCTGGAGGTGGCGGTAGAGGCGGTCCTTGAGGCGGCGGGCGATGCCGTCGGAGGCCTGGGCGGTGGCGCGGCCCTTGAGGTAGGAGAAGGCGCCCCCGACGAGGGTGAAGCCGACCATGGCGGCGGCGGCGATCCAGAGATTGCGGGCGAGGAGTTCGGGGCCGCCGAGCATGGCGACGATGAGCCCGGTGAGACTGGCGGGATCGGGATCATTGCCGGAGAGGGCGTAGTCAATGGCGGCGCTGCCGATCAACGGCACGACAAACCCGAAAACCGTGCTTAAAAAGAGAGTCGTGATGGCGAGGCTGTAGAGCAGGCGATGCCCGGCCATCAATTCCCAGATAAACGACAGGGTGGCGGCGAGAGTACGGTTGCTGGCGGAGACGCTGGTAGCGGCGGACATGGATACGGCGGTGCGAAAGGAGGGGGGAGGAGGGAGCCCTGAAACAGAAAACGACGGAACACCCGGAAACGGGCGGAGGCCGGCATGGCGGCCGGGCTAGTCTTAAAACGGCTTCCCGCCGGTCGGAAGGCGGGGCGGGGAGGTCGGGAGCCTCCTTAGAGGTTCACGGCAATGCCCGCGGACCCGGTGAGCCGGGTATGAAGCCGAAGTCGGATAATGGCGTAGTTGGGCATGGCGGACCTCCTCGATTCAGGGTTGGCGGAAAGCGCTAGACGAGGGCAGGCGGTGCAGGCAAGCCGAAAAATGGTATTTTCCAATGGAAGGGAGTGTCATCGCGGAGATCGTCCATTGCCGTGGTGGCGAGGTCGAAGGCCCGCTCAGCCCCGGCGGATCAATCCATTTAGCTATGAGGGCATCCAGTTTTTCAACGTCCCTGACGGGGCTCGTTCCCTCTAGGGCCAACATCCGGTGGCTGACACTATCGGCCTTGGATCACCCCCCTGTCCCAGCGCGGCCTAGCGAACCCGGCCCTGGTGATTCCCAGTCGCAACGAGTGCACCACCAGCATCGATGGGGTGGAGGCAAAGGGCATGGTGGGATGACGAGGGGTTGCTGCGGTTTCAGACCTTGAAACTTCAAAGCAAATGGCCTGCCCAATTTCGGGCCCTCGGTGAGGTTGTGTGCGGGAACCGGAAGCCGGTGACCGGCCGTAATGATTATGATGGCTGGGAGGACCAAGCGGTGTGGTCAGCCGGGTTGGTTTTTCACGGGTTTTGGAGGGATTGCCCATGAGCAGGAAACGGTTTGGAAACCGATCCCATTGCGAGTGGCGGGGATGAAAACCACAAAAATAGGGGACTGAGCCAAATGGTGCTGACTCAAGGCGGTTTTGGGATGCTGCCGCCACCGGGCAGAAACACACTTTACCCAAGACCCAGGGCGTCGCTGGCGCTTGCCTTGGGCTGTTGGATGCACCCCTGTTGAGGCTTAAGTCAGCGCCATTCGGGACCGCCCCCTATTTCTGGCCGCTCCTCCGAGCCCTCAAGGCCGGCGCCCGGGGCTTCCGCAATTTCGGCCTCCAAAGCTGCCGCTTCCTGTAATTCTGCGGCAAACTCAGCCTCTATCCGCCAAGCTTCGAGTACGGTATCCACACCAAAACGTGATGTCCCCCTGAATAGCCAAGGAAATCTGGACAATCCGCGCTACTTTCGCCGAGGGCCCTGCAGCATGTGCCAGAATGAGACGTAGGGGCGGTTCATGTTGTCGCGCCAGTCGCGGGGGCCGGGGTCGCAGAATTCGAAGAGGGCGCGGGTGAGCGGGAGGGCGAGGCCGGCTTCCTCGGCGGCCTTGAGGAAGTAGGGCAGTTCGGCGAACTTGAGGTCGTCGTGCTCGCCCTTGCCGCCGGCGATTTTGCGGGAGAGTTCGACGAGTTGGCGGCGCCAGCCGCTCTCGCCGCCAACGGCCCGGCCGACGGTTTCCGGATCGATGCCCTGGCGGGTGGCGAAGCTGATCGCCTCCAGCCAAGCCGCGCTGACCAAGCCCATGCAGAGCTGGTTGACACCCTTGAGGATCTGGCCGGCGCCGCTGGGGCCGCCGAGGGTGAGGTGGTCGGGGTGGGCGAGGACCGCGAGCAGCGGGCGGGCCCGGTCGAAGGCGGACTCTTCGCCCCCGACGAAGATGTGGACGGGGTGGCGGGGATCGCCGCTGACGGGGGCGTCGAGCAGGAAGGCTTGGCGGGCCTGGAAGGCGGCCGCGAGCTTGCGGGTGGCTCCGACCTCGGTGGTGCCGAGGTCGACCACGATCGTGCCCGGGCGCAAATGGGGCAGGACGTCGTTTTCGAGCACCTGCTCGGTGACGCGGGAGTTGGGGAGGCTGGCCAGGACCAGGCTGCACTCACGGACGAGGGCGGCGGTGTCTTCCGCGGCGCTGGCACCGGCCTGCAGGAGGGCCTCGCGTTTTTCCGGAACGGCATCGAAGACGGTGAGCCGGTGGCCGGCTTCGAGCAGACGGCGGGCGAAGTTGGAGCCCATGTGGCCGAGGCCAATGAAGCCGATGGTGTCGGCCGATGAATGGGGGGCGGTTTGGTTCATGAACGTGGGGGGGCAAAAAGTTGGACGAGGATCCGGCCCGCCTGGGCGGGCCGGCGGAGGAGGGGGCGCGGGCCGGGTCAGCGCTTCAAGTGAAAGACCTCCTTCAGCTCGGTCGCCTTGGGGCTGTTGTCTGGATTGACCTCCATGAGCGGGGCCATGTGATCCCACCACTTCCGGCAGATGGCGGTGTCGGCGACCGCCTTCCAGCGCTCGGGATCCGCGATCTCGGCGTAGGCGAAGAGGTCGCCGGTGGCGGGATCGAGGTGGATGGAGTAGGTGGAAACGCCGTGGTCGAGAAGGGTGTCTTCCAACTCCTTCCAAATGGGGTTGTGGCGGTGGGCATATTCCTCGGCGGAGCCGGGGTGGATTTTCATCCGAAAGGCGATGCGCATAGCGGGCCGAGCCTGCTTCCGGGGAATCAGGGGTGTCAACGGGATAGGAGGGCCGATGGGTTGGGCTCGCCGGGTTGGCGACGGGCGGCCAGAATCGGCGGGCATGAAACGGATCTCCCTCTTCCTCATTGCCTTCGCGGTCCTGGCAGGCCTTCCGGCCGGAGCGGTGGAAACGACCGGCACCTTCACCCACCGGGTAAGCTACGAAGTGACCTACCCCTACCTGGTGATCGAACCGGAGGCAAAACCGGCCGAGGGAGAGCGGCTGCCGCTGCTCGTCTTTCTGCACGGTGCGGGCGAGCGCGGCACGGATCTGGCGGCGGTGCGGGTGCACGGGCCGTTTCTTTTTGTCGCCGAAAACCAACTACCGATCATCATCGCGGCCCCGCAGTGTCCGCCCCGGCAATCCTGGGAACCGCAAGTGATCGCCGCGCTCATCGACCGCCTGGTGGCGGAGTTTCCTGTCGACGAGGACCGGATTTACCTGACGGGCTTGAGCATGGGCGGCTACGGGACCTGGTATACGGCCGCGGCCTATCCCGGGCGGTTGGCCGCGATCGTGCCGATCTGCGGGGGTGGACTGGTGGAGGCGGCGTCACGACTGGCGCGACTGCCGGCGTGGGTTTTTCACGGCGCCCGGGACACCGTGGTGCGGCCGGAGGAGTCGGAGCGGATGGTGGAGGCCTTGCGTGACGCGGGGGCGGAAGTGCGCTACACTTTGTATCCGGATGCCGGGCACGACTCTTGGACGCAGACCTACGCAGATCCGGAGTTGTATGCATGGCTTCTGGCGCAGCGCCGGGCGGACCGGGAGTGAGCGGCGGCGGCAAACGCCGGTGCGCCCTCCAGCCGCGGGGAGGAGGGACCGGCATGGCGGGCAGGGCTTCCGCCGCCCTGAGTTCAACAGGACCTCCCATTGCGTGCGTAAATCGTTGATGGCCAATGGTGAGATAGCTGGATTGGGGTATCCCACGGTCCATCTTAATCGTAATCCGGCTCGTAATCCTAATCGGCTGATCGAGAGCTGGTGACTGCATTTCACCCCATGAAAACACACATTAATCATGAAAAGTTGGATGGGTGTCAGGATGCCATCGGTTGTGTTTCCCGGGTTGATGAAGTGCTCGCTGGAATTCCCAAGAACCCTGCGGTTTACCATCAGTTGGACAGGGCATCAGCTCGTGGGCCTTCTCCGCAGCGCCTCTGCCAGCTGCATCGATGAAGCATCATTTGGGTACGATGCAGGATCTGATGAATAACGGGATTAGGATTAGGATTACGAGCAGGATCAAGATTCCGGGCTTGGACAGGGTGTCCCAATGTTGAACTCAGAAAACCTACGCGGATCCGGGGTGGTATGAATGGCTCTTGGCGCAGCGCCGGGCGGAGCGCAGGAGGTAGGTTTCGAGCTCGGGTTGATCCGGTGGAGCGGAGAACCCCCCGCCGCCAATGGCGATAATCTGGCGTTTCATTGCGGAGAGGGTGCGGGAAGGGGAAGCGCAGGCGGAGAAGAGAACAAAAAAGCCCGGCGGTGACCGCCGGGCTGGAAAGTTAGAAAGGAGCCGGTGCCGGCGGGGCTCAAGCCTCCGCCGGGACGACGTTGACGCGGCGGTGGGCCTTGTCGAAAGCGACGCGACCATCGGTGAGGGCGAAGAGAGTGTGGTCGCGGCCGAGGCCGACGTTTTTGCCCGGATGGAAGCGGGTGCCGCGCTGGCGCATGATAATATTGCCGGCGATGACGGACTGGCCGCCGAATTTTTTCACGCCGAGACGCTTGCTGACGCTGTCGCGGCCGTTCTTGGAAGTTCCTTGTCCTTTTTTGTGTGCCATGGCGGAGAGGGGTCAGGCGTTGATGGCTTCGATCTTGATGACCGAGAGTTCCTGGCGGTGGCCGCGCTTGCGGGCGTAGCCTTTGCGTTTCTTTTTCTTGAAGACAACGATCTTGTCGCCGCGCCGGTTTTCGAGGACGGTGGCGGCGACGGAGGCGCCGTCGATGCGGGGGGCGCCGAAGCGGAAATCCGCTCCCTCGCCGAGGGCGAGCACATGGTCGAGGGTGACCGTGTCGCCGGCGTTGGTGCCGGGGTAGCGGTTGAGGGTGAGGATATCACCCGCCCGGACGGTGATCTGTTTGCCCTGTGTCTGGATGGTGGCTTTCATGGGAGCGAAAAGGGTCAAAAAAGACGGTTTGCCGGGAGCATGGCAAGCGGATTATGCCCTCGGTGATGGAAAAGAAAGCGGAAGAGGTCGGGCGGGGTGGGCTGATCGACGGTGCGGGGGTGCGGGCGCAGTATGAGGATCCCAAGACCGTGGCGTACTATTCGAGGGCGGTGAGCGGGGTGGGGTTGTGGCGCTCGGAGGAGAAGATTTTTGTGAAAACCTTCACTCCGGAGGACAGCCTGCTGGATCTGGGCTGCGGGTCGGGGAGGATCGCGATCGGTCTCTGGGAGCTGGGCTACCGCCGCCTCCTGGGGGTGGACTTTTCAGCCCCGATGGTGGCGGAAGCGCGGCGACTGGCGCGGCTGCTGGATTACGGGATTGCCTTTAGGCGCGGGGATGCGACCCGGCTGACCCTGGATGATGAGGTTTTCGACGGGGTCATCTTCGGCTTCAACGGGTTGATGCAAATCCCGGGGCGGGAGAGCCGCCGGAAGGCGCTGACGGAAGTCCGCCGGGTCCTGCGGCCGGGGGGGAACTTTGTCTTCACCACCCACGACCGCAGGCTGGGCAAGTTTCTCGGGTTCTGGGAGGAGGAAGCGAAGGCATGGGTGAACGGACCGCCCGTGGTCGGGCTAGGGGAGTTCGGCGACCGCTTGATCGTGACGGAGCAGGGACCGGTCTTCATGCACATCCCTGAGCGGGAGGAAGTATTGGAGGATCTCGCCGCGGCCGGCCTGGAGTGGATCGAGGACCATTGGCGGCAGGATCTGGCCAACGAAACCGCTCCTGTGCGGGCGTTTTCCGACGAATGCCGGTTTTGGGTGTGCCGGCGGCCCTGAGGGGGGCTTCTGAAACGCTGTTCCGAGGCGCAGAGTGCCGACCCCGCGGTCGCGTGGAGGGTGGGGGCCACGCGGTTGCAGGAAGTGAAAAGCCACACCATCCCTTTCCAGCCTCCGCCTTCTGGTGTTCAGCACCAAGTGAATCGCAGCCTTGCAGGCCGCAACATCGTGTTGTCCGATCACCCAGCCGGTTGGGCTGGGCTATGGAATGGCCGCACCTTTGGTGCTGAAGGATATCCAAACTCCAGCGGGTGCATCTTGCTCCCATTTACGGCGTGGCAGGAGCTGCCGAGGTGACGAGGCGGGGGGATGGTTGCGGGTAAGGAGAAAGTGCGGCGAGGCGGCGAAGGATCAGTCGGTGTCGGCGTCCTCTGCGGATTCGGTTTTGGTATCGAGGGGTTTGGCGTTGAGCCAGAGGACGCCGGTTTTGTAGCGCTTGAGCCAGAAAAGCTGTCCGGCGTGGCGGGCGAAAGGAGGTTTGTCGTCGGGTTCGGCGGGGGCGGGCAGACCGGCTTCGGCGAGGGCGGCTTCGAGCTCGGCGGGGTTGAAGTCGAGAGCCTTGGCGAGGGTTTCGAGTTTGGCGGAGGAGCTGGAGCCGCGGCGGTTGGGCTTGAGCTCGGGGAGGATGCGATCGAGCAGGGCGGTATCGTCCTTGGTTGCGGCGGGCTTGGCCGCGGGCTCGGCGGGGGGCTCGTTGGAGTACTCCTCCTTTTTTCCGGCGGGAGCGGGCGGCTGTTCGGGGGCCTCGTCGCGGCCTTTGGCTTGGCGGCAATTGAGCCAGGTCTGGCCGTTTTGGGCGCGGTTAAGCCACCAGGTGTGGCCGGCCAAAGAGACAAAGGCGGGTTTTTCGCCCGGCTTGGCGGGGGCTTCGAGGCCGGCATCGAGCAGTTTTTCGAGGAGTGTTTCCTCGCCGCAGCCGAGGGCTTTGCCGAGAAAGGACAGGCTGCCGCTGAGGCCGGGGGCTCGGCGGTTTTTGCGCATGCGGGGGCGCAGATCCTCGAGCAGGGGGGTGCCGGAGGGGAGTTCGGCGGGAGGCGGAGCGGTCTCGGTTTTTTCCGCGGCGCGCTCGCGGCGGGCGGGGACGGACGGTTCGCCGGTGG
>REEB01000228.1 GCA_007695295.1 Puniceicoccaceae bacterium
ACATCCGCGCCCTCCCCGCTCCGCCGCACAAGGACTGAGCCCGCGGCGGAGTCGGTGCTCAGAAGACCGGCCGCTGGGAGCGGCCCCAAGCCGCCGCCTCTGCCAGCTTTCCGTATCCACGATGTGGTAACAAAGTGGCGGACGGCCACGGGATCGCGGGCGCACCCGCTCCGCACGCTCTGGTCAGCTCCGCTGTTTGGCGGCCTGGATGAGTTCGAAGAAGGATTTGGCTTCCAGAGAGGCGCCGCCGATGAGCCCGCCATCAATGTCGGCTTGGGCGAGCAGTTCGGCTGCGTTCGAGGGCTTCATGGAGCCACCGTAAAGGATGCGGATCTTGCCGGCCGCCGTCTTGTTGAAGCGCTTGGCGAGGATCTGCCGGATGAAGGCATGGACCTCCTGGGCCATTTCCGGAGTGGCAGTTTTGCCCGTTCCGATCGCCCAGACGGGTTCGTAGGCGATGACCAGGAGCGGCGCATCACCGTTCTCCACTCCCTCGAGCCCGCCTTCCAATTGGCGGCGGACGACCTCGAGCGTCTTGCCGCCGTCGCGCTCTTCCAGCGTCTCGCCGACGCAGAGGATCGGCCTGAGCTGGTTGGCGATGGCATGGCGGACCTTGCGGTTGATGAAAGCATCGTCCTCGGCGAAGTAGGCCCGGCGCTCGCTGTGTCCAAGAATCACATACGAAGCGAACAAGTGCCGCAGCATTTCCGCGGAGATTTCTCCGGTGTAGGCGCCGGAGGCTTCCGGGTACAGGTTTTGCGCACCGAGCTTCACGCCCGAGCTTTCGAGTTTGCTGGAAACGGATTCCAGCGCGGTGAAGGGCGGGCAGACCACTACCTCCACAGCGTGGTCCTGCCCGACGGCGGCCACGATTTCCTCCACCAGGGCGGCGCCCTCGGCGGCGTTTTTGTTCATTTTCCAGTTACCGGCAATGATCGGTTTGCGTTGCATGAGAAATGTTCAGGCTGGGTCCAGCGCAGTCACGCCGGGAAGTTCTTTGCCTTCGAGAAACTCGAGACTGGCGCCGCCGCCGGTGCTGATGAAGCTGACTTTGTCCGCCACCCCGGCGCGATTGACCGCCTTCACGGAATCGCCTCCGCCAATGATGGAGACGGCATTCGGGTTGGCCGCGACGGCCTCGGCGATGGCGAAGGTGCCTTCGCTGCACGCCTTGATTTCGAAGATGCCCATGGGGCCGTTCCAGAGAATGGTGGCGGCCCCGGCGACTTCTTTGGAGAAGAGCTGGATGGTTTCGGGGCCGATGTCCACGCCCTCCCAGCCATCGGGGATGCCGTCGGCGGCGGCAACGGTCTTGAGTTCGCCCACCGCGAGATTGTCGAAATCGAGCTTGTCCGTGATCTGGTTGTCCACCGGGAGGAGAAACTTCACCCCGCGTTTTTCGGCCTTTTCCAGGGCGGCTTTGGCCACCTCGACCTTGTCCGGCTCGCTCAGGCTGTCGCCGATCTTGCCGCCCTTGGCCAGGGCGAAGGTGTAGGCCATGGCACCGCCGATGAGGATGGTGTCGGCCTTTTCGAGCAGGCGGTTGATGACGTTGATTTTGTCACTGACCTTGGCGCCGCCGAGGATGACGACAAACGGGCGCTTCGGATGGGCCGTTTCCTCGCCGAGAAATTTCAGCTCTTTTTCCATCAGGAAACCCGCGACCGCGGGGCGCAGCTTTTCCGTCACTCCGGCGGTGGAGGCATGGGCGCGGTGGGCGCTGCCAAAGGCGTCGTTGACATAGAGATCCCCGAGGGCGGCCAGCCGGGCCGCGAGTTCGGGATCGTTTTTCTCTTCACCGGCATGAAAGCGCACGTTTTCGAGCAGGAGCACGCCGCCTTCACCGAGGGCGGAAACCGCCGCGGCCGCCTCGGGGCCGGCGCAGTCGCTGACAAAGCCCACGGGGCGCTCCAGCAGCTTGGCCAGCTCGGTCGCGACCGGGCGGAGCGAGTATTTGGGATTGGGCTGGCCCTTGGGGCGACCCAAATGGCTCATGAGGATGACTTTGCCCTTCTGCTCCAGAATGTGGCGGATGGTGGGCAACGCGGCGGTGATCCGGGTATTGTCGGTGATCGTGTCGCCGTCGAGGGGAACATTGAAGTCCACCCGCACCAGCACTCGCTTGCCGGCGAGGTCGACGGAGTTGAGCGTCTTGAAAGATGCCATGCGTGCTTGAGAAGAAACCGGGGCCGGCCGGCGGGCCGGCCCCGGAAGGTGATGGGTTGAGAGTCGCGGAGCAGGATCAGAGGAGGGCGGCAATCTTGCGCACGAGGTCGACGCAACGGTTGCTGTAACCCCACTCGTTGTCGTACCAACTCACGAGTTTGAAGAAACGATTGTTCAGCTCGATGCCGGAGCCGGCGTCGAAGATCGAAGACGCCGGCGAATGAATGAAATCGCTCGAGACAACCTCGTCCTCGGTGTATTCAAGAATCCCCTTCAACGGGCCTTCGGCGGCCGCTTTCATTTTGGCGCAGATTTCCTTGTAGGAGGTTTCCTTGACCGTCTTCACGGTCAGGTCCACGACCGAAACGGTCGGGGTCGGCACCCGGAAGGCCATCCCGGTGAGCTTGCCCTTGACCTCGGGCAGGACCAAGCCGACAGCCTTGGCGGCGCCGGTGGTGGAGGGGATGATGTTGATCGCGGCGGTCCGGCCGCCCTTCCAGTCCTTGCGGGAGGGGCCGTCGACCACTTTCTGGGTGGCGGTGTAGGCGTGCACCGTGGTCATGAGGCCTTCCTCGATGCCGAAGTTTTCCAGCACGACCTTGGTGATGGGGGCAAGGCAGTTGGTGGTGCAGGAGGCGTTGGAGACGATGTGGTCGTCCTTGGTCAGCGTATCACCGTTCACGCCGAGCACGATCGTCTTCACATCGCCCTTGCCGGGAGCGGAGATGATGACCTTTTTGGCGCCGGCCTCAAGGTGGCCGCGGGCCTTCACGTCCTCGGTGAAAAGGCCGGTGCTCTCGATGACGATGTCCACGCCAAGTTCCTTCCACGGCAGGGCGGCCGGCCCTTCGCGCACCGCCAGGCAGCGGATCTTGTGGCCGTTGACGACGAGCACGTCGTCCTCGGCGGCGCTGGGAGAGGATTTTTCGCTGTGGACCGTGCCCTGAAAACGCCCCTGGATGGAGTCGTATTTGACCAGGTATGCCAAGTTATCGGCGGGGACGAGGTCGTTGACGGCGACGACGTCGATTTCCTTTCCAAGGAGACCTTGGTCGACCAACGCCCTGAAGACGAGGCGACCGATGCGGCCAAATCCATTGATTCCGACTTTTACAGCCATGATGGTATTCGAATTCTTGTGGTTATTGTCTGACTGAGAGTGGTTTGCGGAGCACACGGACCTTTCGCGGGATGGAAAAACCAGCAGCGGCGGCAAACCCAAAAGGGCATTCAACGCGGCCGAAAAATCCAACGCAAGCGTTATAGCTCGGGCAGGCGGATTTCCGGTCTCCGCCAAGCGACGCCGCGGTCCGCCCGTCAGTCCTGGAGGACCACCCCGCGGTGACCGCGGACGACCTCGCCGATCACGACCGCCCGGTGGCCGTGGGGCTTCGCCAGTTCGACAAGCGTGCCGGCAGCGGACGGCGCCGCCACCAGAACCATGCCGATGCCCATGTTGAAGGCGGCGTGGGCCTCCTCGCGGTCCAGCTTGCCGAGCTTTTCCAGCATGGGAAAGGCCGGCCCGGGATCCCAGGTCCCGGTGCGCACAATCGCGGTGCAGCCCTCGGGCAGGATGCGCGGAAGATTGCCGGCGAAGCCGCCCCCGGTGATGTGCGCGGCGCCGAAGAGCCCGCGGCCGCGGCGGCTTTTGGTGCCGTTGCCGGGGTTGAGCCGGGCGACCGCCTCGACCAGCAACGGACCGTAATTGAGGTGCGGCCGGAGGAGAAAGCCGCCCACGGTCAGCCGCGTCTCCGGGATGCGGTCGGTCATGGCGAGTCCGGCATCCTCGAGCAAGATTTTCCGGGCCAGGGAATAACCGTTGGTGTGCAGGCCGCTCGAGGGCAGGCCGACGAGAACATCGCCGGGGCGGATGGCCTCGCCGGTGAGGAGGCGGTTTTTGTCCGCCACGCCCACAATGCAGCCCGCGAGGTCGTATTCACCGGGAGCATAAAACCCCGGCATCTGCGCGGTCTCCCCGCCGAGCAGGGCGCAGCCGGCCTGCCGGCAGGCCCGGGCCATGCCGCGGAGGAGTTTGCCGAAGACGGCCCGGTCGAGTTTGCCGAGACCGAGGTAATCGAGGAAAAAGAGCGGCTCCGCCCCGAGCACGGCGATGTCATTGACGCAGTGGTTGACGAGATCCGCGCCCACGACCTCGTGCTTGCCGGTGGCGAAGGCCAGCTTGAGCTTTGTCCCCACTCCGTCGATACTGGCCACCAGGACGGGCGATTTGTGGGGCAGCCGGGAAATGTCGAAGAGCCCGCCGAAGCCGCCGACCGCCCCGAGGACTTCGGGCCGCCGGGTGCCGGCGAGAAGGCCGCCGAGGCCGGATTTGACGCGGTCGCCGAGGGCGAGGTCGACCCCGGCGCGGGCGTAGGCGGCGGAGGTGGCGGCGGAAATGCGGGGCTGGGTTGGTTTCTTGCGGGCCGGGGGCATGGCGTCAGTAGCTGCGCTTGGCTTTCTTTTCGTAGAAGTTGATGAAGGCTTGGTTGAGCACGCGGTAGCCGCCAGGGGTCGGGTAGCGGCCGGTGAAGTACCAGTCGCCGGCATGCCGGGGCAGGGCCGCGTGAAGGCCTTCGACGGATTGGAAGAGGATTTCGACTTTGCCGGTCCAGGGTACATCCCGGGGGCGCACCAGGGCGGAGATTTTGGCCGCGATTTCCTCTTCGGTGAAGAGGTCGTAGAGCGCGCGCACATGATTGACCATCTGCTCCGGGGGACGGTCGCTCTGGGCCAGGCAGCGAAGGTAGACCTCCCGCAACTGCCCCGTGCTGCCGCGCTCTTCCAGCAGGGCCACCATTGCCTGAAAGGCCACGAAGCGACCCAGCTCCGACATGTCGATGCCATAGCAGTCCGGATACCGGATCTGCGGGGCGGTCGAGGCGATGATGATGCGGCGGGGATTGAGGCTGGAGAGGATTTTCAGGATCGATTGCTTGAGCGTGGTCCCGCGCACGATCGAGTCGTCCACGCAGACGAGGGTGTCCTCGGGCGTGACCAGTCCGTAGGTCACATCGTAAACGTGGGAGACGAGGTCCGAGCGCCATTTTTCCTGGCTGATGAAAGTCCGCAGCTTGACGTCCTTGTGGGCGATCTTTTCGCCCCGCGGCCAGTTGCTGAGGATGAGGCGGTCGATGAGGGCCTCGTCGAGGGATCCGTCGCGGGCGGCACTGAGGATTTCCTTTTTGACCTCCCGGCGACGGACCCGCCGCAGTTCGTCCATGAGGCCGAGGTAAGCGGTCTCGGCGGTGTTGGGGATGTAGCTGAAGACGGCGTTTTCGAGGTCGCCGTCGATGGCCTGCCATATCTTGGGGGCGAGGTTGGCCCCGAGCTGCTTGCGCTCGCGGTAGATGTCGGCGTCGTTGCCGCGGGAGAAATAGATCCGCTCGAAGGTGCAGGAGGTCGGCGTGGGCGCGGGCTGGCGGATGACCTCGTGGCGCAGGGCGCCGTCCCGCTTTACCACCATCATGCCGCCGGCGGGGATTTCCTTCACCTCGTCGATGCGTTTGCCAAAGACGGTCATGAGGGGGGCCCGCTCCGAGGCGGCCGCCACCACTTCATCGTCCTCGAAATAGAAGCCCGGCCGGATGCCATGGGGATCGCGGAGCACGAAACAGTCGCCGTTGCCGAGGGCGCCGCTGAGCAGGTAACCGCCGTCCCAGTTGGCCGAGGATTTGCGCACCACCTCGGCGATGTCGATTTCCTCAAGAATGCGGCGGGAGATTTCCGCCCCGGGCAGGCCTTGGTCGC
>REEB01000233.1 GCA_007695295.1 Puniceicoccaceae bacterium
CCCCCCCCCCCCCCCCCCCCCCCCCCCCCCCCCCCCCCCCCCCCCCCCCCCATATTCATGAACATATATGTAGTGTTTAGTTAGTAAGAGCTGGTTTCTAGCCCTTTTCGGCAAAACTTCTGCATGCTGCAGGATAGTCAGTCAACCCAGAAAACTTCAGAAAAGGCAAAGGTTGTAGAAAAATATTCGAAAACAAATCACGTCTTGGATGGCGTTATAAATAGCTGGTGTTAGCAGATACGCATTTCTTGAGGGGCTCTGTTTCTTCGAACTTTCATGTCTCTTTTTCGTAAAATGCCCCCAATCGACTGCCCAAGGGCGCTGCGGTGGGAATCTGAGACCCGACGGCGGCTCCGTCCCGGGAAACTCCTCCTGATTCGATTCGTACCATCGCAGCCGCTGCGCGGCTGCGTTACAACTGCCCGTGCTGCGGAATGACCACGGCTCTCAGCGGACGACGCGGAGGTCATCCCTCCAATCATCCACAGGGTCAGACGGGGACAGGCCGGGAAGGCCTGAGCAGCCCATTATCGAATCGACTCCGTCGCTCCGCCACGCGGGGCGACCGCATCCTCGCGGGTGGAGGGTCGACCTCAGTGGTGTCCGCCATCAGCGCCGAACGGTCCGGACGGAGCCGGACCCTTCACGAAACGACGCCATCCCTAGCGGAGCCGCAGAGCGACTTCGTTTCACGCCCCTACTGCGCACAAATGCCCGAAAGCGCATCCGCGCTTCCGCTACGCCGGGGCCTTTCCCTCCTTCACGAGACGGCGGTTTCGGCGAAACCGCCCTACCTATGCGCCCCCCAGCCTGCCCGCTTTCCGTCGCCTCAAGGCGCGAGCCGCGCCACCCGCCAAGATTCGTCCTGACTCTTTGAATACACCAGGCGGTCGTGGAGGCGGCTCGGGCGCCCCTGCCAGAACTCGACCCGCTCCGGCCGCACCCGGTAGCCGCCCCAGAACGGCGGGGCGGGGATTTCCCGGCCCGCATACTCCTTCATCAGGGCCTCGATTTTGCGCTCCAGCTCCCCGCGGCCGGCGATTTCGCTGCTCTGCGGACTGGCCCAGGCGCCGACTTTGTTGCCGACCGGGCGGGTCGCAAAATAGGCCTCCGTCTCCTCCCGCGCGATCCGCTCCACCGGCCCTTCCAGCGCTGCCTGCCGCTCCAGCTTCGGCCAGTGAAAGAGCAGTGCCGCCCGTGGATTTGCCTCCAGCGCGGCCGCCTTGCGGCTCTCGTAGTTGGTGAAAAAGACCGCCCCGCGACCGTCGAGGCCCTTGAGCAGCACCGTGCGCGCCGAGGGCCGGCCTTCCGCATCCGCGGTCGCCAGGGTCATCGCATTGGGCTCGCCTTCGCCCCCGGCTTCGACCGCCTCGCGCAGCCAGCGCTGGAGCTGCTCGAGCGGATCGGCGGCGAGGTCGCTTTCATCCAGCCCGGCGAGAGTGTAATTGCGGCGCAGATCGGCTAACCGCACCGGCGTATCCCGGGCGGCTTTCCAGAACGTGAGCGCCCCGGGAAGCCGCATCAGCGGGCTGATCAACCGTTCTCTCCAAGAGGCGCTCATGTTTCGAAAAGCGAAAGCTGCCGCGGGCCCGGCGGCGTGAAGTGCCCGGTGGTCAGTTCCGGCCCCTTGGTGGCCAGGCCGGCCCGCCGACAGGCCACCGTGAAGAGGCTGCGCACCTGCTCCGCCCAAAAGCCTTCGCCCCGCAGACGCACACCGAAGCGGCTTTCGTTCAAGCCTCCGCCCCGCACCCCCCGGATACGCTCCAGGATGCGGTCCTTTTTCCCCGGCAGGGTGCGCTCCAGCCAATCCGTGAACAGGTCGGCCACCGCATGCGGCAGGCGCAGCAGCGCGTATTGCCCGAAACAGGCCCCGGCCTCCGCGGCCGCCCTCGCCAGCGCCGGCAGTTCCTCGTCCGTCAGCCCCGGGATGATCGGGCTGAAGAGCGTCCCCACCGGGATGCCCGCCTCCGCCAGCTCCCGCACCGTGCGCAGCCGCAGCTCCGGCCGGGCCGTCCGCGGCTCCATCACCCCGGCCAGCTCCGCGTCCAGCGTCGTCAACGAGATCAGGACCAGCGCCAGTCCCCGCCGCGCCAGCCGGGCGAGGATGTCTTTGTCCCGCGCCACCAGCCGGTTTTTGGTGATGATCACCACCGGGTGGCCGCAGCGCTCCAGCACTTCCAGGCACCCACGGGTCAGCCGCAGTTCGCGCTCGACCGGCTGGTAGGGATCGGTCACTCCGCTCAACACGAGCGTCTCCGGCTGGTAGCGCGGGGCGGCCAGTTCCTTCTCCAGCAGCTCCGCCGTCCGCCGCTTGACCATGATCCGGGTCTCGAAATCCAGCCCGGCCGAGAAGCCGAGGTATTCGTGAGTCGGCCGGGCATAACAATAAATGCAGCCGTGCTCGCAACCGCGGTAGGGGTTGAGGCTCGCCGAAAAACCGAGGTCCGGACTGGTGTTGCGGCTGATCACCGTCTGGCTGAGATCATCGAGAAACCAAGTCTCCGGCCGCGGCCGGTCCTCCGGCGCCGCTTCCGGATCCGCCTCGATGCGCACGGTCTCGAAGCGGTTGGCCGGGTTGCCCCCCGCGCCCCGGCCGCGCCAGCTCCGGCCCAACTCATGATCACTCGGCATGCCCCGCACTGTGGCAGGTTTTGTCCGCCGGGCAATGCCCCATCAGCCAACCAAGCGCCGTGTCCTGACCCACGGTAGCTCTCCGCCAGCCTTCACCACCCGAGACGATGGGCGGCCAGTTCGCCGCGGAGCGCCTCCAGCCGCCACTCCACGATCTGGCCCTGCGTATCGAGCCCCAGGAGGCGGCTCCCGTCCGGACTGAAAGCCACCTGCCGCAGCGAGAGCGGGCCCGGAGGGATCAGCTCCAGCACCAGTGCGGCATCCGGCACGCTCCGCAGCTCAATCACCCCATCGGGCCGCCCTTTCGCCAGCAGCCGGGCATCGGGAGAAAAGGCCGCGGTAAACACTTCCCGCTCCCCCGGGCCGGCCGGCCAAGCCGCCACCCGACGCCAATCGGCCGTATCCCAGAGGGTGTTTTCCTCCGCCGTGCTGGCCAGCAGCCAGCGCCCGTCCGGACTCGGCTCCCCCGCCGCCGGCAGCGGCAACCCCAGTCCCCGCAGCCGTTGCCCGCTGGCGGCATCCCAGATGTGGATGTCGGGATCGCTCCAATGGGAGGAGAATCCGTGCCCGGCTCCCGGGATCAATCGGTATCCGACCATCGGATACTCCGCGGCGAGCAGGCGGGCTCGGGCGGAGTCCCCGTCCGGCCAGAGCCAGAAGCCGTCCACCTCCTCACGCTCCTGCACCACCACGAGCGAACGGCCGTCCCGCGCGGTCTCGACCAGCATGCAACGGGGGGTCAGCCCCACCTCCCAAATCTCGCCGAGCCGCCCCGCCCCGTCCACCTCCGCCGTCCACAACCCCAGAAACAGCCCCGACCAGTACAGACCGCCACCGGCGAACCCGACCGTGGCCCAGTCGCAGGGCCCGTCCAGCCCGACCCTCCACAGTTCCCGCCGGTCCCGCGCATCCCAAAACACCAGCGCCTCCCGGCCGATCACCGCCACCCAGCCGCCATCGGGGGAAAGGGCCAGGGCATAGCCGGAATTGGGTGTGTTGAGTTCCGGTTTCGGCCAGGTCCGATAGACCGCCGACGGCTCCAATCGCAGCAGCCCGAGCACACTCCCGGTGGGGCTGTATCCGAGCCGCCCGCCTGCGCGGTCAAACTCCAGCGCCCGCGCCGCCGCGGGCCGGCTCAGCCGGAAGCCCCCGGCGGCGATCGAACGCCAGAGCAGCCGCTGGTCCCCGCCCACCGTAGCCAGCGACTGCCCATCGGGATGCCAGGCAAGATGAGCCACCTGACCGGTATGATCGGCAAACTCGCGCTCCAGGCGACCGTCGTCCGAGCCATGGATCCGGACCACAAACCCGGCCTCCGCCACCGCCACCGCCAGCCAACGCCCGTCAGGTGACCAGGCTGCCCGATTGGGTCGGGACCGGTAGTCCTCGATCCGATACAGCAAGGTCCCATCCGCAACCGACCGGACCTCCGGCACGGGCGGGTCGCCCGCCAAGAGAAACAACCGCTCCCCGCGCGGATCCAGAACGAGCGGGTGCGGCTCCACCGGCGACTCCACGATGCGAAACCGCCGCGGCTCCTCCAGGGTGCCGATCCAAACGCCGTCCCCGTCGACATGGACAAACCGCTCCCCATCGGGATGCAGGGCCGGCTCCAGCCGCCGCTCCCAGCTTTCGGCCCGGTGGATCCAACGGGTGTCGTCCGGGGCGAGGATTTCCGTGTGCCCGCCACGATGGATGGAGACGATCCGGCCGGGAGGGCCTTCGGTCAGAAACCGGATCGGCTGATCCGTGGTCGCGGTCGCAACCGTCCGGCGCACTTCCCCGCTGCGGGTGTCGACGACGCGGTAAGTTCCGCCCGGCGCGGAAACGATCCAAGCCTCGAGGTCGGGCGAAAAGGCTTCGAAACCAGACACGGCCTCGTGGGCGGCGGGCCATTCCGCTTCAAGGATCCAGTCCGGCGCGGCCAAGGCGGCCGCCACTTCGCTGCGCACTTCGGCCGCGCGCGACCGGGGCAGCAGGCCGGCGGCCGCCCGAGCCTGCGCCAGTGCCGCCTGCGGCTGATCCGCCGCCCGCATCTGCCGCGCCTCCTGCAGGTACGACTCGCCCAGCGCCACTCGCAGAAGATGGTTGCTGCGCGCCTGCAGGAGCACAAAAACCGCCGCCGAGATCACCACGAGGAGCGCGCTGAAGGCGGGGGCGGGGTTGCGGCGCGCCCAGAAAACCGCCTGCCGCGCCCGTGAGGCCGGCCGCGCCATCACCGGATGACCGTGCAGCCACCGCTCGAGGTCGTCCGCAAACTCCCGCGCCGCGCGGTAGCGCTGCTCCGGTGCCTTGGCCAGCGCTTTGCGGGCAATCGCCGCCAGGTCCGCCGGCACCCCGGGAAGGGCTGGCCGCGGATCCATTTTCCGGATACAATCCGCCAACTGCCCGGGGGTCTCCCCGGCAAAGGGCGGCCCGCCCGCCAGCAGCTCCTGCAGGACCGCGCCCAAGCCCCAGATATCAGCGGCCGCGGTATAGTCGCCGCCGTCGATCGCCTCGGGCGCCAGGTAGGCGGGAGTGCCGGGACAGGCGGTGGCGGGGGGCGTTTCCCCGGCCTCGCCGGCCAAAGCCGTCTCCTGCAGGATGCGGGCGATCCCGAAGTCGGCCACAAAGACCCGGCCCGCTTCATCGAAGAGGATGTTTCCGGGCTTGAGGTCGCGGTGGAGGATGCCGCGGTCGTGGGCATACTGGACCGCCCGCGCCACCTCGGCCAGCAACCGCGCCACCTCCCGCCAGTCCCCGCGGAGGGCGGCGGCCCGGTCGGCCAAGGTCCCGCCCCGGGCCAGTTTCATGGTGAAAAAGGGCACTCCGTCGGCCTCGCCGAACTGATAGATCGGGAGCACGCCGGGATGGTCCAGGTTTGCCATCGCCCGTGCCTCGGTCCGGAAACGCTCCCGCAGAGCCTCCGCGCCGAGGGCCATCCCCTGCAAGCACTTCAAGGCCACCTCCCGCTCCGGCTGGAGCTGGCGGGCCCGGTAAACCACCCCCATGCCGCCGCGGGCAAGCTCCCCCAGCAGGGCATGCCCGGCGAAGTTGACTTCCGGGGCATCCGCCTCCTCCTCGGCCGCTTCCAGCGCCCAGGCGATGGCACAGGCCGGGCAGAGACCGCCGAAGCGGTCGGCATCGTAGCGCGCACCGCAGCGGCCACAGTGCACCGGTCCGTGAAGTGAAGGCATGGTGGTATCCATTTTCCGAATTCAGCCCGGCGGGTTTCGGTTTTGTCTCCCCGCCCGCCTCAACCCTCCAGAACCCGCCGCAGGTGAGCCAGCTCGGCATCGATTTCGTGCAGGCTCACGGTGCGCGCCACCGCCGACCGGAGCTGGGCGCGGAAGGCCCTCCGCAAGCGGTGAATGGCCGATTTGACCGCCGCCGGTGAAAGCTGCAGCCGGGCCGCCGCAGCCTCGTAAGCCGGGGGATCTTCCGCCCCGGGCAGAAACCCGCGCAGGACCGCGAATTCGTCCGCCTTGCCGCCCGCCGCCCACTGCGCCTCGATCGCCGCCAAGGCCAGCTCCACCATCCGCAGCGCCCACTCCCGGTCGAACAGCCGGGCCGCATCGGTCGGCGCCTCGGGCAGATCAAAGCCTTCCTCGGCCAAGGCGTCCAGGCTCAGCGGCACCACCCCGCCCCCACGTTTTTGCGCCCGCCCCTGCTCCCGCCGATGAGCGATGACATGCTCCAGAATGCCGAGGAGAAATGAACGGAATCGGCCTTTGGCACGGTCCGCCCGCCGCCAGGCCCGGGAGTTGAGCAGGCTGACAAAAAACTGCTGCGCGAGGTCCTCCGCCTCCGCTTCGGGAAATCCTCGCCCGCGCAAGTGTCCCACAATCGCCGGGCGGTAGTCGCGGCAGAGCGCCGCCAATGCCTCCCGGCCGGCGGATTGCCCCTCCATCGTCGCCACGGCCAGCCGCGTCCAGTTGGTCGTCGGAAACATCGGTCGTCGCATCACGCACTGCCCGAATTCAGCAGAAAGACGAGCCAAAAGACGGAGACGCGGGGAAACCCGGCCGGCAATTCCCGGAAGAACTCGTCGGCATCCACCGCAACTTCGTTCCTCCACCATGAAGACCCAGCCTTTCCCTCTGCCCTTTTCCTGCGCGCTCGCCGCCTTCGCCTTCGCCAACCTCACCCCAGGCTCCGCCCAAACCATCACGGTTTTCAACGACCGCACCGCCTTCGAGGCCGCCATCGGGCCTTTCGTGGTGCTGGATGATTTTTCGCTCGGAGTCCCTTTCCTGGACGTTGTCACCGACAACGGCTTGATCGAGAACAACCGCTGGCTCGACATTGCCCGCGATCCGGGGCCGTCCACCATCTGGGCCACGCCCTTCGGCAGCCTCGGCTGGGGCGGCTTTTTCGACAACGCCGAAGCCGGGGTCGGCGGTGGCTTGACCTTCGAACTCGACTTCGGCGGGGGTGCCATCCTCGCCGTTCCCGGCCACATCCCCGGCGATTCCGAGGGTGTCTTTTACGGCTTCACCACGGACCAGCCCTTCGTGGCCGTGCGGGTTTTCCTGTTCGATTCCCAGGGCGGCACGCTCCAGGAGACGCATACCTTTGACGACCTGCAGGTGCAGGTCACCCCGGACCGGGCCGACCTCCGATTCGTCCAAGAGGGCACTGGTTCATGGAACACCGCGGGGCACTGGAACCTCAACACCGCCCCCGGGCCCAACCAGCGCATCTTCATCGCTCCCGAAGGCGGCACCGTCGTGGACGGGCCGACCGCTCCCACCGATGTGCTCCAGCTCGTGGTCGGCGGGGGCGTCGGAAGCAGCCAACTGAACCTCTCCGCGGAAAGTCCGGTCAACGTGGACCGGTCCACCGTCATCCGCTCCGGCGGCGGCATCGCCGGAGCCGGACATCTTGACTCAAAGGTGATCGTCGAAGCGGGCGGCGGAATCGCGGTGGCTTCCGGGGAAACCCTCCGGGTCGGCCGTGCCATTGAGAACGGTTTCCATGGCCGCGGCACGCTCTCCATCGGTGACGGCACCCTCGTCGTCGAGAGCGCGGGCAACTTCCTGCTCGGCATTCTCACGGAGCTCGGCGGCGGCACGCTGCAATTGCCCGAGGGCACCGGCTTGGTCGGATTCTCCGATGTGCTTCGCGGCCACGGCACGGTCGAGGGTGCTCTCCACTTTTTCGGCAGCTCGCAGCTCCAAGTGGTCGATGGGACTCTCACCGTAGCCGACCTGACCATGGTCGGTGGGTCCGTCGCCGTCGGCGCCGATGCCACCCTCATGTCCTCGAAACCAGGGCTCCTCGCGATCAACAACACCGCCGTTGGTGCTGCCGGCAACATCGAGGCCGCCGGCGCACTCCGGCTCACCGGCACCACCACCCTCGGCGCCGGAGCCAGCCTGAAAGGCGCCGGTCTCGACATTGTCGGTGGCCTCAATCGGACCGGTCCGACCACCTTCGATGCCGGCGCCGGTGACCTCACCCTGGCCACCGGTTCGATTGTCTCGCTCGGCGCCGGTGATGCCCTCACGGCCGGCCGGCTGGTCATAGGCACCCATCCCAACACCGGTTTCGCCACCATCGTCGGGATCACGCAGCCCGACCAACTCGACCAAGTCGGCGGCGTCGATCTCAGCGGCGGCACGCTCTCCGCCTCCACCAGCCTGACCATCGGCGCCGACAAAACGCTTGCGGCGAATGGAGGCCGCATCAGCGCCGGGGCCGGAGCAACGGTCACCATTGATGCCGATACTACCGGCAACGCCCGGCTCGGTCTGGGTGGGGCCAACCAGAACAACACCATCTTCCGCCTTACCGGAGAAAACACCCAAGCCTTGGGCACGGAGGTCTTTCTCGCCACCCTCGAAATCGGTTCCGACGCCGCCATCGGCGCACCCGCCGGGGCGCTCAACATCGGCCGCTTCGCGGGCGGCACCAACCAACCCGGACGGCTCCGCGCGCTCGCCGACTTCGAGGTCGCCGCCACGCGCTCGACCGCCTTTCGCTTCATGAACGTCGACACCAACGGCTTCGATGTCGTCTTCAACCAGACGCTTGCCGGCATTGGACTGACCAAGGAGGGAGCTGGTAGTCTGACCCTGAATACCGCCAACACCCAGTCCGCCGCCGACAATCCGGTGACCATCCTCGGCGGCACCCTGCGCATGGGCGTGGACAACGCCCTCGGCCCCCGGACCCAAATCCAGACCATCGCCGCCGGTGCCACGCTCGATCTCAACGGCTTCGACCTCGAAGTCCGCAGCCTCTTCAACAGCTTTGCGGGCTCCGCGATCCAGCTCGGCAGCGGAACGCTTACCATCACCGGAGGCGGGGTCGTTGACGGCAGCATCACCGGCGAAGGCGGGGTGGTCATCGGTCATCCCAACTTCTTCGCGGACACCGTTCGCTTCGGCGGGAGCAACGCATTCACCGGCGGGCTCACCGTCCGCTCCGGCGCCACCCTCTTTGTCGCCGGCACCCAGTCCCTCGGCGGCACCGGCAACACCATCCTCCTCGATGACGGTTTCCTCGGCACCTCCACCCTAACGCCCGCCCCTCTCGTCATCGACGACAGCCTCAACCTGGTCATCGCGGAAGGCGGCGGCGGGTTCACCGCCCAAGGCCGGGCGATCATTATCGAGCGCAAACTGACCGGATCCAACCCGATCCGTTTTTCAGGCGGCAGCAGTTGGGACGAGCCCGTGCGCTATGACGTCCTCCTCGCCAACCCGGACAACGATTTCACCAGTGCCATCGTCGTCGGCGCCGGCGGCTTCAACGGCAGCCTCGGCATCGTCTCCGATGGTTCCCTCGGCCATCCCGACAACCCCGTCACTCTCGGCGACCGCACCTTCGGCAGCACCGTGGGCGGCCTCCGCGCCCACGCCGACCTCGTCCTCCCGGAGAGCCGCACCATCCAGCTCAATGGCCGGAGCGGCGAAACCGACAGCGGCGGTTTCATCGATACCCAAGGCTTCACCGTCACCATCGAAGCCGGCATCTCCGAAATCAACGAGGGCATGGCGTTCCTGAAGACCGGAGCGGGAACGCTCATCCTCACGGGCGCGAACACCTACACCGGCACCACCCGCGTCGTCGCCGGCACCCTTGCCGGCACGACCAACTTCCAGCGGGTCGAGGTTTTCTCCCCGGGCCGGCTCGCCCCCGGCCCCGCGACGGGAGCGGGATCCATGACCGTCGGGCAGAATCTGATGCTCTTCGGCGGCTCCACCCTCGAACTCGACATCGGCGGCCTGCTCGCCGGCGTGGAGCACGACTTCATCGAGGTCGCAGGCCTTGCCAGCCTCGGCGGCAGCCGGCTCGAAATCAACCTCTTCGGCACCGCGCCATTCAGTATCCTTCCCACCGATACGCTGACCGTCCTGACGGCCGCCGGCGGCATCGTCGGCGCCTTTGCCAACCTCGTCGACGGCCGTGTGGAAACGCCCGATGGACTCGGCTCCTTCGCGGTCGTGATCGACGGCGGCTCTTTGCTGCTGACGGATTTCGTCTTCATCCCCGAGCCCTCCGCGGCCGGCCTGCTGGTGGCCGCCCTCGCCCTCCTGGCCCTCGCCGCCCGTTCCCGCCACCGCGGCCGAGTTTGATCCAGATCAAGGCGCGGATCGGCCGCAGCCGTTACAATGACGGTGTGAATTCTGTTTCCCTGGCCGCCCGCCCGCCGTCGTTTCTATCCCTTGTCGCCGCCGGGGAGCCGTTTCGCCTGCTTTTTCCACTCGGCACCCTGCTCGGGCTGGTCGGCGTGCTGCTTTGGCCGGCGTGGTTCTACGGCGGCCTGGAGGCCTGGCCGGTGGTGCCCCATGCGCGGATCATGATCCAAGGGTTTCTCGGCAGCTTTGTCGTCGGCTTTCTCGGCACCGCCCTGCCCCGGATGCTGGAGGTCCCGAAGATCGGCCTCATCGTCTCCGGCACCTTGGCGGCCGGTCTCCTCCTGCTCTCGGGATTGCACCTCGCGGGGCAAGTCATTGCCGGGGATGTGGTCTTTTTGCTTCTCCTCGGCGGCTACCTCGGGCTTCTGGCCGGGCGTTTCCGTCATCGCCGCGACACGCCCCCGCCGGGCTTCGTGCTCGTGGCCCTCGGCATGGCCTGCGGCCTCGCCGGCACCCTGCTCCTCATCCTCACCGCCCTCCCCGAAACCGGCCTGCAGCCGGCCGCCCACACGCTCGGCCGGCTCCTTCTCTACCAAGGCTTTCTGCTCCTGCCGATCATGGGCATCGGGGCCTTTCTGCTCCCCCGGTTTTTCGGGCTGCCCAACCGCCACGATTTCCCCGAGTCGCTGCGCCTGCCGCCGGGCTGGCTGCGGCGGGCGGGATTTGCCGGGGCCTGCGGCGCGGTGGTGCTGCTGAGCTTCGGATTTGAGGCCGCAGGGTGGTTTCGCACCGGCTATGGTCTGCGGGCGGCCGCCGTCCTCGCCTACTTTTTCCGCGAGGTGCCAGTGCATCAGGCCCGCTTCAGCCGGGGCAGCCTCGCCTTCGCCCTCCGCCTCGCTCTCTTCTCGATTCCGCTTGGCTATGCCGCGATGGCGTTCGCCCCGGTCTGGCAGGGCGCCCTTATCCACATCGTCTTTGTCACCGGCTTCAGTCTGCTCACCTTCACCGTGGCCAGCCGCGTCATCCTCGGCCACAGCGGCCAGTCGGAGCTTTTCGTCCGCCGCCTTGTGCCGGTCCTCGCGCTCACCGTTCTGCTCACCGCGGCGATGCTCACCCGCGTCACCGCGGATTGGATGCCAGACCTGCGCCTTAGCCACTACGCCTACGCCGCCCTCGCCTGGGCCGCCGGAGTGGTGGTCTGGGCCGTCGCCATCCTCCCTTCCGTCCGCCGGCCCGACGAGGCCTGAAGGTGGGTCGACGGAAACCGGCGGGCAGGATCAGCCGACCGGCTCCTCCCGATCCACCAAGGCCAGGGCCCGGATCGGCGAGCCGGAGCCGGCCCGGATCTTCAACGGCGCGGCGATGAAAAAACACCGGCCCGGCAGCTCATCACGCCGGGCCAGCGACTCCACCAGCAGGATGCCGGCCTTCAGAACCCGCTCGTGGAAAAAACAACGGCCCGCCACCCCGTCTTTCACCGGGGTGCCGACCGCGATCGTGTCCGTGCCGACGGCTTTCACGCCGCGTTCCATCACCCAGTCCGCCACGTCCTCCCCCAGGCCGGGCTGGTTGGTGGCATAGTGCTTCCACTCCGCCCCGGTGCTCCAATACCGCATCCAGCCAAAGTGCACCAGCAGGATGTCCCCCTGCGCCACCTCGGTGCCGCTTTGCTCCAATGCCGCCCGCACTTGGTCGAGCGTCGCAGTCTCGCCCGGACCCAGCCCGCAGGGCGCCAGATCCACCACCGCGGCCGGGCCGATCAAAGCGGTCGGCGAAAGGGTCTCCACCGTCTGATCCATCAGCTCGGCATGGGCATGGCAGGGCGCGTCCATGTGCGTGCCGCAATGCTCCGCCATCGAGATCGACTGGCAGTAGTATCCATCATGTGGATGCGTCACGGTTGGGTCGATGACGAGGTGGGGATGGGTCGGCCAGCGCGGGATGCCGCGCTCGAGGGTGACGCTGAGGTCGAGGCAGCGGCAACGGGCGTAAGCCTCGGCGAGGGAGTGGAGAGGGGCGGGGGTCATGGCGGTTCGGGGGGTTGAAACTAAACGCTTGGTGCGGCAACAGTCTCACTTCCAGACGGCTCCGCGCAAACCCGGAATCACCGCCACCCGTGGCGCCTCGACCCGTTTCTACACCCCGACGGTTTCCACTCCGAAGGAGATCAGGCGCTTCATCGGCAGCTCCCCGGCCATCATCGCTTGAAGCGAGGCATCGAGATCCTTCAAGGGACGGCGGTCCCCGATCAGCATCCCGGGGTCGAACGCGCCGGACTCCATCTTCCCGAGCAGCAGTCCGGGCGTTTCCCGGAATTCATCAAGGGTATAGACGCGGCTGCCCACCACTGTAATTTCTTTCAGAATACAAGCCACGCAGTCGAACTCCGGCCGGCCCTCCATGAAGCCGACCAGGCAGAGGGTGCCCCGGACACCGCAGGCTCCGGTCGCGAGCAGGACGCCCGGCCGCGAGCCGGAAATTTCATAGACCAGCGGAAAACCCTCCCCGCCCGTCATTTCCATCGCCCGCGGCAGGACGGGACCATCGGTCGGATTGAGAACCGTGAAACCGTGCCCCTCCAACTGCGCCACCCGGGCGGGATTGATTTCCGAGAAGACCACTTTTTCAGCTCCCAGCCAGCGCGCCACCAGCCCGGAGATGAACCCGATCGGGCCGCCCCCGATGATCAGCACCGCATCCCCCTCCCGCAGGCCGGCCCGGCGGTTCACATGCAGACCGACGGCGAAGGGCTCCACCAGCGCCGCCGCCGCATCGGAGAGGCCGTCGGGAATGCGGATGACGTTGGCCACCGGGACCTTGACCCGCTCGGCGAATCCGCCGTCGGCATGCACGCCGAGCACTTTCAACTCCCGGCAGACATGGCGGAATCCATCCCGGCAGGCCCGGCAACGACCGCAGGTCAGGAGCGGCCACACCACCACCCGGTCGCCGGGCATGAGGTCGGTGCGCTCCCGGGAGTGGATCGCCTCCACTTTGCCCATGAACTCATGCCCCATCACCAGCGGCCTCACCGCCGTCGGGTGGTGGCCTGCATAGATGTGCGCATCCGATCCGCAGATCCCCGTGCACTGCACCCGCACCACACACTCCTCCGCCCCCGGCGTTGGATCGGGCAACTCCCGCACGTGCAACGTCTTCCAGTCCTCGAGTACTGCGGCTTTCATGCGGCGCTTTCCTGGTAGTTTTTCGGGGCCGGAGAGGCCTCCCGGTGGACGGGGCGGGAGCGGGGCGGGGTCATGGCTCCGGTCTGCCGCCGTTGGGGTTGCCGGTCAAGCCGACAGGCCGCCCCCCGGCGTCAGCCGCGCCCGGGCGGCCGATCCTTCCGTTCCGGGCGTTGATCCCGGATGGCCTTGAGCGCGGCCAGGGTGGTGCGGTCATTGATGTTGTCCTTGCCCTTCGGCGTTTCGAGGCAGAACGGCAGGCCCCGGAAGGCGGGATGCGCGATGATGGCCTCAAAGCAGGGCCCCCCGAGCCGGCCGCGGCCGAGCACTTCATGCCGGTCGATCCGCGAACCAAGGTCGCCCTTGCTGTCGTTGGCATGCAGGCAGACCACGTTCTCCCAGGGGATCTGTCTCCGAAATCCGCGGACAAACCGATCGACGTCCGCGGCCGTGCGGAGGTCGTAGCCGGCGGCGAAGAGGTGGCAGGTGTCGAGGCAGACCGCGAGGCGGTCCCGGTGCGCGGAGTGGTCCAGCAGCCAGGCGATCTCCTCAATGCTGCGGCCCAAAGCGTCGCCTTGGCCGGCCGTGAATTCGAGCGCGATCCGGGTCGCCCCGTCGAAGCGCGCAAAGATCCAGTCCAGAGATGCCAGGACTTGCTCCAGACCGGCCTCCGCCCCGCGGCCGCGGTGCGACCCCGGGTGCAGCACGATGAAGGGCAGCCCGAGCCGGCGGCAGCGCTCCAGTTCGTCAAGAAGCGAGCGGCGGGAGCGGTCGAGATTTTCCGGATCTTCCCCGGCGAGATTGATCAGGTAGCCGGCATGGGCGAAGACGGCGGCGAGCCCGGTGCACTCGCGCGCTTCGCCCCAAGCTGCCACGCCCGCTTCATCCAGTGGCCGCGCAAACCACTGGAGGTTGTTTTTCGTGAAAACCTGCGCGTGCTCGCAGCCGAGGGCGGTGGCCCGCTCCAGGGCCCGGTGATGGCCTCCGGCGATGGAGACATGGGCGCCGAAGGAGGGGCCGGTAGGAGAGAAGGCGGGTGGCATGGGAGGACTGGACCGGTATCGACGGCAGGAAACATGTTCAAGGGGCTGGGCGTGGTGCGATCGCGAAGGATGTCATCCATGCATCGCCGGCGAACAGATTCATGGATGGGTGTAAAGCGCCAAGATGGCGCTCAAACTTCGACTCCGGCGTTGAGACGCTCTCGACGGCAAGCGGGCTTTGACATCACGATGCACATGCAATATGTTGTGATGCATGAGGACGACTGTTTCCATTGAGGACGGATTGCTCGAGCATGCCAAGCGCGTGTCGCAGGCAACGGGGAAAACCTTGGGAGAGGTGATTGAGGATGCGCTGAGGATCGCCTTGGTCTCCCGCCCCAAGCATTCGACAGCGGCACCGATACCGCCTCTCAAGACGTTTCGGGGAACGGGGACTTTGCCTGGTGTGGATCTGAACTCGTCGTCCGGAATTCTCGACATGATGGAGGGCAGGTGAACTTATTGGATGTCAACGTCTTGGTTTACGCTCACCGGGAAGATGCACATAGGCACAATGAGTATCGCCTTTGGCTGGAAACCTCGATGCAAGAGGCACAGGGAGTTGCTGTTTCCGACCTCGTGCTCAGTGGATGTTTGCGCATCATAACGCACCCTAAAATCTTCAAAGAGCCGACACCCCTATCTTTGGCTCTCGAGTTTATAGAGGATTTTCGTTCCCGCCCCGGTGTGTGCATCCTCATGCCGGGTCCCAAGCATTGGGAAATCTATTTAGAACTCTGTCGTCGGGCGGAAGCTTCGGGAAACTTCGCCGCAGACGCATTTCATGCTGCTCTGGCCGTGGAAACAGGTTGCACTTTGGTAACCTGCGACCGCGGTTTCGGTCGTTTCCCCGGACTCAAGTGGGCACATCCATTGGATTGACCATTCCCGCACAGCTCATGGATGGACGATTCCATCTCTGTGTGCGGCAGCCCATGGGACCAGCCATGGCAGCGACCTCAAAGGTAACGCTTGGAACCTTTGCACCACCGCGCTGGAATCGGGGCGGATCGCTCGCGAAGAAAGCTGGCTGAAACACCGAATGGCAGGGACGCCCTGAAGGCTGCTCCTGGGGCTTGCTCGCCGCAGCAGTTCGCCGCGGGCCCGTCTCAGCGCCGCGGGCTCGCTCCGGGAGCGAAACCGGTGCCGGCCCGGGGGATGCGTGCCGCCGGCTGCATGGCCGCCTCCCGCTCCTCCGCCTCCCGTATCCAGCCGGGCACGACATCGCGGAGGAGGGCGTCCTTGTTTTCGCGGAGCTGATCCATGTCGAGGCCGATGTAAGCCTGGGCCTTGGCCTTGGTGGAGATGTCGGGCATCTCGACCGGCTCGGTCACTCCGAGGGTATGGAGCACCCGGGTGAGTTCCCGGCGGGCCTGCCCGGTCTTGTCGATCGCGGTGCCGAGAATGCGGGCCGACTCCAGCGGGGAGTGGATGCCCATGCCGTTGGCGGCGGCGACAAAATCCCACCGCCACTGGGCATGCCGGATCAGCGTCAGCACCGGGGCCATTTGCTCCTCGGTGGCGCCGGCATCCCAGGCTTTCTTGGCTTCGATGTGGGCGGCGGCGAGCTGGGGCTCGACGATGCGCCGGAGCTGGGCGATCCGGTCCTGCCGGGCGTAAACCCCGTCGCGGAGAGTGGCTTCGCTCTCGCGGTGGCAGACCTGGCAGGCATTGGCGATGTTGTTGAGCGGGCTCTGCAGGTGGTGGTCGGTGAACTTCACCCCGCCTTCGCTGCGGTAGGGCATGTGGCAGTCCGAGCAGGAGACCCCGCGCTCGGCGTGCACCCCGGTGAGGTATAGCTCATAGTCGGGATGCTGCGCCTTGATCATGGGCGCGCGGCTGAGCGCATGGATCCAATCGGCATGCTCGATGGCGTCGAAATACGCCTCCATGTCCTCCGCCCCAAGGCCGCGATCCCACGGGAAGACGAGGTAACCACGGGGCTCTTTGGCAAAGTAATACTCCACGTGGCATTGGGCGCAGACCAGCGAGCGCATTTCCTGGTGGGTGACTTCATTGATGTCCTGCCCGCGGCGGGCAAAGGCCTCCACCAGCGCCGGCCGGGTGATGCGCAGGTCCATCGTGCGCGGATCGTGGCAATCCTGGCAGCCGATGTGGTTGACGACTTCGGGGCCGAGTTCAGCCCAGTTTTTGGCGTAAAACTCCTCCACGCCGAGCTCGTTCATCAGGCGGGGCACGTCGGTGCTCTTGCAGGTCCAGCAGGTGCCGGGCTGGGGCACGTCGGTGCGAAGCGTTTCCCGCACATCATGCACGGAGTAGTAATGACCGCGGCCCTGGTTGTAGTCGCGGGAAAAGGCGTAGCCCGCCCAGAGGATGACCATCTCCGGGTATTTCTCCAGATAATCGATCATCGTGGAGCCGGCGTGCTTGCTGGCAAAGTCCGTCCGCGCGGTCTGCCGGTAGCGCTCGAACTGCCGCGGGTACTGCTGGCCCCAAACTTCGTTGCGCGGCTCCCAGTCGGGTAGCGGCTGGACCTGCTGGGTGATGAATGCCTCCTGCCGCCGCTCGATGATCGAAGCGCCGAAGAGGCCGAAGAGAAAGACCAGCAGCAGGGTGACGCCAAAGAGGACCCAGCCGAGCCAGGGTTTTTCTTCAATACGTTGGGCGATCGTTTTCATGGGGCGGATGGTTCGGGTTCAATCGGGGGATGACCGTGAAAGGGGACGGGAGCAGGCGGGTCGCCGGGCCGGGCGAAACGGTTCAGCCATTCGGGGATGGCGGGGGAAAGCCCCGGCACGCGCACGTGCTCGACGGAAGCGAGGCTGTTGACGCGGCCGTGGGGCGTCTCGCGGTGGCACTCCCAGCAAAGCATGCCTTCGCCGTGGCGGGCCATCGAGCCGGTGACTTCGCGCAGGCCGGTGCGGTGGAGCTGGTGCTCGTGGCAGCGGATGCAGTTTTCCTGGACCACGTTTTGACCCGCCGCGTGCATCTGGATGACCTGTGGCTCCAGGCGGAAGGTGAACATGTAGGCATGCCGGCTGCCATCCATGGCTTTGAAATAGTAGGTGCGGGCGATGTGGTCGTGGGGCACGTGGCAATCGTTGCAGGTGGCGACCCGCCCGTGGCTGCCCCGCTCCCAGGAGGCGTACTGCGGGATCATGACGTGGCAGTTAATGCAGGCCCGGGGATCATCGGAGAGGTAGGAGGTGGCGTTGGAGAGGTGAACGGTGAGCAGGCCGATCCCGCAAAAAGCCCCGCCGAGCACAAGCACAATGGGCATCCAGAGCTGGGGCGGACGCAGCCAGTGGAAAGCGCGGCGCAGAAAGCCGGGGGGGCGGGAGGCAGTCATGGGGCTGGCTGGCATTCAAAAACTCCCCCAACACAGTGCAAGCCTAAGTGGAACCCAACCCTGGCAGCACACCAACAGGCCACATCAGTCAGCCCCGCTGTCATCAAAGAGATTTCGGATCTGCGCCGGGGCCAGCACCCCGCCGTATTCACAAAATTCAAACACCTCCACACAGCGGACGGCCCGGCCGCGGGTTTCACCGAGGAGTCGGATGAGGTCGGCGCGATGGCGCTGCGCAACGGCCTCATCCCGCGCGCGCACCCGCGCCGCCAGCCACTCCAGCCGCCCCGCTTCGTCGGCCGGCACGGCGTCATCGCCGCCGGCGACATAGGGCAGCCACTCATAGACTTGGCTGGCGTGGCAGTGCACCGCCCGGACTTTTTGTTCCAGAACTTCGTCCACCACCACCACGGCGTCGGGAGAAAATGGATACGGCTTGAGAAACCGGTCGGAAAAATACGCCACCGCCGGATTGTGACGGAGGGCGGGCGCCTCCGGTGCCACCGCCGGCACCTGGACGAGATAGGCGGCGTCCTGCACCGCCTGCGAGGTGTAGCGGTGGTCGGGGTGGTAGTCGTTCGGCCGGTGGGTCAGGACGAGGTCGGGCGCAAAGATTCGCTCGACCCGCAGGATTGCCTGGCGCAACTCCAGCGAAGGCTCCAAAGAGCCGTCGGGAAAGCCCAGGACTTCCGCCTCCACCCCGAGGATCGCGGCCGCGGCGGCAGCTTCCGCGGCGCGGCGCCCGACCAGGGTCTGGCCGTGGTGCTCGTGATGACCGCTGCGGCCGTCCGTCACACTGACGAACTTCACCCGGTGCCCCGCCGCGACCCAGCGGACCGCCGCGCCCCCGCACTTGAATTCACAATCATCGGGATGCGCTCCGATGGCCAAAATTCTCAGGGGTCGCGAGGTCGGGGCAGGCGTGGGCATACCGCCAACTTGGGCCACCAGCCGGTCCGGAGTCGAGTCTTCCGGGCGAAGGCCGGGGCGGAGCGCGGCATTTTCTTCACCCCCGCCGTTGACGCCGCGTCCCCGGTGAAGCGACACTCGCCGCCTTCATCCCAAACCGTCCATGAGCAAACCAGCCCTCGCTTTCATCGGCACCGGCGTCATGGGCCGCAGCATGGCGGGCCATCTCCTCGACGCCGGGTATCCGCTTTTCGTCTACAACCGCACCCGCAGCAAATCCGACGACCTCGTCGCCCGCGGGGCCGTCTGGAAGGACTCCCCGGCGGATGCCGCCCGGGAGGCCGCCGTGGTCATCACCATCGTCGGCTACCCCCGGGATGTGGAGGCCGTCTACCTCGGCGCCGGCGGCATCCTCGCCGCCCTGCCCGAGGGCGGGCTCGCCATCGACATGACCACAAGCAGCCCGCTGCTCGCCCGCCGCATCGCCGAGGAAGGCGCCCGGCGCGGGCTCGCCTGCCTCGATGCCCCCGTCTCCGGCGGCGACCGCGGCGCCCGCGAGGCGACCCTCTCCATCATGGTCGGCGGCGACGAAGCCACCTTCGCCCGCGCCCTTCCCCTCTTCGAGGCCATGGGCAAAAACATCGTTCTCCAAGGCGGCCCCGGCGCCGGCCAGCACACCAAGATGAGCAACCAGATCGCCATCGCCTCCATCATGGTCGGCGTGGCCGAGTCACTCGCCTATGCCAAAAAAGCCGGCCTCGATCCCGAGCGTGTCCTCCAGTGCATCGCCAGCGGAGCCGCCGGGAGCTGGTCCTTGAGCAACCTCGCCCCCCGCGCCCTCAAGGGCGACTACGCCCCGGGGTTTTTCGTCAAGCACTTCATCAAGGACATGAAGATCGCCCTCGAATCCGCCGAGGCCATGCAGCTCCCCCTTCCCGGCCTCGCCCTCGCCCGCTCCCTCTACGAAAAACTCTCCGCCGGCGGCGGCGACGACGAGGGCACCCAGGCGCTCCTCCGCTTCTACTTCGAAGGCCGCCACGGCTAGCCGCCCGGACCGGGCGCCCCGGACATGTCACTGCAAAGCGTTTTCGCCGCCGTTCTGCTCATCGGCCTGCTCATCCTCGCGGGCAAATGGGTTCGCAATCGTGTCCGATGGCTGCGCCGCCTTTTCCTGCCCAGCTCAATCATCGCCGGGATGATCGCCCTGCTGGCCGGACCGCAGGTGCTGGGCCGGTTTTTCGATCCCGGCACCCGGTTCGCCAACGGCATTTGGACAGAGCCCGTCCTCGAGGCTTGGTCAAGCTTGCCGGGATTGCTCATCAGCGTGGTTTTCGCCGCGCTGTTTCTCGGCAAACCCATCCCCAACCCGCGCACGATTTGGAAGCAGGCCGGCCCGATGGTCGTCCATGGGCAAACCCTCGCCTGGGGCCAATATGTCGTCGGCCTCAGCCTCGTGCTGTTCCTGCTCGCGCCAGCCTGGGGGCTCAACCCCCTCGCCGGAGCGCTTATCGAAATCGGCTTCGAAGGCGGACACGGCACCGCCGCCGGCCTTGGCGACACCTTTCGGGAATTGGGATTTGCGGACGGAGCGGACCTCGCCCTCGGCCTTGCCACCATCGGCGTGGTCATGGGTGTGATTCTCGGCACCGTGGCGATCAACTGGGCGGTCTGGAAGGGCCACATCGAACCGCCCGACCAGCCAACGGAGGAGGAGGAAGACTCGCTCGGTGAGCACGAAAACCGCGAGGAGGAGCCGGTCGATGAACGCGTGCGCGACAAGTCGATTGAACCGCTTTCCATCCACCTCGGCTTCATCGGCCTTTCCATCGGCCTGGGCTGGCTTCTTCTCGAAGGCATGATCCGCGCGGAGGAGGCTTGGCTGGAGCCGCTGGGCTGGCCGGAACTGATGCGCCACATTCCGCTCTTTCCGCTCGCCATGATCGGCGGGGTGATCGTGCAGCTCCTGGGCGGGAAGCTCGGCTATGCGCGGCTCATCGACCGCCGCCTCATGAACCGCATCTCCGGCACTTCGCTCGATCTCCTCATTGTGGCCGCGCTTGGCGCCCTTTCCCTCGACGCCATCGGCACCCATGCCGCTCCCTTCGCCATTCTTGCCGCTGGTGGGATCGCCTGGAATCTCTTTGGCTTCTTCGTGCTGGCCAGGGTGTTGTTCCCCCGCGATTGGGTGCCGAACGGTCTCGCCAACTTCGGCCAAGGCATGGGCATGACCGTGGTGGGCCTGCTGCTCGTGAAAATGAGTGATCCCCGGGGCCGAACCGGAGCGATGGAGGCGTTTGGCTACAAGCAGCTCCTCTTCGAACCCGTTGTCGGGGGTGGCCTCTTCACCGCCGCCTCACTGCCACTGATTTATCAATTCGGCCCGGGACCCGTTCTCCTCGGCGTCACCATCGCGATGCTCTTCTGGCTGGGTCTTGGATGGGTGCTCTTCCGCAGGCGAAACCCAGGGTGAGCCTCAACCCGATTCTCCTCTGGGTTCGGTTTCACCTGACCAGCATTACCGATAAACGTGAGACATCATTCAGCACCGGTTTTTTGACTTGGCAGAAAACCTGCTGACGGGTAGGGGTCTCGATTCGCTCTATTGATTGTCCGCCGAAATCCACCCCGGACGGAGCCTCGTCGCCATCTCCGGCGATCAGCCCCGGACGGGCTTTCCATTTGATCCTCTCATCATATTTTTCCCGCCCACCCCATGGGCGGCTCGCAGCGCCGGGTCATTTCCCGGGGATGGAACTTTCCCGCCCCGCCGCTCTCTTTGATCCGAGCCCCCAGCCGGAACCAGGTTTGGAATGACCCCCGGTTCCGGATGTATCTCGCCCGCGGCTCTCGCCCCCGGTTGGCCCCTGGTCCCTTTGCCTTTCTTTCACTCATGAATCGTCGTTTCGCTTCCCGCCACTTCCGCTTCAGCGTCCTGAGCCTGTCGAAGGGCCCCAGCGGCCTGAGCCTGTCGAAGGCCTTCAGCGTCCTGAGCCTGTCGAAGGGCCGCCTCTTGGCCGGGGCGGCCGCCTTGCTTTTTGGCGCCGCCGGAGTCCAACCCCTTGCCGCCGAGGACACTCCCCTCGACCGCACCCTCTCTTCCCTCGATCAATGGGTCGAAACCGAGCGCATCATCTCCCGCGAGCGCTCCGACTGGGAAACCCAACAACAGGCCACCCGCGATCTCATCTCGATCTACCGGCGCGAACTTGCGCTGCTCACCGAGCAGATCGAGGAAGCCCGCGAAGCCACCACCGCCGCCGATGAGCGCCGCTCCGAGCTGGTCGAGGCCCGCGAAGACCTGCTCGCCCGCGCCAACCGGCTCCGCACCACCCTCAGCCGCTACGAGGCCAACCTCCGCGAAGTCGTCCGCTATCTGCCCGATCCCGTCCGCCAGGAAATCGCCCCGCTCCTCAGCCGCCTCCGCAGCGAAGAGGCCGGCACCCCCCTCTCCATCTCCCAGCGCATGCAGGGCGTCGTCGGCATCCTCTCCCAGGTCGACCGCTTCAATTCCATCGTCACCATGGTCCCGGAAGTGCGCGACTTCGGCGGCGACGGTCTCATTCAGGTCCGCACCCTTTACTTCGGCCTCGCCGTGGCCTTCTACGCCGACGACGCCGCCGCCCACGGCGGCTTCGGCATCCCCGGGCCGGACGGCTGGGTCTGGACCCAACGCGACGACCTCGCCCCCCAGATCCTCGAGCTGGTCCGCATGTACGCCCGCGAGACCACCATGGTCGAGTTCATCCCCCTCCCGGTAGAAATCCGCAACCTCTTTTAAGGCCCGCTTCCCGTGAAACGCATCGTCCTTGCCTCACTCTTTCTCCTCCCCCTCCTCGCCGCGGGCCAGAACTTCGACGCCGTCAACCGCAGCGCCGAGGCCGATCTCCGCGAAGCCCTCGAACGGCTTTCCGCCCTCCGCGCCGAAATCCGCGCCGAACAGGTCCCGCTCAGCCGCGAACTCAACGAACTCGAGGCCGAGCTGCGCGAAAAACGCCGCGAGGTCCAGCGCGCCCAGCGCATCCGCGACACCCAGGCCGTCGACCTCAACCAGCTCGAGTCCGACGTCAATGCCCGGCGCGACGAAATCGACTACCTCGCCAACCTCGTTAATGAGTTCGGCACCACCTTCCGCTCCCGCATCAACCTCGCCGAGGTCCAGCGTTACGGGGAGGTCCTCGACCGCTTTTTCCTCGCCGGCGAGGACGGCACCCTCACCCGGCCCGACCGCCTCGAAGCCCAAATCGAGGTCGTCGAGACCGCCATCAACCGCATCAAGGAACTCTTCGGCGGCTCCTCCCTCGAGGGCCGCGCCATCGTGCCCGGCGGCCAAGTCAAGCCCGGCAGCTTCGCCCTCGTGGGACCGTTGACCTACTTCTCCAGCGCCGATGGCGGCATCGCCGGCCTCTCCCTCAGTGTCGGCTCCGCCGAGCCCACCGTCGCCTCCCTCGGCCCGCAGCTCGACGGCCAGATCCGCAGCTTCGTCGCCGCCGGCCAAGGCACCCTGCCCTTCGACTCCACCCTCGGCAACGCTCTCGCCATCAAGTCCCAGGAGCTGACCCTCTGGGAGCATATCCGCCAGGGCGGCATTTGGATCTGGCCCATCCTCACTTTCGCTTTCCTCGCCACCGCCACCGCCGTCTTCAAGTTCTTCGAGATCTACATGGTGAAAATGCCCCCGGCGGGCAGCCTCCATCAGATCCTCAAGCTCCTTTCCGAGGGCAAGGACAAGGAAGCCGCCGAGTACGCCAAAACCGTCCCCGGCCCCGCCGGCCTCATGCTCGCCGACGCCGTCGCCCACGCCGACGAGTCCAAGGAGCTCATCGAAGAGGTCATGTACGAGCGCATGCTCGAAGTGCAGCCCAAGCTGGAGCGTCTGCTGCCGTTCATCGCCGTAACCGCCGCCACCGCCCCGCTCATGGGGCTGCTCGGCACTGTCACCGGCATGATCAACACCTTCAAGCTCATCACCATCTTCGGCACCGGCGATGCCCGCAACCTCTCCAGCGGCATCTCCGAGGCCCTCGTCACCACCGAGTTCGGCCTCATCGTCGCCATCCCCGCCCTCATCATGCATGCCCTGCTCTCCCGCCGGGCCCAGGGCGTCATGGCCAATCTCGAGCGCATCGCGGTCGCTTTCGTCAACGGCCTCACCCGCAGGCCCGATCCCCGCTCGCCCGCCGCCGCCGCCGCCAGCACCCGGGAGGACTGACCCGCCCGCCATGCCCGAGGCCTGGTCCGCCTTTTACATCGAATCACGCGACCTCCTCCTCAGCGGAGGATGGTTGATGATCCCGCTGTTTTTTCTCGCCCTCCTCATCTACGGGACGGCCTTCCGGCTCTACTTCTTTTTCAGCCAGCACCCGTTCTACCGGATCCCCAAGACCAAGCTGGCCAACTGGATCCTCAACCCCGTCCTCGCCTCCGGAGAGATCCGTGCCATCATCGATTACTCGCAGGACGGCGTCGGCACCCCCGCCGATGTCCAGAGCCGCTTTGCCGAGATCCGCAATGTCTATGTCTCCTGGGCCGACCGGCGGCGCAATTTCCTCATGATCCTCATCGGCGCCGCCCCCCTCACCGGCCTCCTCGGCACCGTCACCGGCATGCTCAGCACTTTCGAAGGCCTCGCCGTCAGCCGCGGCGGCGACACCATCGACCGCGTCGCCGGAGGCATCTCCGAGGCCCTCGTCACCACCCAAACCGGCCTCATCATCGCCATCCCCGCCTACGTCCTCGGCTGGGTCATCCTCAAGCGGCGCAACGAAATGGACGCCTGCCTCACCAGTATGGAGACCATCACCGTGCAATTGATGGAAAAACGGTTAACTTCCACCGAGTCATGAAAAGACGGCGCATTTTCGCCAATCCGGGCCAAGGCAGCACGGAGATGAATATCTCCCCCCTCATCGACATGGTCTTCATCCTGTTGATTTTCTTCATCGTCACCACCGTCTTCGTCGAGGAAACCGGCGTCGAGGTGAACAAGCCCGAGGCCGCCTCCGCCATCGACCTCGACAAGAACAGCATCCTCCTCGCCATCACCGCCAACGGCAACGTCGTCTACGGCGGCCGCGAGATCGGCGTCAACGGCGTCCGCGGCATCGTCCGCCAGCTCCTCCAGGAGCAGAATCTCCCCGTCATCATCCAGGCCGACGAGACCGTACCCACGCGGCTGCTCGTGCGCGTCATCGACGAGGCCAAGCTCGGCGGCGCCAACATGATCAATATCGCCACCGAAAACTGACCGTGGACGAAGAACGCCCCCAGCACGAGTTCCGCTTCGACGGCTACACCGCCCCGCGCACCACCCGGTTCTATATCCGCATGGTGCTCGCCACGGTGATCGTCTCGCTGGGCGTGTTTGTCCTCCTCCCGTTTACCCAACTCCTCTCGGGGGACCCGCGCGACACCTTTCAGATCCGGCAAGTCGATGTCGCCCTGCCCCCGCCGCCTCCTCCCCCGGAACCGCCCCCGCCGCCGCCGGAAGAAGAACAGCGCGACACCCCGGAGCTCGAAACCACTCCGCCCCCGCTCAACCTCAGCCAACTCGAAGCCGCCCTCAACCCCGGCATCGGCGGCGCCGGCGGCGCCGGTTTCGGCTTCGACGCTTTCGCCGTCCGCCCCGACGCCGCCGGCGAGGTCCGCATTTTCGAGATCGCCGATCTCGACCGCCGCCCCCGCCGCACCACCACCATCATGCCCGAGTACCCGGCCCAGCTTCAGCTCGAAGGCGTCGAGGGCGAGGTCCGCCTTGAGGTCATGATCGATGAGCAGGGCGCCGTCACCATCCTCTCCGTCATCTCCGCGACCCACAACGAGTTTGTCCAACCCGCGCGCCAAGCCGTCAGCCGCTGGCGCTTCGAGCCGCCCACCCGCGATGGCGTGCCGGTGCGCGCCCGCTACGTCCAGCCCATCCCTTTCCGCTTGCAATGATGTCCTCACGCACCCGTTTCCCGCTCTTGCTCCTCGGCCTCCTCCTCGTCCTGCCGGCGCCCGCCTCCCTTCTCCAGGCCCAAGTCTGGCCGCTGAGCGAAAACACCTGGACCAATCCGGAGTTCGTCAAACGCTTCCTCGGCAGCTATGGCGTCCGCACCGCCGTCGAACCCCAGATCTCCCGCGAGGAGGCCGACTTTTTCAACACCCTCGTCCCCCTCATCGGCGAAAACCCCGATGACGCCATCCGCCGCCTCCGCGGCCGCATCACCGAGGAAACCTCCCCCGCCCTCGACTACACCCTCGCCAACATCCTCCTCCAGCAGGGCCGCAATGCGGACGCCGCCCGCGAATACCGCAACGCCATCCGCAAATTCCCCAACTTCCTCCGCGCCTACAAAAACCTCGGCCTCGCCCTCATCCAGGCCGCCGACTACACCGAGGCCATCCCCATGCTCGTCAAGGCCATCGAGCTCGGCGATGGCGACGGCGACACCTTCGGCCTCCTCGCCTTCTGCTACCTCAATACCGGGCAATACCACGCCGCCATCGATGCCTACCGCAACGCCCGCATGCTCAACCCCCGCAACCGCGACTGGCGCATCGGCCTCGCCCAAGCCCTCATCCAAATCTCCGATCACGTCCAGGCCGCCGCCCTCCTCAAGGACCTGATCCGCGAAAATCCCGACGCCCCCCAGTACTGGATCAGCCGCGTCAACGCTTTCATCAGCATGAACCAGCCCGAGCGGGCCGTCAGCCACCTCGAGGTCCTCCGCCGTCTCGGCCGCGCCGACGCCCCCTCCCTCCTTCTCCTCGGCGACATCTACACCAACCAAAACCTCAATCACCTCGCCGTCGCCGCCTACCAGGAGGCCCTCGGCATCGAGCGCCCCGCCACCGCCGCCCAAGCCATCCGCATCGCCGGCACTCTCACCGCCCGCGGTCAGTTCGATGATGCCGTCGACTTCATCAGCCGCATCCGCACCTCCCACCCCGACCTCGAGGACCGCCAGGAACTCGAACTCCTCAACCTCGAAGCCGAAATCGCCCTCGCCGAAGGCAATGAGGAGGAAGCCGCCGAAATCCTCGAGCGGATTGTGGATCGCGACCCCATGAACGGCCGCGCCCTCCTTACCCTCGGCAACTACTACG
>REEB01000082.1 GCA_007695295.1 Puniceicoccaceae bacterium
AACGAGCATCAGATCACCTTCCTGACACTTGACTTGGATGCGCCCAGCACCGGCGGGATAATACAGCCGCCATTCCGGGCTGCGGTTTTTGTCCCGTACCCTGGAGTCATACCATGAAGCCGTGGAGCTGATGAAGTCATCAACGACTGGGTTTCCGTCAGGGTCGTCGCTGATCAGGTAGTAGGAGGTCGGAATCTTATCCAAGGGCTGATAGCCGAGTAGTTCTCCAAGCGCTTTGACGCCTTGGAACTCGTGTCCATTCGACACCTTCGGATCGATTTCGTGGCTGGATAGCCTTTTCCAGCCAAATCCTATATATTCACTGTCGATCGTTCCCCATTTCATCGTTGACTGAGGTGAAAGTTGAAAGCGGACATGTTTCCTATCTCCATACAGATGACGAGTCCTGAAGTGGACCCCGGAAAATTGGACAGGGGCCTAAGCTATGAACACCCTGAAGGAAAGGAGACCAGTTATGTCAAAGAAACGTCCCGCGTTCAGCGCCGAGTGGATGATGTCGCTCCGCTCGGTACAATGACCGGGTGGCCTTGGAGGTATTAAAGGAACAGGAACCGATCAACGCCATCGCCAGTCGTTACGATCAGCTGCCGTTTCAAACTCTCGAAGAAATCGCACGGCGACCGCGTGGTCGATGTCCCGGTAGTACATCAGCGCGTCGGAGAGCTCCTGCTCCGCGGCCGATGCAATGGAGAAGGTCATTCTTCCAGGGACTTCCAAAGCTTGTCCACGACCGCCTTGCCCTCATTGACCTGCAAATCGCCTTTCCCGCGCGCTTCAATGCGGCTCGCGATTTCCTGGTCCCAGCTCTCATACCAGGTGGCGGACGGTGCGGCCTCCAGGCTCCCGATAAGTCTATCCACCAGCCGAGCCCGCTCTTCAAGCGGGAGCGCAAGCAACGACTCCTCAAGCTCTTTTGCGGAAAGGCCCATGATTTCACGATGTCAGCGTCCCTCTGGAAATCAAGCCCATTGGCCCGCATCCGGAATGCCCAGGCGGGGCCTTCGAACTGCGAATAGCGGCGGAGTGGCCAGTAGAAAGCCACGCTGAAACCAAACGGCAGGCATCTGCAATGCGGCGCCAGCCCGGCCCAACGGTGCTCGGGCGGTGCAGGCTCGGCACCGGCGCAATTCCTGCCCGGACGGGAGTGCCCATGCTTCCGTATCGTCCGCCCTCTTCGAAGGCAGAGCGCACGATTTGCAGAGGGCGAGGCCGTTCTGGGATCATCTTTCCGGCCTTTGGCCCAGGGCTCGATGGGGACGGCGACAACGATGGCGGCCCGTCGGCGGTGGGGCGGCGGCAGCGGGTGAGGGCACCCGAATCCACTGATCATTGCCCGTTGACGCGCTGCTTGACGCCAGGATTGGTCTGTGTATTGATCTGTGTATGGGCACAAGAACACTCTCTGTCGATGACGAGGCCTACGAACGCTTGCGGCGGGCGCGCCTCGACCCCAGGGAATCGTTTTCCAAGGTGATCAAGCGCGCGAAGTGGGACACGGGAAAGCCCAAGTGCGGGGACATCCTCCGGCGCTCGGAAGGATTGCCGCTCATGGATGAAGCGACCCTTGATCGTCTCGACCAGGCCCAGAAAGAGGACCGCGCGCCGGCGACGAAGTGGAAGCGCTGATTTTCGATACCACCTTCCTCATCGACTTCCAACGCGAAAGGAGCAGTGGCAAGGGACGCGCTCACCGGTTCTTGAAGAATCGCGAAGGGCATGGTGCGAAGATTTCGGCGATCTCATTCGGCGAGTTCGCGGAGGGATTCGAGAACCCCAACGACCCGATCCTGCTCTCCGTTGCGGACAGCTATGAAATCCTACCCATCAATGTCGCGGTGGCAAAGACGTACGCCCGCATCATCCGCGCTCTTCGATTGGACGGCAACCTGATTGGCGCGAACGATCTTTGGATCGCTGCCACCGCCCTGCTCCACGAAAACCCCATCGTCACGCGCAATGTGGAACACTTTGCCCGCGTTCCGGGAATACAAGTCCAGAGCTACTGAACGCCATCCAAACCGGCTCTGCCGATGGGGACGCAAACCATTAACCACGTCCCGGGCAGGGGTCGCGTCTTGTGGTTTGCGGCCCGCCCGTGATGCCGGCAGTGGGCGCGGAAGACGTCCATCCGGGGGCGCATGCAGACGAGAAAAAGCTTTCCCGAGCGCAGGGACACTACCAGGCGCGAAGCGGACCGGACCAAAGCTGAGAATCTGAAAGAGGCGGGCGCAGGGGCGGGCGGGCCACGTTGTCTTTGGTGTTTAAGCTGCCGACCCTGGTCTCCATCCAACGCGCCGGTCGTCACATGAGCGTTTCCTGTCCGGACTGGAAAGTCCGGGCTCCTGTAGAGAGGCCGCTTTTCATGTCATCATTTTGGCCTGTGGCTCAAGGCTCGCTTTGGCCGGCACCGGCGATGGCGGCCCCGGCAGTCAGGCAGCGATTACCGGTGGGCGCGCAGGTGACATGGCATTGGGTGACAACCCGCACCGCGAAGCGGGCACAACGGCCCGTGCGTTTGGCGGTTTCGGCTTCGGTTCGAAAAGGTCAGTGCAAGGGGTTTCGGGTTTTCACCCGTGGAAAGCGGCTGAAGTCGCGGTCGACGGTCCACAGTTCGCCCACTCCATGGTCAAGACAACAGGCCACGATCCGGGCGTCGTGGATCAGGCCTCCGGTCACACGGCCCTCCGAGGCCAGCTTTTCGAGTTCGCCCACGCAGCTTTCCGAATCGAAGAGTATCCGCAAACCGGGGGAGCCCCGCCACACTTCGATCTGGTCGATCGCCTGATCCGGCGACGACGGCCGGGCCCAGAGGCGGTGGTGAGTGACGATGGCGTAAAACTCCACGAGACTGTGATAACAGATCCCCCAGCGGCCGTCGGACTCGGCGAGATCGCGGACGGTGGCAAAGGCACGCTCATGCAGAGAGGCATCCCTCCGGTGCGCGTGAACGAGAATGTTGGTGTCCAGAGCGATCACCGGCGAAAGAGCGGCTCGCGCAAGGCATCGATGGCCTGATTCACGGTTTCGGCGGCAACTTTGGGATCAGCGGGATCGCCCGCAGAGGCGTCGCGCAGGCGGAAGTCCCTCCTCGGCTCCTCCAGGCTGCGCTCGATGGCATCGAGGATGAGCGCGCGCATCGTCGTTTTTCTCTCGGCGGCGACACGTTTCACTTTCCGCGCCAGATTATCCGGCATATCTATGGTTGTCCGCATGCATAAAACCATAAAACCTGCCGTAAGAGAGTCAAACAGCTCCCGCAGGGTAGTGAAAGACGCAAGGTCTCAACTCTTGATGGGTGCGGCACCAGCCGGCGTCCCTGGGGAGGCAGAGCTGGAGCGTGTCTTGTTTTCCGCAATCCATCCCGCCTGACCATGATGCCGCCCGGTGGCCGCACCAAAAATCGATCCGGGGCCGCAGGTGCACGGGCCTTTGGTGGCGACCATCACCGGGAAGCACGTGCAGCGGACCCGGCGCTTTGCCGTCTCGATGAACCGTTTCGGGAGCCTGGTCGCTTTTCTTTCGTGAGTGGCGATCCATCGTCGACCGTGCCAATTGAAATGGGCGGCGGAAGGTTTTCGGGCAGCGTCAACCGATGGGATGAGATCCGCCGCAACCCTTGCCCGGGATTTTCCTCTTGTTGTCCCGGCGGGCGCTCCGAATGCTCGCCCGGATGCAACCGACTGCACTTCTCTCGGTCAGCGATAAATCCGGCCTCATCGACTTCGCCCGCGCCCTCGCCGGCGACCTCGGCTACCGCCTCCTCTCCACCGGGGGGACCGCCCGCACCCTGCGCGAAAACGGCCTCGAGGTCATCGATGTTTCCGACTGGACCGGCTTCCCGGAAATGATGGAAGGCCGCGTCAAGACGCTTCACCCCAAGGTCCACGGCGGCCTCCTCTGCCGCCGCGACTCCGAGGACCACCTCGCCGCCGCCCGCTCGCACGGCATCGAGCTCATCGACCTCGTCGCGGTCAATCTCTACCCCTTCGAACAAACCGTCGCCCGCCCCGACATCGACCGCGCCGAAGGCATCGAGATGATCGACATCGGCGGCCCCTCCATGCTGCGCAGCGCGGCCAAAAACGCCGACGCCGTCACCGTGCTCTGCGATCCCACCGATTACCCGGCCACCCTCGCCGCCCTCAAGTCCGGCGATGCCGCCGCCCTCTCTGCCCTGCGCCGCCGCCTCGCCGCCAAGGTCTTCGCCCGCACCGCCGCCTACGACCGCGCCATCGCCTCCTGGCTGGAAACGCAAACCGATGAGCCCGACCCCGATCTGCTCGCCGGCTTCCCCCCCACCCTCACCCTGCAGTGGCCCCGCGTCCAGCGCCTGCGCTACGGCGAAAACCCCCACCAGCAGGCCGCCCTCTACGGCACGTTCTTCGACCACTTCGAGAAGCTCCACGGCAAGGAACTCAGCTACAACAACATCCTCGATGTCACGGCCGCCTCCTTTCTCATCGGCGAGTTTCAGCGCCCCACCGCCGCCATCATCAAACACACCAACCCCTGCGGCGTGGCCAGCGCCGACACCCTCGAGGAAGCTTGGGCCGCCGCCTACGCCACCGACACCCAGGCCCCCTTCGGCGGCATCATCATCGTCAACCGCACCCTCGACGAAGCCCTCGCCGAGCCGCTCGGCGGCCTCTTCTGCGAGATCGTCATCGCTCCGGAGTTCACCCCCGGCGCCCTCGCCCTGCTGCGGAAAAAGAAAAACCTCCGCCTCCTCGTCAGCCGCGAACGCATGGGCGCCGAAGCCCTCCAGGAGGTGCGCTCAGTGATCGGCGGCGTCCTCGTCCAGGACCGCGACCGCGCCCCCGTCAACCCGGCGGAGTTTCGCGTCGTCACCCGCCGCCAGCCCACCGCCGAGGAGCTGGCCGGACTGCACTTCGCCTGGCGGGTGGTCCGCCACGTCAAGTCCAACGCCATTGTCTACGGCCGCGGCGAGCGCACCCTCGGCGTCGGCGCCGGGCAGATGGCGCGGGTCGACAGCTCCCGCATCGCGGTCTGGAAAGCCGGCCAGAGCGGGCTCGATCTCCGGGGATCCGTGGTCGCCTCGGAAGCCCTCTTTCCCTTCGCCGACGGCCTCATCGCCGCCGCCGAAGCGGGCGCGACCGCCGCCATCCAGCCCGGCGGCTCCATCCGCGATGAGGAAGTCATCGCCGCCGCCGACGACCGCGGCCTGGCCATGATCTTCACCGGCCGCCGCCACTTCCGGCATTAATCAGTCCGGCCGCCCCGGCCGCGATCTCCTACCCCCGCTTGTCGGGAAACCGGGCCCCAAGGAGCGAACTTGCCTCTTCCCGGCAGCTTCCCCCAACATCCGCGCTTTTCCGGATGCCCGCCATCGCTCCGCCTTCCACTTCCCCCGCTCCCGCCGTGTCGTGCAGTGTCGTCATCCCGCTTTTCAACGAAGCGCGCACCCTGCCCGAACTCTGGCGGCGCCTCCGCGCGGTCATGGACGAAGCCGCCCCCGGCGATTGGGAGGTGGTGTTTATCGATGATGGCAGCAGCGACGACACCCCCCGCATCCTCGCCGATCTTGTCCGCGCCCACCGGGAGGTGACCGCCCTCCGCCTCAGCCGCAACTTCGGCCAGCAAAACGCCGTCAGCGCCGGTCTCCAGCAGGCCCGGGGCCGGGCCGTCATCATGATGGACGGCGATCTTCAGGATGAACCCGAGGCCATCCCCCGCCTGCTCGAAAAGTGGCGCGAGGGATACCGGGTCGTCTACGCGGTCCGCGCCGGCCGGGATGAGCCCTTCCCCCGCCGGGTGGCCTTCAAGCTGTTCTACCGCATTCAGCGCCTGCTGTCCGGCGTGGATATGCCGCTGGACTCGGGGCTTTTCTCCGTGCTCGACCGCCAGGCCGCCGACCAGCTCGCCCGCTTCAGCGAGCGCAACCGCTACCTGCCGGGCCTGCGCGCTTTCATCGGCCTGCGGCAGATCGGCGTCCCCATCCAGCGGGCCGCCCGCTTCGAGGGACGGCCGCGCGTCACCACCCTCAAGCTCCTCAAACTCGCGGCCGATGCGATTTTCTCTTTCTCGCTGCTGCCGCTCCGGCTCGTCTCCCTTTCCGGGCTCTTTCTGGCCGCGGCCTCCTTCGTCCTCGGCGTGGTCGCGCTCGGCTATCGCCTCGCCACCGGGCGGCCTTTCCTGGACTGGCCTTTCGGTCTCACCACCGCCGCTCTCGTGGCGGGTCTGCTCCTCCTCAACCTCGGCATCATCGCCGAATACCTCGGACGCATCTACGACGAGGTCAAAAACCGTCCCGTCTTTGTTGTCGCGGAAATTTGGAGACATGAGGAAAAACCGGAACCCCCGGCAGCCGCCCGCCGCTGAAGCATCGGCGCCACCACGCCGCCCGCGGGCCGGCGCCGGTCCGGCCGTCGCCGCCGGCGCCATCCTCGCGGCCTTTCCAGCCATCGCTTACGCTTGGCTGGTCTGGCGCCACGGCATCAACGTGCCTTGGTGGGACGACTGGCACCTCGCCGACACCCTGCTGCACTGGAGCGAGGGCTCGCTGTCCCCCGCCACGCTCTTCGAGCAGCACAACGAAAGCCGGAAGATTGTTCCACGCCTGCTGCTGCTGTTGCTGTCACTGCCCGCCGGATACCATCCCCGCGCGGGCATGTTTCTCAGTTTCGGACTGCTGCTGGTCTCCCTGCTCGGTCTCTACCGGCTGCTTCGCGGCAGCGGCCTGGAGCGGCCCACCGCCCTCGTCGCCCTCGGGCCGATCTCCTTTTTCCTCTTTCATCCCGGGCAGTACCAGAACGCCCTCTGGGGCATCCAGATGTGTGTCTTTTTACCCTTCGCCGCACTCGTCTGGGGCTTGGTCGCGGCCCGCTCCCCGCTGCCGGCTCCGGTCCGCTGGGGGGTGGCCTTTCTCCTTGCCGCGGCGGGAACGTTTTCCTTCGCCAATGGCATGATCCTGCTGCTCCTGCTGCCGTGGGCACTCTGGTTCGGCGGCGACCGGCCGGGGGCACGGGAGGAAATCCGCTGGCCCTGGGCCGCCGCCTGGGCCGTCGGTGCGGCCGTGATCCTGTGGCTCTACTTCCGCAGCTACGTCAGCCCGCCCCATCATCCGTCTTTCAGCAGCGCCCTCGAAGCGCCGTTCGACGCTTTCCGCTATTTTCTCGCCTGGCTGGGGAATCCACTCGTCAACTACAACTTCACCGGCGCCGTAATTGCGGGAGCCTTTCTCCTCCTCCTGCTCGCCAATCTGCTCTTCCTCGCGCTGCCGGCGGCTCCCGCGCTCGCGGCGCCGACCGCACCATGGCTTGTTCTCGCCGGCTACGGGATCGCCAGCGGCCTGGCCTCCACCGGCGGGCGCGTCGGCTTCGGCTACCACTTGGCCCTGCAAAGCCGCTACATCTCTTTTGCCGTCGCCCTGCTCATCGGTCTCTGGGGCCTGGCGGCGGTCCTGGCACGCCTCCGGGCCCGGGGCACGGCGGCGCCGCTGCTGTTGTTCAATCTCGGGCTGCTGCTGGTTCTGCTCACCATCGGGAGTGCTTTTGCCGCCTACCCGTCCGTCCTCAAGCAAACTTCCGACCGACTCGAAGCCCGGGTGCTGGTCACGTTTGACGAATTCGCCAAAGATCGCTCTCTCGCCCGCCTCGTCCATCACTCGCCCTCCTATCTGCGCCCTCAAATCAACCGCCTCCGCGAACACGGTTGGCTGCCGGAACGCCCCTCCCCGAGCGTTGATGCTCCCCACCATGCCAGCCGGGCGCGGGGTCGTCTCGACCTCGTCCGGCCACTCCCGGAAACTTCGGGCCAGGTCACCATCGGAGGATGGGCCTGGCTGCCGCATCGCGGGCAACCACCGGAAGCGATTCTCATCGCGGCGGGCGACCCGGGCCAGCCCGAAGGTCCCTTCCATCGCGCCGCCCTGCTGCGCCCGGGCCGTGAACGGCCCGACGTCGCGGCCGCCGTGGGCGATCCCAAGGCAGCCGCCAGCGGCTGGGAAGAGCCGGTGGATCTGAGCCTGCCCGGCGACGGCCCCTGGCTGATCCGTGCCTGGGCTTTCGACGCCCGCAAAGACCGGCTTCACCTCCTGCCAGGCGAGTTTCTCCTCCAGCCCTCCGCCTTCGACCCACCTGAGTCCACGCCGCCCGCGGACCGCCTTCCCGCCGACGACCGGTGAAGATTCTTTTCGTCAACCACGGCGGCCCGCAGAGCAACAGCCTCAACCATATCCGGAGCTTTGCCCGGCTCCTCACCGCCCGCGGCCACCACTGCGCCGTCGCCCTTCCCGGCCACGATGCAGAGGATCGGGACAACGACCCGGGCGACCTCCCGCTCCACGCCTTCGCCACCGTGCTGGAGAATCCCGCCGTCTTCGCCGAAGAAGGCCCCCCGGATCTCCTCCATGTCTGGACCCCGCGGGAGCACGTCCGGCGCTTCCTCGCCGCCTTCTCCGCACGGCACCGCTGTCCTTTCGTGCTTCACTTGGAAGATCCCGAGGATCGGCTCCTCGAGCTTGCCTCCGGCCGACCCGTCCAGGAGTTGCGGGGCCTGCCCGATGCGGTCCTCGAACTCGTGCTCGCACCGGAATTGGCCCATCCCCGCCGTTGGCCGATGCTGCTGCATGCTTGCGCCGCCGCCACTTGCATCACGCCCGCACTCCTGCCGGTCGTCCCGGCGGGGCGCCCGTCCCTCCTGCTGTATCCATGGGTTGACGACGCCTTTTTCGATCCGCCCCCGCCCGACCCGTCGCTCGCCGCACGCCTGGGTCTCCGGACGGGTGAACGCCTCCTTGTCTTCACCGGGAGCACCACCTTCGCCACCCGCCAAGACATGCGCCAGCTCCTCGAGGCTGTCGTCCGCCTGAATCGCGACGGTACGGCCTGCCGCCTCGCCCGCACCGGAATGCACCCGGAGATCTTTTTCCAGGCCCTCGATCCGGTTTGGCAGGAGCACGTCGTCGACCTTGGCTATTTGCCCCGCGAGCGGCTGCCCGCGCTCTGCGCCCTGGCCGACCTTCTCATCCAACCCGGTGAAGCCGATGCCTTCAACCGCTCCCGGCTCCCGTCCAAGATTCCCGAATACCTCGCCACCGGCCGCCCCTGCCTGCTGCCGCCGATCGAGCTCGCCCCCGGCTTCCAACCCGGCACCCACGCCTTCACCTTCGCCACCGGCGGCACCGCCGATTTGGCCGCCGCCATCTCCGAAGCGCTCGCGGACCCGGAATGTGCCGCCGCCATCGGCCGCGCCGGCCGGGAGTACGCCCGCCAGCGTTTCCAGGATATGGCCGTCATCGACGCCTTGGTTTCACTCTATGAAGCCGTCCACCAGGAGCGCGCATTTCTCCCCCCGTTCGATTCCCTCGACCAGGCGCTCCAGTTCTGGCGGTCCGTACCCGCCGACCACCCACGCAGGCTCCCCGCACTCCAGGATCTGGCGGATTGTTGCCTCGATGAGAACCGCGCCCTCCGCGCCGCCCTCGCGGATTCCCCGCCCCACCCCGCCGACCCTCCTCTCGGCGCCCGGCCGGGCCAGCCCGCTTCGCACCGGCTCGCCCTTCTCGAAGCGGCGGCCTGCCGCGAACCGCACCCGCCCGCAGCGCCTCCCTTTGTTCCCGACACCACCGCCTGGGACCGCATCGCCCGCCGTCTCGAGCAGGAGGCCCGCAACCGCCTCCAGCGCGAGAATGACCGGCTCCGCACCGAGTATCGGGATTCCTGCGACACCGCGGCCGCCACCGCCGGCCGCCTCCGCCAGGCCGAGGACCGGGTCGCCCGCATGCGCGCCTCCGCTTCGTGGCGACTAACCACGCCCCTGCGCTGGCTCCGGCGCCGCCTGCTCGATCCCTTCCGCAAGGCCCCTCCACCGGCCCCACCGGGCGCGCCGCCACCCCCCGCCGCCAACGCCACTCCCGGCATCGTGTATCCATCGTTTCCCGACAACCCGACCGAAGGCTGGCTTTGCCTCAACCGACTCACCCCCGCCGCCCGCGAGCTGCTCCTTCTCGAACTGGAGGAAAACCGCGCCCGGCTGCCCCGGCTCCACCTCCTGCTCCCGGCACCCCCCGGGACCGATTCCGCCTCCCTGGAAAAGACCCTTCACTCCCTCCGCAGCCAAGTCCACGCAGACTGGACGGCCTCCGTGGTGCTCTCCGCCGGCGACTCCGCCGGCTCACTCTCCGGATCGTTGTCCGACGATGCCCGCATCCACTTCAGCGACCGCTCCTGGAGCGCCGTCCTCAAAGAGCATCCGACTGATTTCCTCGTTTTCGTGCAGGCCGGCGATCTGCTCCGGGAGGATGCACTCGCCGAAGCCGCCCTCGAAACCCTCCACGGCGATCCTCCCGACCTCCTGTACACCGACTTCCTCCAAGACAAAGGGCCCGGCCTTCCCCCCACCCCCGTGCTGCTGCCGGGCTGGTCTCCCGAACAACTCCTCTGCCAACCTTGGCCGGCGGTCTTCTGGATGGTGCGACCCGCCATCCTGCCCGCCTCCGGCCCCTGGCTCCAGGCCGGCACGCCCGAGTCGGCCCATGACCTCTTGCTCCGCCTGGCCGAGTCAACCCTTCGCGTCCGCCACCTTCCGCTGCCGCTCGTCACTTCCGCCGGGCCTGCCCATGCTCCCCCGGAAAACCACCGCCGGATCGTCGTCGAAGCCCTCCGCCGCCGCGGTCTCAGGGCCGACGCCGCCCCCTCCGCCGCCGCCCGCCGATCCGGCCTCCCCTTGGTCGAGCCGGTTTTCCCCGACGACGGCCCCGAGGTCTGCATTCTCATCCCCACCCGCAATCGCGCCGATCTCCTGCGGGCCTGCCTCGATTCCCTCCGGCTCACCACCTACCGCAACTTCCACGTCCTCATTGCGGACGACGGCAGCGATGAGCCGGAGGCCCTCGCCCTCCTCGAAGCAACCCCGCACCGCGTCTGGCGCAGCCCGGACCCGCGGACCGACTTCAATTTCGCCGTTCTCGCCAACCGCGCCGCCCGCGAGACCACGGCCGAGATCCTTCTCCTGCTCAACAACGACACCGAGGTCATCCACCCCCGCTGGCTCAGCCAGATGGTCGGCTGGCTGGGCTTGCCCGGCGTCGGCGCCGTCGGCGCCCGGCTCCTCTACCCGGACGGCACCATCCAGCACGACGGCCTCACGCTCGGCTTCGGCGGCTGGTGGCCCGGCAGTCTCTCCAAGGATCTCAACCCGGAAGCAGCCGACGATCCCGGTTTCCAGCTTACGTCCCGCAACGTTTCCGCCGTCACCGGCGCCTGCCTGCTGGTGCGCCGCCAAACTTTTATCGATCAGGGGGGATTCGACGCCGAAGCCTTTCCGGTTTCCTTCAACGACGTCGATTTCTGCCTTCGCCTCGCCCGCACCGGTGAGCGCGTCGTACTCTCCGCCGGCGCCACCCTCCGCCACCATGAAGGGGCTTCCCGCGGCCGGGGGTGCTCCGCCCGGGAGGCGGCCGCCTTCCGCGCCCGGTATCCGGATTTCAAGGACGCCTTCCACAATCCCAACCTCTCGCTCTCCCACGAGCACTTCACGCCCGCCACCGCCCGGCTCCTCCGCCGCCCCCCCCGGCCGGCCGGCGTCCTCTGGCTCGCCCCCGACCTCACGGACCATCCCCTCAACCGCCGGCTGCTCCGGCTCATCCTCGACCTCCGCGACCAAGAGGGCCTCTTCCCCACGCTGCATGCCTTCCGGGATGGCGCCCTGCGCGAGGCGGCCGCCGCCGAGGGCATCGACATCACCGCGGGCGGATCCCCGGGCGATCGCCATCGCGGCAGCATGCTCGAAACCGCCGCCCGACTGCTCGAACCCAGCCGCTTTGCGGTCCTCGCCGCCGTCGGCTCGGCAGGTCCCTTCGGTCTCGAACTCGCCGCCCGCCATCACCGTCCGGTGGTCTGGCTCCACCCGGAAGGAAGTCCACCCACAGCCTCCCCTCCCGCCAATCGGGTGCTCTTTCCCTCCCGCGCAGCGGTCTGGACCGGCGGCTCCCACCCCGGGCCCACCGGTCTCCTTCGTCTCGGTTTTCCGGATACAAATCTCTCCTTGCCGGCGCTCGGGCCGGGCCGGACGGACGCCCCGACCCTCCTCTCGGCCGCGCCCGCCGCCAGTGACCTTGACGCCTTCAGCCGCCTCGCCGCCGCCCTGCTTGAAGCCCTGCCGGCCTGGACGCTCCGGCTCGATTGCTCCGCACCGGAATTCTCCCTCAGCCACGCCCGGACCATCGCCGCGACCCTGCCTCCCGCCCTGCGCGACCGCTTCGGCCTCTGTTCGGACCCCGCCGACAGAGGGCAGGCACTGGGCACGGCGGCGGCATTCCTGCTGCCCGCGGCCCGACCCGACCCCGCCGGAGAGCTTGAGGTGCTCCGGGCCCTCGCCCGCGGCCTCCCGGCGTTTCTCTCCGATCAATCCCACCTCCGGGAAGTCCTGCCCGCGGGCTGGGGCGTCCATTACTTTCCCGCCGGCGATCCCGGTGCCGCCGCCAAGTGCATCGCGGCATCGCTGGGCCAAGCCGAAACCCTCGACCGGCTCCGATCCGAGGCCGCCGCCGCCCTGGCGGCCGCCCTGCCCTGGCGCGAAACCGTCCGCCAATGCGCCGACTGCCTTCGCGAAGCCATCGAAACCGGACCTCTCATCGATTGACCGATGCCGCCCCCTCCCGCTTCAGCCCCGCTGCTTTTTGAGTTCGACTGCCCCGGCGTCTGGGAGCCCCTCCCACACGACTTCGCCTTCAGCGGCTGGTGCTGCGCCCGCCCACCCGCCCGAGTCGAAGCCCTCCGCCTTCTCGTCGATGGCCGCCCCTGGTCCATTCCTTGCGGCCTGGGGCGGCCCGACCTCGCCGATCTCTTTCCCAACCTGCCCGCCATCCGCTGGTCTGGCTTCGCCGGCGAAGCCGCCCTGCCTCCCGGCGCCACGGTGCACCTCCAGTTTCAGGCCCTGCTCGACCCGCCCGGCGTCTGGAGCACCTTTCACGCCCGCTTCGCCCGCGTTTCGCCACCCTCCCCCTCGCAACCCCCCGACTATCCGTATTGGCTGCACCGCTACGATTCCGTCCCTCCCGCACACCATCACGCCAAGGTCCCGGATTCGGAAACACCCGCCATCGCGGTCGTCATGCCGGTCTTCAATCCCGATCCCCGTTGGCTTCGGGAAGCGATCGACTCGGTGCGCCACCAAACCTTCCCGCATTGGCAGCTCTGCCTCTGCGACGATGCCTCCACCGACCCCGGCATCACCACCCTGCTGGCCACCGCCGTCGCCGCCGACCCCCGCATCCAGCTCATCCGCCGCACCACCAACGGCCATATCTGCCGCGCCTCCAATGACGCCCTCGGCCTTGTCACCGCGCCGCTGACCGCCTTTCTCGACCATGATGATCGCCTCCACCCCCGCGCCCTCGAGCAAGTCGCCCGCGCCTTCGCCGATCATCCCCGCACCCGCCTCCTCTACACCGACCAGGACAAGATCGATCCGACCGGCCGCCGCACCGAGCCTTTCCTGAAACCGGATTGGGATCCCGATCTCATCCTCGGACAAAATTACCTCTGCCACCTCCTCGTCCTGGAAACCAAACTGCTCCGCGACCTCGGAGGACTCCGCCCCGGCTGCGAAGGCAGCCAGGACTGGGATCTCATCCTCCGCGCCTCCCGCGAACTCGAAGCCGATCAGATTCATCACCTCCCCCGCATCTTGTACCATTGGCGCAGCCATCCCGGATCGACCGCCGGCAACCCCGGGTCCAAGCCTTATGTATCCAATGCATCACGACGCGCACTGAGCGACCACCTCGGCGCCCTTGGCTCCGCGGCCACCCCGGAACCGGCGCCGGGGGGATTTTTCAGGATTCTTCATCCCCTCCCGGATCCGCCCCCCCGCATCTCCGTCATCATCCCCACCCGCGACGCCCCCGCCCTCCTTTCCGCCTGCCTCGATTCGCTCGCCCGCCACGAGGACTATCCGGACTGGGAGATCGTCCTCGTGGATCATGAATCCAGCGATCCCGCCGCCCGCAAACGCATCGATGAAGCCCGCCGCGAGGGGGCGGTGATCGTCAACGCCGGCGGCCCGTTCAACTTCGCCGCTTTCGCCAACCAGGGAGCCGCAGCCGCCAGCGGCCGCCTGCTGCTCTTTCTCAACAACGACACCGAGGCCCTCCACTCCGGCTGGATGCAGGAAATGGCCGCCCACGCCCTCCGCCCGGAAATCGGCGCCGTCGGTGCACTCCTCCTTCACCCCGACGGGACCGTGCAGCACGGCGGGGTGGCCGGTGGGCTCGGCGGCGTCGCCGGTCATCACTTCGCCGGTCTGCCCGTCGAGGCACCCTGGAGCTACGGCCGGCTGCTGGTGGCCCGGCGCTGCCTGGCCGTCACCGCCGCCTGTCTCATGGTGGAGACCGACAAATTCAACGGTATCGGCGGATTCGATGCGGAGGTGTTTCCGGTCAATTTCAACGACGTCGACCTCTGCCTGCGCCTGGCGCGGCGCGGCCAGGCCACTCTTTTCACGCCCTTCGCCCGTTTGCTCCACCGCGAGTCCGCCTCCCGCCGCGACACCGCCGCCGCCGCCCCTTCCGGCGGGGAAATCTCCGCCCTCCTGGAACGCTGGCGCGCCACCCTCGCCGCCGACCCGTTTCACCACCCCGCCCTCGGCCTTGCCGGACCCGGCTGGAGCCTCGCCTACCCGCCCCGTCACTCCCGGCAACGGTAGGCCAGCCAGGCGCACTGGGCGACCCCGGCAACCGTCATCGCGATCAAAGCCACCCAGACGCCGGCCGCCCACTCTCCGCGAATGCCGCCCCAGAGGATCAACCCGCAGACGATCAGGAACACCACCATCGCTTCGGTCACCGCCCGGGTCCGCCCCCGCTGCACGAGATTGCCCTGGTACCAGCTCAGCCAGACGCCGAGCGGCGCCTGGGGCAGGGCCATCCAGAGCGCTCCGGCCGCCAGCGCCGCCATCCCCACCGGCAGCCCCCCCACCACCGAAAACCAGGCTTGGCCGAAGGGAGTCGCCGCCACCAGCAGCATCAGCAGTCCGAGCCCGATCGACAACTCCCGGGAAAATCGCCGCAGTGCGGCCGGCCCCCCGGGCCGGTCGACCAGCGCCACCACCACTTCATTGTAGGCCAGCCCCAGCGCCCGGAACAGAAAGATGAATCCGCTCAGCGCCGGCCAAACCGCCAGGGAGGTCAGCGCCCCGGGCATCCGGCTGATCGCCGCCGCCGTGATCGGCTGCACGGCCAGCATCAAAAACGCCGTCATCGCCAGAGGCGTGTAAAAGGTCACAAACCGCCACCCTTCCAGCACCGGGCCCGGCGGCGCCGCCGCCAGCTCCCGCCGCAGCACCCGGCCCACCCGCCAGCGGATAAACGCCGCCTCCGCCAGCACCGACAGCGAAACCGCCCCGGCCGCCACTTCCACCCCCGTCAGCCGATCCCTCAGACTCCACCCCGCGCCCAGCGCCGCCAGCAGCACCCCCAGGCGCAAAACCGTCCCCCAGCCGACATCCCCGCTGCGCCCGAAGCGGATCAGCACCCCTTGGTTGAAACGCCGGTGGGCGATCGCCCAGGACCAGGGCAACAGCAGGGCCAGCCCGATCCGCGCCGGCTCCACAATGACTTCCGGAGCCCCCACCCAGTCCCGGACGACCACGTCATAGAGGGGGGTCAAGGCCACCAGCCCGTGCACCAGCGTGACCCCCGCCCCCAGCACCATCATCATCTTCCAGACCAACCGGTAGGAAGCGGCATCCCGGCAGAGCGCCGTCGAGGCGGCCAGCAGCATGATGATCGGCGACTCGATGACCAGCGCCACCGGAAAGACCACCCCGCCATAAGCCGCCAGATTGATCGCCGGATCCGCCATCCGCGCCACCACCGCACTCACCACCGGCAGTTCCACCCCCATCAACAGCCAGCTTGCCGCCAGCGGCAGCCAAGCCCGGCGCACCTGGCCCACCTCCATCGCAGGGGCGGCGGGATCCGCCTCACCCCCGGCGCTTGCTTCCGTTGGCTTCACCCCGGCCAGACTGGTCTCTTTTCTCTCCCGGGCCAGCCCACTCCGCGATTTCTCCTCAAAATCGATCCCGCCAATTCGTGCACTTCCTGAAGTTTCCTCCGGATTTGCCGTAGTAAGCGCCATGGCCCTGATCAGCTCCAGCCCACCAAATGCCCAGGGGCTGCGTCACAAAATGCCGCAGTCCAAGGCGATCAATCCCCGAACCGCCCAGACACTCGCCAAACAAAAGAGCCTCGAAAAAAAGGCCCGCGGCTACAAGGTCCCCCTCGCCACCCTCGCCGTCTTCACCCAGCAGTTGGCCTCCATGCTCGATGCCGGTCTTCCGCTCGTCGGCGCCCTCGAAGCCCTCCAGGAGCAAACCGACGACCAAGTGTTTGCCGTCATCATCCGCGATGTCCGCAACGACATCGCCTCCGGCACTTCCTTCTCCGAGGCGGTGAAAAAATACCCCAATGGGTTCAACACTCTCTTCATCTCCATGGTCGAAGCCGGGGAAGCCAGCGGCGGTCTCGCCGAAATCCTCGGCAAGGTGGCACTCTATTTCGAGTCCACCGTCAAGCTGACCAAAAAAATCAAGTCGGCCATGACCTACCCGATCGCGGTCATCGGCCTCGCCATCATCCTGGTCAACGTCCTCCTCATCTTCGTGATCCCGGTCTTCGCCGATATGTTCTCGGACTTTGGAGCCAAGCTCCCCGCACCCACCCAGGCCCTCATCGACGTCAGCAACTGGCTCAAAAGCAACATCATCTACGTGCTCATCTGCATGGGGATCGGCTGGAAGGTCTGGATGAAATTCATCAAGACACCCGGCGGCCGGCGCTTCAAAGACAATCTCCTGCTCCGCCTGCCCGTCTTCGGAAAGCTCATCCTCAAAATCACGCTCTCCCGCTTCTGCCGCACCTACGCCACCCTCATGCGCAGCGGCGTGCCCATCCTCCGCACCCTCGAAATCGTCGCCGCCAGTTCCAACAAGGTCCAGGTCGAGGAGGCCTGCGCCGACATCACCCGCCATGTCACCCAGGGCGGCCAGATTTCCGAAATCCTCGCCGAAAAGGCCTTTTTCCCGCCCATGATGAAACACATGGTCAAGGCGGGCGAACAAACCGGCAATGTCGACGGCATGATGCACAAAATTGCCGATTTCTATGATGCCGAGACCGAGGCCATCATCGCTTCCCTCACCTCTCTCATCGAGCCCATGCTGATCGTTTTCCTCGGTGTGGTCGTCGGAGGCATCGTCATGGCCATGTTCCTCCCCATCTTCCAGCTCTCCTCCGTTGCCGGATGACGGCCCCGAAACCAGTCTCCCCCCTCATCCATAGCTTCCACGGGTGCAGGGTTGACGCCTCCACTGCACACGTTCAGGAATGGGAACTGCCCATCCGGGTGCCAGCCACGCCCGCCGAGCCGACCTCTCTCTCCCGATGCCATCCGTTCTGATCGTCGACGACCTGCTCTCCATCCACGAAATGCTCGAGGCGGTAATCCAGCCGACGGGCTTCTCGACGGCTTTTGCCACCGATGGAGAAAAAGCCCTCGCCCGCTACAAGTCGGAGAAATTCGATCTTGTCCTGGCCGACATCGATATGAAACCGATGGACGGCATCGCTCTGCTCAAGCAGCTCAAGGCCTACGACCCCAGGGCTGTCGTGGTCATCATGACGGCCTACGCCAGCACCGAAAGCGCCGTCCAGGCCCTCAAGCTGGGCGCCTTCGACTACTTGGTGAAGCCGTTCAAGGTCGATGAACTCATCGCCACCCTCAAGCGGGGCTTGGATTTCCGCGAGATGAGCAGCCAGACCGTTGCGGCCGGCGTCATGCCCGGCGGTTCGCTCGACTTCGAAAGCCAGATCGTCGGCCAGAGCGCTCCCGTCAAGCGGCTCATTCAGCAGATCAAGAAACTGGTGGGCGGGAAAAACCCCATCCTCCTCAGCGGCGAGGTCGGCACCGGCAAAAGCCATACCGCCGAACTCATCCACCACGGCGGCGCCAGCGAGGATGCGCCGCTCGTCAAGCTCGACTGCAAGCAGAACGACCCGGAATTCTTCCGACTCAACCTGACCGGTCCCGATGGCTCCGGAGGTCCCTCCCTCCTGCAAGCCGAAAACGGCACCCTCGTCCTCCACAACATCGAGTGCCTGCCCCGCTCCATCCAGAAGGACCTCGTCAAGCTCCTCCGCAACACCCAGATCGTCTTCCGCCTCATCTGCACCGCCAACGTTGATCTCGAATCCCTCGTCGACGAGGGCAAATTCGAAGAGGAGCTCTTCTACCGGGTGGCCTCCCTGCCGGTCCATCTCCCGGCCCTCCGCGACCGCATCGAGGATATCCCCGAGCTCATCCGCCACATCGTCGCCGAGTGCTCCAACCCCAACTTCGAGCCTTCCCAGATCGAGTTCGCCCCCGACGCCCTCCAGGCCCTTTCCGCCTACCGCTGGCCGGGAAACCTCGCTGAGCTGCGGCAGATCATTTCCCAGGCCGCTTCCACCACCGAGGAGCGGGTCATCTCCGCCGGGCAGCTCCCCCAGCGCATCCTTCAAATGGACGCATGGCCCAGCCTCGACGACTTCCTCGGAGAGCAGGAGCACCAGTACATCCGCAAGGTTCTCCATTCCTGCCGTGGAGACACCGAGGCCGCCCTCCGCATCCTGCGCTGCGATCCCTCCCGCCTCGAAGCGGTCGCCCCCGACAACCTGTCCGCCGACCCCAAGCCGGCGCCGACCCAGGAGTAGAGGGCCCCGGGCTCCGCCGCCCGCGCATTTTCCTTTGAAGATTCGCTCCCGGCGGTCTACCGTCGCGGCATGAAACCGTTTACGCTCGAAATCGGCGCCCAAGCCCCGGACTTCTCCCTCCCCGCCACCGACGGCAAAACCTACTCGCTCCAGGACTTTTCCGACGCCCGTGTCCTGGTGGTTTTCTTCACCTGCAATCATTGCCCGTTCGTCACCGGGTCGGACGAGGTCACGCGGGCCACGGCCGAGAAATTCGCCGGCCAGGGCGTGCGCTTTGTCGGCATCAACTCCAACTCAAAAAACACCTACGCCGAGGACTCCTTCGATCACATGGTCGAGCGGATGAAGGAGCACAACTTTCCCTGGGTCTACCTGCGCGACGAATCCCAGGACGTGGCCCGCGCCTACGGCGCCCTCCGCACTCCCCACTTCTACTGCTTCGACGCCGGGCGAAAGCTCTTCTACACCGGCCGGGGAGTGGACAACCCCCGCGACGCCGCCAAAAGCTCCGTCAACAACCTCGACCGCGCCCTCTCCGAGCACCTCGCCGGAAAGCCGATTTCCACGCCCAAGACCAATCCCATCGGCTGCAATGTGAAGTGGGACGGCAAGGAAGCCCACTGGATGCCCGCCGAGGCCTGCGATCTCGTCTGACTTCCCGCCGCCGGGCTCTAACGCCGCCCCGTCGTTGGCGGCGACGTCGGCGGTCGGCCTTCCAACAACTGGTTGGCCCAAGCCCGGTTTTCAAAATCCGCCACTTCCTCCAGATTGGTTTGCACGAGTTGCTGGTGGATGGCCTCCCGGGTGCCTTTCCAGAATCGGTGCGCCGGACACCCGCGCTCATCGCTGCACTTCTCCAACCCCAGCAGGCAACGCCCGAACCACTCCTCCCCGTCAATCGCCACGCTGATGTCCAGCAGGCTGATCTCGGAGGGTTTGCGCGCCAGGGTCACCCCGCCCTTGAAGCCCCGCTTCGTGATCACCAGGCCCGCTTTTCCAAGCTGATGCATGATCTTCGACAGGTAAAAGGAAGACAGCCCGGTTTCTCCGGCCACTTCCTTGACCAGGCGGGGGTTGCCCCCGGGGCCTTCCAGCCGACTGAGGGCGACGATCGCATAGCCAGTGGTTTGCGACAAGCTGAGCATGAATGACTAATAGGACCCCCAAGTCCTGATTCCAGAATCTTTTACTCCCCGGCACGTCTTTTTTTCCCGCCCAGAAATCTCAAGTTTCCGCGCCCGGCGGCCGAAGGCACTTGGCACCCGTGCGTGCCTCCGCTTCCACCTCCGCACCCGCGACGCTTCCCCGGGGCTTCACCCTCGTCGAGCTGCTCGCCGCCATCGCGATTGTCACCCTGCTGGTCGCTGTCCTGCTCCCCGCTCTGGGCCGCGCCAGGGAATCCGCCCGCCAACGGGTCTGCCAGTCCAATCTGCGCCAGATCGCCACCGCCGGCCTGCTCCATCAGACTGAATTGGACCGCTTGCCCGGCATGCTTCCGGGCTATGGTGGATGGGTGTTCGACCTTGCTCCGTTCCTCGGCGGCATCGGCAGCGAGGCGGCAGGCAACGACCGTCCCGTCTGGTTCTGTCCTTCCACCCGCCGACAGTCCCCTGCTTTCAGCCCTTACAACCTCACCACCTACGCCATCAACCGCAACCTCATCCGCCATCCCGGCACCCAGCACCCCCGCCATTTGCAGTCCGACCAACTCCCCGCCCTCTCCCGGACCGCTTTCTTCCTCGACGGCACCCTCATCGCCGGCGAAGGCGCCGACATCGAGCTCGATCCCGCCCAGCTCAACCTCGCCATTGCCTCCTGGGCGGGCAATGCCGCTCTCCATGGCGGCCGGTTCAATGTCGCGTTTCTCGACGGTCACCTCGCCGCCGTCCCGCTGGAAAGGCTCATCAACGCCACCTCCTCGGGCGAAATCTGGGCTCTCGAGCCCGTCGCTGACTAACCAGCGAAGCCCGGTATCTCCGCCCGGTCCAGCGCCCGCCAGCAGGTGCGCAACCGGGCCAGCTCAACCCCGTCGGCCTCCCGCACCAGGCGGTGCCGCCATTCCCGGCCGCTTTGCTCTTCCCCTGCAACCGGGGCGGCATAACAGCAGATGCGGTCGGCCCGGAACCCCATTTTTCGAAAATGAGCCTCCACGCGGAAAGGCCGCTGAGTATCCCATGTCGCGGCCGGGACCGACTCCAGCGCCCACTCCACATAGATGGCGTTGTTGACGTGGCCGTTGACGTCGAGGTCGTGCATTCGCACTTCGAAGACCCGCTTCCGGCCCGCCTCATCCGAAGCGGGCAGCTCCGCAAAGTCATCCTCGATCATTCGTTTTGCAGCCAGCGGCACCGTGGGCAGGTGCTCCCAAGGACGCACCGGCCTCCGCTTCACCGTATCCACCAGAGCCCATCCGGAGGTCGCGGCGCCAAAGCTCCCGCCGCCGGCATCCTCGATCGCGAATTCCCTCACCGCCAGCAATCCGCGCCAGCCCTGCGCCCAAGTCGTCACCCGCACCGTGTCTCCAAAATAGGGATACCGATCGAGGGCCACGTGGTAGCGCACGAGCACCCAGGCCAGCGGACCGGCCGGGCCGGCCGGATGGTCCACGCCCAGCTCCCCGGCATGCGCCACCGCCGCATCCTGCAGGTAATTGAGCAGGGCCACAAACTTCAGGTTGCCCCGCACCCCGGCCTCGAAGGGGCGGACGCGGTAATCCCGGGAAACTGTTTTGGAGGGCGGGGGTGGCATCGCTGTCCGTGCGCAGGTTCTGTTTCCGGCGCTCGATCGCTCCGCGGTTCAGAGGCGGCAGATCAACAGCTCGCGCTCATAGACCATCTCCTTCGGCAGGTGGTCGTGCAGTTCCAGAAAAAGCTCCTCATGCTGGATCACTTCCCGCCGCCAATCGTCCCGGTTCACTTTCATGATCCGGTCCCACTGCTCCTTGGGAAAGTCCAGCCCGGTCCAGTCCAAATCCTCGTAGCGCGGCACCCAGCCGATGGGGGTTTCCTTCGAAAGCGCCCGGCCCCGCGTACGATCCACGATCCAGCGGAGGATGCGCATGTTCTCCCCGAAGCCGGGCCAAATGAATTTCCCCTCCTCATCCTGCCGAAACCAGTTCACATGGAAGATGCGGGGCGTTTCCTGGATGTGCCGCGACATTTTGATCCAGTGCCGGAAATAGTCGCCCATGTGGTAGCCGCAGAAGGGCAGCATCGCCATCGGGTCGCGGCGCACTTTGCCCACCCTGCCGGCCTGGGCCGCCGTTGTCTCCGAACCCATGGTGGCGGCCACGTAAACCCCCGCGGTCCAGTTGAAGGCTTGGTAGACCAGGGGGATGGTCCCCATCCGCCGGCCTCCGAAGATGATGGCGCTCAGCGGCACCCCCTCGGGATTTTCCCACTCCGGGTCGATCGTCGGACATTGCGAGGCGGGAGCGGTGAACCGCGCGTTGGGATGCGCCGCCGGCCGCCCGCAGCCCGGCGTCCACTCCTCCCCGCGCCAGTCCGTCAGCTTCGGCGGCGGTGTTTTGGTCAACCCTTCCCACCAGACGTCGCCGTCGGGCGTCAGGGCCACGTTGGTGAAGATGGTGTTCGCCCGGAGGGTTTTGATGGCATTGGGATTGGTCCCCGGGGAGGTGCCGGGGGCGACGCCGAAAAAGCCCGCCTCCGGGTTGATCGCCCGGAGCTGGCCGTTGGCGTCGGGCTTTATCCAGGCGATGTCGTCGCCCACGGTGGAGATTTTCCAGCCCTTGTAAGAACGCGGCGGCACCAGCATGGCAAAGTTGGTCTTGCCGCAGGCACTGGGAAAGGCGGCCGCCACATAGGTTTTTTCCCCTTCCGGAGACTCCACGCCCAGGATCAGCATGTGCTCGGCCATCCAGCCTTCGTCCCGCGCCATGCATGAGGCGATCCGGAGGGCGAAACACTTTTTCCCCAGCAGGGCGTTGCCCCCGTAGCCGCTCCCATAGGACCAGATCGCCCGCTCCTCCGGGAAATGCACGATGTACTTGCTCTCGTGGTTGCAGGACCAGGGCACGTCTGCCTGGCCCGGCTCCAGCGGCATCCCCACCGAGTGCATGCAGGGCACCACCCGCTTGTCTCCGAGCGCATCCAGCACCGCCTGCCCCATCCGGGTCATGATGCGCATGTTCACCACCACGTAAGGCGAATCCGTCAACTGCACCCCGATGTGGGCGATCGGCGATCCGATCGGCCCCATGCTGAAGGGCACCACATAAAGTGTCCTCCCCCGCATGCACCCGGAAAAGAGGCCTTTGAGGGTCTTCTTCATCTCGAAGGGATTGACCCAGTTGTTGGTGGGCCCGGCCCCGTCCCGGCTGAAGCTGCAGATAAAGGTCCGGTCCTCCACCCGGGACACGTCTTTCGGATCGGAGCGGCACAGGAACGATCCGGGCCGCTTTTTCGGGTTCAGGCGGAGAAAGGTCCCCTTGGCCACCAGTTGCTCGCAGAGCAGGTCGTACTCCTTCTTCGATCCGTCGCACCAGTGGATCGTCTCCGGTTTGCAGAGAGCGGCCATCTTTTCGACCCAGCGAATCAGGTGCTTGTTGGTGGTGAGCGGAAGGGAGAAATCTCGCATTCCGGCAAGTCTGCCAAGCGAAGGCGGAGGATGACAAACCTTAGTCTCGCCCCCGCCCGGCGCCCCGGCACACCCACGCCGCTCCTCGCCGTGAAAATCACCCCGCCGGGGGGTCAATTGCCGGTAAAATCCGATTCCGCCCTTCAGAACCCCCCCAAGGGTGACGACCATCCTACGTGTCCATCTATAATCTCCACCGCCCTAGCACCTCCCCTTCCGAAAGCCGCTTGAACAGGAAAATTCTCATCCTCAAGGAAAACAGCCGGAGCAAGCGCCGCCTATCCCTCGCGCTGGCCAGTTTCGGCTACGATATCCGCGCCTTCGTCAATCCCGAGGACGCCACCCGGGCCGCTCTGCGCGAAACCTTCGATCTCGTCATCGCCGACAGCGATCTGCCCGAGCGCAAGACCCTCGAGGTCATCGAAGAACTCAAGCAGATCCAGCCCGGCCTCCCCGTTTTCCTCCTCGCCCACGGACTCGGCCTCGACGAGGTCATCCGCAGCATTCGCCTCGGGGTCCGCGACATCATCGACAACCCCGAAGACATCGAGGCCGTTATCCGCCGGACCCGGGAGTTCCTCCGCGGCAACCAGACCCAAGCCTTCGAGGAAGTCAGCCCGGAGGAGATCTCCGAGGTCGAAGCCCTGCTCGAATCCCTCCAGCAGGAAAACACCGAAGAAGCCGAGTCCGACGCCCCACCCCCCCCCGAACAGGATCGCAGCCTTGTCTTCCGCATGAAGGCGGAAATCGAGCGGTTGAAAATCCGACTCCGCGACCAAGGCCGCCTCCTCCAGGAGCTTACCCGCCAAAACGCCGAACTCATCGCCGACCGCGCCCGACCCGAAAGCGAGGAAGAGTCCGAAGCCAAAGCCGCAGAACTCGCCACCGCCCGCGAGGAGATCGAACGCAATCGGGCCGAAATCACCCGCCTCCATGAGGAGGCCCAGTCCGCCCGCACCGAACTCGAGGCCGCCCGCGAGGAAATGCGCCGGCGCGACGAGGCCGAAGCCTCCGCCCCCACCGTTCGCGAATCCGCCGAATACGAGACCCTGCTCGAGGAATTCAACCGCGCCCGGGAAAACACCGATCGACTCCAAGCCGAACTCGACCAAGCCCGCCGCGAGCGCGATGAGGCCCGCGACGCCGCCAACCAGCCCGAGGTCGTGCTCATGGAAGATGGCCACGGCGACCCCGCCCTCGAGCGCGAACGCGCCAAACTCGAGCGCATGCGCGAAGACATCCGCGAGGATGAGGCCCGCCTCAACGAATTGCGCGACCGCCTCAATGATGAACGCTCCCGCCTCGAAGAGGAGGTCAAGCGCCAGCAGAAGGAGGCCGAACTCAGCCTGCGCGAATACCAGACCCGCGTCAAAGAGGAGGAGCTCAAGCTCCACGTTGAGCAGGCCAAGTTCCGCGAGGAACGCACCGAGTTCGACCAGATCCGCAAGAATTTCCAGGACGACGTCTCCGACCTGCAGCAGCGCCAGGCCCAGCTCCGCGAATGGGAGGAGCGCCTCCGCCGCCTCCAGGCCGACGCCGAAGCCGGCCTCGCCATCAAGGGCCGCGCCGCCGATCCCGCCCTCGACAAACCACGCGACCAAGGCCTCCCCACCGACCCCAAAACTTGGGCGCCGCCTCCGATCGGAGCCCAGACTTCCTCCCCCAAGCGAACCCTCCGCATCGGACCCCGCTCTTCCTAGAGCCCGGCCGTCACCCGGAGCGATCGCCTCGAGTCGCCCGCCCAAGGCCATCTCCGGCTTGCCCCGCCCCCGCCGGCATGGCAGGCTCCGCCGGCAAATGTCCGCCGCCGATCCGCATCAGGCCGCCCGCCCCCCGCTGGAGCGGATGCTCAAGATCCACCAACAGATCGCGGGCGACAAATTCCCCAACTGCTCCCACCTCGCCCGTGGCCTCGAGGTCTGCCGCAAAACCATCCTGCGCGATCTCGCTTTCATGCGGGACCGGCTCGATCTGCCGCTGGAGTACGACGCCACCCGCCGCGGCTATTGCTACACCGCCCCGGTCGATAATTTCCCCACCGTACAGGTCTCCGAGGGCGAGCTCTTTGCCCTTCTCATCGCCCAACGCGCCCTCTCCCAGTACCGCGGCACCCCTTTCGAAGCCCCCCTCGCCAGCGCCTTTCGCAAAATCACCGAGGGACTTCGCGCCTCCGTCTTCATCTCCCTCGACCACCTCGACACCCCCGTCACTTTCCGCCCCATCGGCGTCGCCCGCACCGATCTCCAGAATTTCCAGATCGTCGCCCGCGCCGTCTCCGAACACCGCGAGCTCGTCTTCGAGTACTGCAAGATCGACTCCTCCCGCTACCGGCGGCGCCGCGTCCGTCCCTACCACCTTGTCTGCGTCGACAACCAATGGTATCTGGTTTCCCATGACTGCATGCGCGGCGCCATCCGCACCTTCGCGCTCGTCCGGATGAAGCAGCCCGCCCTCAGCGCCAAACGCTTCGAGAAACCGGGCGACTTCTCGATCGAAAAGCACCTCCGCGCCGCCTTCGGCATTTTCGCCGGCAAGCCCAAGTACTCCGTCCGCGTCGAGTTCGATGCCTTCGCCGCCCGCCTCATCAGGGAAAAATCCTGGCACCCCGCCCAGAAGATCCGCGACCTGCCCGACGGTCGGCTCGAGTTCCGCGTCCGGCTCGCCAGTCTCCATGAGATCGAGCGGTGGATTCTGAGCTGGGGAACTCATGCCCGTGTCCTCGGTCCGCCCAAACTCGTCCGCCAGATCAAATCCACCGCCCGCACCATCGCAGCAGGCGATTGACCCCGCCGCACGGGAGCAAGATGCGCCCGCCACTTTGCCTGTCCTCGTTTCAGCAGAAACCCATCACTCCTCACTCGTTACTCTTCACTCCCCGCCCCGCCTGCCACCCACCTGCCCCGCGACCGCGGGGTCGTCGCAATCGCTCCTCGGAACAGCGTTGGTCCGGTTCGCTTCGCACCCGGTCTTGTCGGCACTGCGTGCCTCGGAACAGCGTTGGTCCGGTTCGCTGGCGCGCCCGGTCTTGTCGGCACTGCGTGCCTCGGAACAGCTTTTCAGCTTTTCCCACCCTACTCCCCCCACCCCCGCTGCAACCGCCGCCCGTCGGCCGGTTCGTCCCCGGACATCCGCTAGCAGCATCCTTCCGTCCCCCTCAGCCCCGGCAGGGGCGGCGGGAAATTAGCCGGTGGTGCCAACCACCGGAAC
>REEB01000277.1 GCA_007695295.1 Puniceicoccaceae bacterium
GGAGCGGAAGTCCCAGTAGCGGCGGTGGTCGCCGAAATCGGTGTGGCCGCCGAAGACCCCGACCGAGCCGTCCCCGTGGCCCCACCAGACATCCTTCATATGGACGTGGTAGATGCGCTTGGCGAAGCGGCGGATGAAGGTGACGTAGTCCACGCCCTGATACCCGAGGTGGGAGGGGTCGTAGTTGAAACCGAAGCGCTTGTGGTTCTTGACCGCGGCGAGGGCGCGCTCGGCCGAGGCGATGTCAAAGGCGATTTCGGTGGGGTGGACTTCGAGGGCGAAGTTCACGTTGACCTTGTCAAAGGCGTCGAAGATCGGGCCCCAGCGCTTGGCGAAATCCTGGAAGCCTTTTTCCAAGAAGGCTTGATTGGTCGGCGGGAAGGCGTAAAGGGCGTGCCAGATGGAGGAGCCGGTGAAGCCGTTGACGACGGCGGGGAAGTCGTCCCGGGCGCCGCGGCCGGGCTTGGCGTCGATGAAGTTGCGGCAGGCCTTGGCGGTGGTGATCATGGCCTTGGCGGCGCGCTTGCGCACGCCCTCCGGATCGCCGTCGCCCCAGATCTCGGGCGAAAGGATGGCCTGGTGGCGCTCGTCGATGTTGTCGCAGACGGCCTGGCCGACGAGGTGGTTGGAGACAGAGAAGGCGGTCAGGCCGTGGTCGCCGAGGATTTCCCAGCGCTCCTTGCAGTAGGCCTTGCTTTTGGCGGCCTGCTCGACGTCGAAGTGGTCGCCCCAGCAGGCGAGTTCGAGGCCGTCGTAGCCCATCTCTTTGGCGAGGGGGGCCAGTTCGGCGAGGGGAAGATCGGCCCATTGGCCGGTGAACAGGGTGACGGGTCTGCTCATGAGGATGATGAATGCGGGGTGGTGTTTGGCGATGGCTCCGGCGCCGCGAGGCAGTGAAGTGCGAATCCCGGCTCCGCCGGAAACGGATGCTGGCAGAGTGTTTTTGCCTTTCGGGGGAGGCAATCCTTTTTGGTGGCGGAGGGAAACGATTCTCCCGCGGTAGGGGCGAAATGGTTACAACCTGCACCGTCAGACGCCCCGCCCGCCACTCGACAATCCCCCGCGAAACTGCCTCTATGGCAATCCCCCATGAACTCCGCCGGCCCCAACATCCTTTTCATCACCTCCGACCAGCAGCACTGGACCCAGCTCGGCTGCCTCAACCCCGAAGTGCCCACGCCCCACCTCGACCGGCTCGCCGCCCAAGGGAGGCTCTTCACCCGCGCCTACTGCCCGAACCCCACCTGCACGCCCACCCGCGCCTCCCTCATCACCGGGCAGATGCCCTCCGTGCACGGGGCCTGGTCGCTCGGCACCAAGCTCCGGGAAACGGTCCCGACCCTCGGGGATCACTTCGACGACCTCGGCTACGACACCGCCCTCATCGGCAAGGCCCACTTCCAGCCGCTTGCCTCCACCCCGGACTATCCCTCGCTCGAGGCGTATCCGGTTCTTCAGGACCTGGATTTCTGGCGCGGTTTCCACGGGCCGTTCTACGGCTTCCGCCACATCGAGATCACCCGGCCGCACACCGACGAAGCCCATGTCGGCCAGCACTACGCGGTCTGGATGGAGGAAAACGGACTCCGGGACTGGCGCCGCCACTTCCAGCCGCCCACCGGCACGACGCCCGCCCAATACGGGGCCTGGTCGATCCCGCCGGAGTTTCATTATAATACTTGGATCACCGAACGCTCCAAGGCCCGGCTCGACCACTGCCGGGAGGCCGGACAGCCGTTTTTCCTCTGGGCGAGTTTTTTCGATCCGCACCCGCCTTACCTCGTGCCCGAGCCCTGGGCCTCCCTGGTCGATCCCGCGGCGGTCACCGTCCCCGAAATCACCCCCGGCGAGCACGACCGCAATCCCCCCCACTTCCACAAGACCCAGGAGCCCGGCGCCGACTTCGGCCTCATGGCCCGCGAGCCGCCCCATGGCCACCACGGCCACGGCATCCACTGCCACCTCCGCCCCCGGGAGCGGCGCGCCCGCGATCTCGCCCTCTACCACGGCATGATGGCCTTCACCGACCACTGCATCGGGCAGATCCTCGACCACCTCGACACTCTCGGCCTGGCCGAAAACACGCTCGTCGTCTTCACTTCCGACCACGGCCACTTCTACGGCCAGCACGGCCTCACCGCCAAAGGGCCGTTCCACTACGAGGATCTCATCAAGGTGCCGCTGATCGCCCGCTGGCCCGGGCGAGTTGCCCCGGGCGGGCGCTCCACCGCCCTGCAGTCGCTGGTCGACCTGCCCGTGACCTTCCTGGCCGCGGCCGGGCGGGAGCGGCCGTTTTCCATGACCGGCCTGGACCAGTTGCCGGAGTGGACCGGCCGGGCCGCCGCCGTCCGCGACCATGCGGTGGTCGAAAACCACCACCAGCCGACCGCGATCAACCTCCGCACCTACGTGGAGGACCGGTACAAACTGACCCTGTATTGGAACCAGCCCTACGGCGAACTCTTCGACCTCGAAGCCGATCCCGGCGAAGTGCGCAATCTCTGGGATGAGCCGGAAGCGCAGTCGCTCAAGGCGGAACTGACGCGCCGGCTCGTCGACGCCCTTCTCGCCCAGGAGCCGCTTTGGATGCCGCGGATCTCGGGGGCCTGAGCCCGGCCCGGCCGCGGCCGCCGCCCGGCAATAGCTCCGGCACCCACCCTGAGATTGCCATCGCCGCCGGAGTTCATTGCATAGGGACTTATGAGTTCCTCGACTTCGCGGTATCAAGTGGAAGCCCCCCATGCGCAAACCGCCGATGCGGTGCTGGAAAAACTCGAAGCCAGCTCCGAGGGCCTGAGCGCCGCCGAGGCCGCCCGGCGCCTCGCCGATGTCGGCCCCAACCGCCTCCCCACCGCTCCCCGGGAAAATATCTTCGTCCGCTTCTTCAAGCACTTTCACGATCTGCTCATCTACATCCTCATCGGGGCGGCCGTCATCACCGCCCTGCTCGGCCACTGGATCGACACCGTGGTCATTATGGCCGTGGTGGTGATCAACGCGATCATCGGCTTCATCCAGGAAGGCAAAGCCGAGCAGGCCCTCGAGGGCATCCGCAAAATGCTTTCCCTCCATGCCCTCGCCCGGCGCGACGGGGAGTGGACCGATGTGGAGGCCGACGACCTGGTCCCCGGCGATATCATCCGCCTGCGCTCCGGTGACCGGGTGCCGGCGGATGTGCGGTTGATCGAAGCGACCAACCTCCGGATCGAGGAGTCCGCGCTCACGGGCGAATCCGTCCCGGCCGATAAAAAGGCCGACCCGGTTGCCAATGAAAGCGGGGTCGGCGACCGCACCTGCATGGCCTACTCCGGTTCGCTGGTCGCGGCCGGCCGCGGCGTCGGTGTCGTCACCGCCACCGCCACCGCCACCGAACTGGGCCGGATCAACAAGATGATTTCCGAGGTGCAGGTGTTGGCCACGCCGCTGACCCGCCAGATGGCCGCCTTCAGCAAGGTGCTTTCCTTCGCCATCGTTGGAGCGGCCGCCCTCATGTTTTTAATCGGCTGGCTCTTCCAGGATTTCACCATGGAGGAGCTTTTCTTCGCCGCCATCGGCTTCGCCGTGGCCGCCATCCCCGAGGGCCTGCCCGCCATCCTCACCATCACCCTCGCCATCGGCGTCCAGCGGATGGCCGGCCGCAATGCCATCACCCGCCGCCTCACCTCGGTCGAGACGCTTGGCTCCGTCACCGTCATCTGCTCGGACAAGACCGGCACCCTCACCCGCAATGAAATGACGGTCCGCCACGTCGTCACCCCGGGCGGCCGCTACGCCACCGAGGGCATCGGCTACGCGCCGGAGGGTACGGTCAATCGCGACGGCTCCAAGGCCGCGCTTGAGGCCCACGAGGACCTGCGCCGCTTGGTCGAGGTCATGGCGGTTTGTAATGATTCTTCCATTACGCAGGAGGACGGTCACTGGAAGGTTACCGGGGAGCCGACCGAGGGCGCCCTCGTCACCCTGGCGAAAAAAGCCGGCTTCTCCGCCGGAGACTACCCGCGGATCGCCGTGGTGCCTTTCGAGTCGGAAAACAAGTTCATGGCCACGCTCAACGAACTGCCCGGCGGCGGCCGGCGCATCCTCCTCAAGGGCGCTCCCGACCGGCTGCTCGACCGCTGCGCCCAACAACTCGCGGCCGATGGTTCCTTGGTCGACCTGGACCGGGCCTTTTGGGAGAAGGAGATTGAGACGCTCGGCGACCAAGGCCTGCGGGTGCTCGCCGCGGCCTGCCGCGATGTCGATGCCGGCCAGGACGGCCTCGACCTCGCCGACCTTGAGGAGGGCATGGTGTTTCTCGGCCTCGTGGGCATCGTCGATCCGCCCCGCCCGGAGGCGATCGAGGCCATCCGCATCTGCCGGGAGGCGGGCATCCGGGTGAAGATGATCACCGGCGACCATGCCGGCACCGCCTGCGCCATCGGCCGTGAAATGGGCATCACCGAGGGCGACCACGCCGTCACCGGGGAGGAGCTGGAACGGGCCTCCGATGAGGAACTCCGCCGCCTGGTCCGGGACACGGACGTCTTTGCCCGGACCAGCCCCGAGCACAAGCTCCGCCTCGTCAAGGCCCTCCAGGCCAACAGCGAGGTCGTCGCCATGACCGGCGACGGGGTCAACGACGCCCCCGCGCTGAAGCGTGCCGATGTCGGCGTGGCCATGGGCATCAAGGGCACTGAGGCGACCAAGGAAGCCGCCGAGATCGTGCTCGCCGACGATAATTTCGCCTCCATCGAGCGGGCGGTGGAGGAGGGCCGCACGATCTATGACAACCTCCGCAAGGCCATCGTCTTCATCCTCCCGACCAACGGCGCGGAAGCGCTGGTGATCCTCGTCGCGGTCATCTTCGGCATGGTCCTGCCGCTGATGCCGGTCCAAATCCTCTGGGTCAACATGGTCACGGCGGTCACCCTGGCCCTGGCTCTGGCCTTCGAGCCCGCCGAGCCGGGGCTGATGAAACGGCCGCCGCGCAAGCCGGGCGGTCCGATTCTCGGCCGGCACTTCCTCTGGCGGATCGCCTTCGTCTCCGTTCTCATCGGCGGGGCCACCATCGCCGTCTTCGTCATCGAGCGCCGCCTCGAGATGCCGATCGAGCTGGCCCGGACCGTCGCCGTCAACACCCTCGTCTGCGGGCAAGCCTTTTACCTCTTCAACAGCCGCTACCTGCGGGAAACCAGCCTGCGGCTCGACGGGCTCTTCGCCAACCCGGTGGCGTGGATGGCGATCGGAGCGCTCGTGGTGCTGCAGCTAATCTTCGTCTATGCCCCCTTCATGCACGTGGCCTTCGGCTCCGCTCCGCTGGAGCTGCGCCACTGGCTGGTGCCGCTTGGGGTCGGCCTGGGAGTCTTCCTGATCGTGGAGGCGGAGAAGAAATTCATTGCCCGGCGCGCCGTCACCACACCCGCGTCGTAAACCCAAACGCAGCTCACCCCGCACCCGCCCCGCGGCCGCGGGGTCGCCTCCTCGGCGGCTACGACCGCGGTCCCCGTCGCGGCCCAAACCCGTAGCTGCCGTCGTCAGACGGCGGAAAACAGCCTGTCCCCTTCCCACTATTTCGGTCCTGATCCGAAACGGCGGCTTCGGCGAAGCCGCCCTACCATCGCGCCGTCCGGCTGAACCCTCACTGGTAGGGTGAGCTCGCCGAGCGCGCCGCCTTCCCTCCCGTCTCCCGACCCCCGTCTCCCGCCTGCCCCGCGACCGCGGGGTTCCTCCGGCCTCCGGCCCCCTCAGCCCCGGCAGGGGCGACCGGACATTAGCCGGTGGCGCCAGCCACCGGAACCGCCCCACCAAACCCTCCGCCCCGGCA
>REEB01000166.1 GCA_007695295.1 Puniceicoccaceae bacterium
GTTTGGCGCGCCGGCGCAGCTTCGGATAGTCCGTTTGAACCCACTGCTCCACGGCTTGCGCCACCGGACGGGGTCCGCCACCGGACGGGGTCCGCCACCGGACGGGGTCAGTCCCCTATTCTTGACATTCCGCCATTCACGTCACGTGGACAGGACACTATTGGAAGCCATGCTCGCCCAAGCCGGCTTTCCTGCCGTCACCGTCGTCGTGAAGCCGGAGAGCCGTCGTTTCATCGACCCGTGGATCTCCGGCCGCCGGGCCGGCGACTACGTGGCCTCCGCCGCCATCACCGCGGTCAAACCCTCCTGATCCGCCAGCCTCCGGCGACAGGCCTCCGGGCTTGTGCCCTTCAGCCGCCGGAAGGTGCGGTTGAAGCGGGAGAGTTCGTTGAATCGCGGACTGTAGGTAACCTCGCTCGATCAGCGTCAAATCGCCTTCAGGATGGAAATGCCGGGCAGGGTCGATCACAGTTTGCATTGCACCCTCTTCTGAGGTTCAAGGATTTGAGTACGTCTCCAACCTGGTTAACTCCGTCGTAGCGCCGCCGCTTTTTTCCCGCTAAACTAACCCAAAACCCCGAATCCGCTCCATCCGGAACCTTTGCCGGAGCCGCCCCCCGCCAATCCAACCATCCGCCAACCCATCCGCTTGATCATGTCCGCTCCCGCCGCCACCGTCGTCCTCGATTCTCCGTATTCGCTTTCCCATGACCAAATCGCCCGCTTCCGCGAGCAGGGCTTCATCAAACTCAAGCACGTGCTCAGTCCCGCCACCATCGAGGCCTATCGGCGGGAGATCACCGGCCTGGTGCTCAAGCTCAACCGCCAAACCAAACCCATGGAAGAGCGCACCACCTACGAGAAGGCGTTTCTCCAAATCATCAATCTCTGGCGGCACAGCGACAAAGTGAAGGAGTTTGTCTTCAGCCGCCGCCTCGCCCGCATTGCCGCCGAGTTGCTTGAGGTCGACGGCGTCCGCCTCTACCACGATCAGGCCCTCTACAAAGAGCCCGGAGGCGGCATCACCCCCTGGCACGCCGACCAATACTACTGGCCCCTCGGCACCGACCGCACCATCACCGCCTGGATCCCGCTCCAGGAAACCCCGGTCGAATTGGGACCACTCACCTTTGCCGCCAAAAGCCAGAATCTGCTCAGCGGCCGCGACATTGCGATCAGCGATGAAAGCGAGGCCAAACTCAAACGCAGCCTTCGCGACTACGCAGTTGTCGAAGAACCCTTCGACCTCGGCGAAGTCAGCTACCACCTCGGCTGGACCTTTCATCGCGCTTCCCCCAACACCTCCGACCGCCCCCGCGAGGTCATGACGATCATCTACATGGACAAGGACATCCCCGTCATCGAACCCGAGCGCAAAGCCCACCAAGGCGACTACGACGCCTTTCTCAAGCCAGCCCCGTTCGGCGGCGTGCCCGACGGGCCGCTCACTCCCGTTCTCTACCAGCGCTGAGCCGCCGGCCCAGCCCGCGCATCAGGATCCTAGCCGATCCGGGCCCGGCGCGGCCGCAGCGGTCAATCCTCGGGCAGCCGGACCCTCAGGCGGACAAACCACCGCTCGGCGGCACCCGCTTCCAATGGCGTCACCAAGCGGATCCGCTCCAGATCGCCGGTGCTTTCCAGCACGTCCTCGTCATGGGTTAGCCTGGCCCACTCCACCAAGTCTTGTGATCCCTCCACCAGGAGGGACGCCTCCGCATCGGGCCGCCTCGACAGCTCAAGGGCGAGAAACCCTCCGACCGTCGCCAACTGGGGAGCTGCCTCCGCGGACGGGACCAGGGGCAGCAGCCCGACGAGGTATTTGTAGAGGTTGCCGAGTCCGTCCCCCGCCGGCTGATCTTCGGGTCCGCGCAGGCCCTCGGGTGGACGTTGCTCCGGCGGCAGGTTTTCCATCCAGGCAAAAAAACCCGTCAGCCCGCCGGCGATTTCGACCGAAACCAGCACCCCTCCGAAGCCGCCATGCAATTGCCATCTCCCTGCCTGCGAAAGGCCTCCGCCAACGTCCCCGCTTACCCCAATGAGGGTATAACCACCGCCCGTGCTGACTCCGCCGCCGTTGCCCGCGTGGCCGGCCACAAGTGTGTAGCCCGCCCGCAGCTCAGGAGCGCCGACCACCCAGATCCAGCCGAGCACGGCCCAGGCAACAATCCCCAAAAATGTCCGCCGCTTCATGGCCGGTTCCCTGCTTGGGCAGCGGTTTCGATGCCGGGCAAACGCGCTTCGAGCCGCGCCAACCGCTCCTCGAGGCCGCTGGCCGCATCCCGCCGGTCTTCGAGTTGCCTCCGCAGGGCGGCGTTTTCCACCTCCAGGGCGTGCGTCCGCTGCTCCAAGGCCTGGATGGCGGCGAGGGCCACCCCCGCCAAATCCACCGTGGCAATGGTGCGGTCATCCGTGCCGAGGCCAAAGGCGGCATGAAAATCCTGGGCGGTCGGGCCGAGATGGCGGACGCCGGCGGCAGCCTCGCGATAGCTCCACTCGAAGATTTCCATCCCGGCGACTTTGGTCAGGATCGCTTCGACATCCACAGCCGTGAAGTGGTGCTTGGCGTTCCGGTCGGAGAGATTCGACCACGATCCGGCGCCTGCTTTCAACTCCACTCCCGCCGGGGTCGCAGAGGAGTTGGAAACCACCCGCACCCCGCCCGGTCCGCGGAGAGTCATTTCGCGAGTGGTTGAGCTGATTATGTTGGACGCCCCGAAGGGGCCGTTCGCATCGATGACGACCGCTCCTTGATGGTTGGCGCGGGCCCGTTTGCCGATGGCGAAGCTCTCGCGCTCAGTGGCCTCAGCGCCCTTGAAGGCGATGGCATCAAGACCCGAGGCGAGGGATCCCCCACCGATCGCCAGGCTGTCGGACCCTTCCGCTCTGCCTCCCATGACGGCAAAGGACCGGGGGCCTTCCGCCACCGAAGACGACCCCAGCGCCACACTCCCGACCCCGGAGGCAGTCGTCCCGACCGCCGTACTAGTGGTCACGCCGATCGCCACCGCTCCCGTACCGGAGGCCGACGCTTTCATGCCCATGGCGATGCCGTAGCTCGCCGTGGCCGCCGCTCCCGGGTTGTTAAGATTGCTTCCTCCGAGGGCGGTGGCATAGGGGCCGCTGGCAACCGCTTGCCGGCCAAAGGCAAAGCTGTTTTCCCCGCTCGCGCGGGCATCCATCCCGGCCGCAAACGACCACAGACCAAGATTCTCGGGATCCCAATGATCACCACTTACACTCCCCGCTCGAAAAGAAGCGTTGGGGGCATTCCATTGCAGGCGATCCCCGGGACCCGACAGCGGGACCGCGGTCGCGGCCATCACCCCGGCGGCCGCAACCAGGGAGCCGTCGGCACGAATATCCGAGGGCGCATGCTGGGCCATCGGTGCGGGCAGGATGCTCTGCCGGGGGCTGAGCACGGCGTTGTTAACAGTGATTTCGAGCCAGCGGGCGGTGCCGGTGAAAACATGCGGTCCGAAGTCCAGCGCGGTCGTGAAAACGCCGCCCTCAACCGCGACCTCCTCCTGCAGCAGGGTCGCGCCGATCTGGTTGAACCCCGCAGGCGAATCGTAGAGGCGGAAGAGCAGCGTGACCGGGCCTTCGACCACCTCCCCGTTTAAGATCAGTTTTCCCTGGTAGGTGAAGGGTCCGGCACCCAGCCATTGCCAACCCACGGAGAGCAACAAGAGGGCAAACGACAGGAAGGCGAAACGACAACGGAGGAAGGGCAAGGTCATGGCAAACGGAGGAGTTGAGTTTGGAGCCGCCGGGCAGGGCTGCTCAGACCTGAAATAATACTGCTTTATATTTGAAATCAGCAAGCCTTGTTTTCCAGGCCCCGCTTTGCCAATGGAGCGGGCCTCCCCTGGCGCACCCGCTCCAGATCGTTTCCCATTGGCTCAGGAGGCAGGTGTCGTTTTCTTTCGGATTATCACGGGCGAGGGTGGAACGGCACGCCGATGGGCGATGATGTTGGCTTTGTCCTCGATGATCCACTCGATGATTTCACCCGATGACTGCGGCGACGCTTTAGCATTGCACTTGGAAATACAATGCTTTAACGATTTCGGACTTTCCGTAGCGTCGCTTTGATTTTTCATCTTCACGTTGGTGTCGAGAAGATCGGAAAACCGCCGGCAAAGCTCGGTTCACCTGACCCCTGATGACAACGAAACTTTCCTCCTCCATCCCATTTTTCCGGTTCGTCTGCTTGTTGGCGTTGGCTGTTCTTGCCGGCGCAGCGACGCTTTCCGCGCACCCCCACTGGGGCCCTGCAAGGGACGCCGTTTCTCCGGGGGAAGTGGTTGGTTGGGGAAGGAATTTCGGTGAGCCTCCGGAGCCGATCATGGACGCGGTTGCGGTTGCGGTGGCGCAGTCGCTTGGGGGTCACCTCGCCCTGCGGGCCGACGGCACCATCGTCGGATGGGGTTCGCCCGACATCGCAAATGTACCCGCCGGCTTAAAGGACGCTGTGGCCATCGCCGCGGGTAATTTTCACTGCCTCGCTCTGCGTGCCGACGGCACCGTCGTCGGTTGGGGAAACAATGCTTCTGGTAGAGCCACGCCTCCCACCGGCTTGACGGATGTGGTGGCCATCGCCGCAGGATCTACTCACAGTCTTGCCCTGCGCGCCGACGGCACCGTCGTGGGTTGGGGTAACGACACTTCTGGCCAAGCCACCCCGCCGGAGGGTTTGGCCGAGGTGAAGGCCATCGCCGCGGACGGACCCTATTCCGCCGCCCTCTTGGCCGACGGCACCTTGCAGGTCTGGGGCTTGCGTCCGGAATACATCCCAGCCGACGCCGTGGTTCCCGATGCGGTGGATCTCGTCGCTGGACCGGATGTTTTGGTGGCGGTGACGGGCGATGGCGAGATGTACCGTTTTGGAAGACCAGACAACCTGCCCCCGTCGCTGACCGGTTTGCGCGCGCTGGCCTTGGGTCATGGCCGTAGCTTGGCCGTGGTTGGCGAACCGCAAAACACCTTCCCGATTTCCGTGCAGGCCGCGGCGGGAGGCACGGTCACCGTGCAACCCCAAAAGAGCCTCTATTTTCCAGGCGAAAGCGTCTGGCTCGACGCCAGGGCCTCACACGGCTACCTCTTTTTGAAATGGACCGGTGATGTGGCGGGGACTCGCGGTTTGGTCACCGCGACCTTGTCACCCGGATTCGCTGCCATGGCGCAGTTCGAACCCATCGATGTCGATGCCGAGCTTGTGGGCTGGGGTTCCAATGACTTTGGTGTGTCCCGCCTTCCCATCGACATGGCGGAGGTGGCGGCCATTGCCGCAGGCGGGGGACACAACCTCGCCCTGCTCAATGACGGCACCGTGTTCGGATGGGGGATGGATTGGATCGGCCAAGCCACGCCGCCCAGCGGTTTGGCGGAGGTTACGGCCATCGCCGGAGGCTCAAGACATAGTCTGGCCCTCCGTGCCGACGGTACCGTCGCCGGATGGGGGGATGATTCGAGTGGCCAAGCCACGGCACCCGCCGGGTTGGCGGATGTTACCGGCCATCGCCGCAGGCACCACTCATAGTCTTGCCCTTCTGGCCGACGGCAGCGTCGTCGGATGGGGGAGTGATTCGTATGGCAAATCCACGCCGCCCGATGGATTGTCGGACGTGGTGGCCATTGCCGCGGGGCAGTATTACAGCCTCGCTTTGCGCGCCGATGGCACCGTCGTCGCTTGGGGGGTGTACATATGGGGCCAGCCCACATCGGTGTCAGAAACTAGCTTGTTAAAAGGCGGCATAGACTGCTCTTAATGC
>REEB01000278.1 GCA_007695295.1 Puniceicoccaceae bacterium
GTCTTCACCCTTTTCTTCATATTGCTTGATCCGGCCGATGATGCTGCGGGTGGCGTCGGCGATCTCCTTCATGAACGCGTCCCCCTTGAGCCGGCGGTTTTCGATCTGGTGAAGCTTGTACTCCCACTCGCCGGTGAGGGCGGGGCTGGTCAGGACCTCGGCGTTGATGGCGGAGAGAAATTCGAGCAAGCTCTCGGCCTTGACGGTGGGGACGAGGTCGCGGCGGTCGCGCTCGAGGTATTTTTCGGCCACGAGCCGCTCGATGATCTGGGCGCGGGTGGCGGGGGTGCCGAGGCCCTTTTCCTTCATGGCGTCGGCCAGCTCCTCGTCGTCGACCAGTTTGCCGGCGCCCTCCATGGCGGAGAGGAGGGTGGCCTCGGTGTAGCGCGGCGGCGGGCGGGTCTGGGTTTCCTCGAGGTCGCCGCCGAGGGTGCGGGCGGTGGGGGGGCTGCCATCGGCCTCGGTCAACGGAGGAAGGATGGTGTCCCTTTCATCGAGGGTGGAACGGCCGTAGACCTCGAGCCATCCGGGGGCGACGAGGACCTTGCCTTCGGTGCGGAACGTGTGCTCGGCAACGACGGAGAGGCGGGTGGTGACATCAAACTCGGCGGCCGGGTAGAAGACGGCGAGAAAGCGCCGCGCGATCATGTCGAAAATCTTCGATTCCTCGGCGGAGAGGGATTTCGGGGATTGTTCGGTGGGGATGATGGCGAAGTGGTCGCTGACGCCGGCGTTGTTGAAAATGCGCTTGTTGGGGCGGATCCAGCCGGCGTCGAGGGCCTTGCGGGCGAGCGGCTGGAGGTCGTCGCGGAGACTTTCCATGACGCGGCGGCAGGTGGCGGGATAGTCTTCGGGGAGTACGCGGGCGTCGGTCCGCGGGTAGGTGATGACCTTGTGGCGTTCGTAGAGGCTCTGGGCGAGCTGGAGGGTGCGGCGGGCGGAGTAGCCGAAGCGGTTGTTGGCTTCGCGCTGGAGGGTGGTGAGATCGTAGAGGCGCGGCGAGAGCTGGGTGGCCTTCTTTTTCTCCTCGGAGACGGCTGCGGTGGGCGAACCTTGGAGGGCGGCGAGCACGGCTTCGGCCTGTTCGCGCTCCCAGAGGCGGTCGGAGCGGTCGTGTTCATCAGCTCCTTTTTTGTAGCCGGGTTTTTGATACATCCCGGAGTAGGCGCCCTGGGTGATCTCGAAGTTTCCGGTGATGCGCCAGTAGGTGCGGGGCTCGAATTTGCGGATCTGCAGTTCGCGCTCCATGACAATGGCGAGGGTGGGGGTCTGGACGCGGCCGACCCCGGCGACATTGCCGGCGCGGCCGCCGAAAAGCCGCTTGGTGACGCCGCGGGTGCAGTTGATGCCGATGAGCCAGTCGGCCTCGGATCGGCAGCGGGCGGCGTCGGCGAGTGGAGCCATGTCCTCCCCGTCGCGCAGGCGCTGGAAGGCCTCGCGGATGCCCTCGCGGGTCATGGACGACATCCAGAGGCGGCGGACCGGCTTTTTGCCTCCGGCGAGGCGGTAGAGGTAGTGGAAGATGAGTTCGCCCTCGCGGCCGGCGTCGCAGGCGTTGATGACCTCGCCGACGTCCTTGCGGGCGAGGAGCTTTTTGATCTCGGCGAACTTCTTTTTGGTTTTCTCGATCGGCTTGAGTTTAAACTCCTCCGGGATGATGGGGAGGCTCTCCATCCGCCAGAAGCCCAGCTTCTTGTCGTAATCCTCGGGCATCTGGAGCTCGACGATGTGCCCCACGGCCGAGGTGATGATGGTGTCGTCGTTTTCGTAGTACTCACCCTTGCGGGTGAATTTGCCCAGGGCGCGGCTGATGTCGGTGGCGACACTGGGTTTTTCGGCGATGATGAGGCGCTTCATGTGGATGGTGCAATCGGTGGCGGACCGGCGGGCTGAAGCCGCGGGCCACGGGCAGGTGGGTCAGGTGAAAGTGGCGGGGGTTCCGACGATGGTTGGGAGAGCGGGGTCAGGAGGCGGTCCGTGCGGGGGTGGCTTCGGGCAGGACGGCATCAAGGGCGTGAAGGACGGCGTCGATGGAGGCGTCGGTCTCGTCGCCCATGTTGGAAATGCGGAAGGTTTTGCCTTTGATCTTGCCGTAGCCGCCATCGATGACGAGGCCGTGCCGTTCCTTGAGGAGGCGGTTGAGGGCGGGCAGGTCGACCTCGAGGGTATTGGCCACGCAGGTGAGGGAGCGGGACTCGAAGCCTGCTTTCGGGAAGAGGGAGAAGCCGCGGGCGACGGCCCAATCGCGGACCTTTTGGCTGAGCCGTTGATGGCGCTGGTGGCGGGTCGTGATGCCCTCGGCGGCGATGTCCTCGAGTTTGGATTTGAGCGCGAAGATGAGGGGAATGACCGGCGTGCTGGGGGTCATGCCCTTCTCATGGTTGGCGGCAAACTCGAGCAAGTCGAAGTAGTAGCCCCGGTCGGGCTGGGATTGGGCGCGCTCGAGGGCACGGGGGGAAACGGAGAAAAGTGCGAGGCCCGGCGGCAGGGCGAGGGCTTTTTGGGAGCCGGTGAGGAGGAGGTCGATGCCGAGATCGTCCTTGGCGATGGGCACGGCCGAGAAGGAGCTGACCGCATCCACGATCGAGAAAACCTCGGGAAACTCACGGAGGACTGCCATGATCTCCGGGAGCGGGCTGAGCACACCGGTGGAGGTTTCGTTGTGAATGAGGGTGACGGCGTCGTAGCTGCCGGAGGCGAGGCGGGTGCGGAGGGCCTCCGGATCGACCGGCTGGCCCCACTCGAACTGGAGGGCGTCGGCTTCCTTGCCGCAGCGCTTGGCGACGTCGTTCCACTTGTCTGAAAAGGCGCCGTTCATGCAGTTGAGGACGCGTTTGCGGACGAGGTTGCGGATGGCGCCCTCCATCACGCCCCAGGCGCTGCTGGTGGAAACAAAGACCGGCTCACGGGTCTGGAAGAGCTCCTGGAGACCAGGCTGGATGGAGCGGTAGAGAGTGACAAAATCGGCGCTGCGGTGGCCCATGGGCTGGACGGCCATGGCCCGGAGGGTTTTTTCGGACACATTGACCGGGCCCGGGATGTAGAGGCGGTAATTCACTTGTCGGATTCTTTCAGGATGGTGCGGTTCTGGTCGGCGAGAACGAGGATTTTGGGCCGGTGGCGGTTGGCCTGGTCGGCCGGGATCTGGGCAAAGCACATGATGGTGACCAAGTCGCCCTTTTTGCCGAGGTGGGCGGTGGCGCCGTTGAGGCTGATCATGCCGGAGCCGGGCGGGCCGGGAATGGCGTAAGTCTCGAAGCGGTGGCCGTTGGCCATGTTGCCGACGAGGATTTTCTCAAAGGGCAAAAGATTGGCCTTGGCCATGAGATCGGCATCGATGGCCAGGCTGCCCTCGTAGTGGAGACTGGTGTCGGTGATCTCCGCCCGGTGGAGTTTGCACTTCAGAAGCGTGAGGGTCATGGAAAAGCGCGGTTTTCGGCTGAATCGGGCCGGGTTGTCAATAGCCGCCGGGAGCGGTGGGCGGGCCCGGCGGGCATCCTGGTGGCGGAAGAGAACGGTAACCGGGTCCTTGAACTGTCGCAAGGCTTCGCCTAAAACCGCGCGTTCTCCGACCGTGCGCCCGCCACATCATCACAGCTTCCGACCGCCCGCCGAGCGATGGCACTGAACCGCCTGAAAAAGCGGCTCAACCAGTTTGAGCTCTACACCATCGAAGTCATCCTCGACAAGCGGCATGGCAAACGCGCGGCCTGCTACAAAACCCTGCTCTGGGCTCTTTCGCTGCTTTTCCGGCTGATCGCGAAGTCCCGCTGGTGGCTCTACCAAAAACGCCTGCTGCAGGACCAGTACCTGGGATGCCTGGTCGTCGTGGTGGGCAACCTCACCGTCGGGGGCACCGGCAAGACCCCGGTGGTGGAGAAGTTCGCACGGGCGCTGGCCGATCGCGGCCGCAAAGTCGCCATTCTCAGCCGGGGCTACAAAAGCCGCGGTCCCGCAACCCGGCGGCCCTGGTGGCAACGGCTCTTGAGCGACCGCGCCCCCCCGCCGCCGAAAGTGGTCAGCGACGGGACCTCCGTCCTGCTCGACTCCGAGACCGCCGGAGACGAGCCCTTCATGCTCGCCCGCAACCTCCCCGGGGTGGTGGTGCTGGTGGACAAAAACCGCGTCAAGAGCGGCACCTACGCGATCCGGAAATTCGGCTGCGACACCCTCGTGCTGGACGACGGTTTCCAATACCTGCCGCTGAAAAGCCGATTGAACCTGCTCCTCGTCGACAAGACCAATCCCTTCGGCAACCGCCAACTTCTCCCCCGCGGGATCCTGCGGGAGCCGGTCAGCCACATCCGCCGCGCTTCCTACGTTTTCCTCACCAAGTGCGACGGGCGCGACAACCGTGCCCTCATCGCGGACATCCGCCGCTACCATCCCACCGTCGACATCATCGAGTGCGCCCACCGCCCGGCCTACCTGCAGGAAGTCAACGGCCCGCGGCGGGAGGAACTCTCCTGCCTGCAGGGCCGCCGCGTGGGCGCCTTCAGCGGGATCGCGGCGCCGGACAGCTTCGAGAACTTTCTCCGGCAGTTCCGGGCCAATCTCATCTACACCCGCCGCTTTCTCGACCACTACCGCTTCACCGGCGAGGACCTCGACCACATCGTGACCCAGGCGATGGAGGCGGGCCTGGATTTCCTCGTCACCACGGAAAAGGATGCCGTCCGCATCACCGAGGACCGGACCTTTCCCCTGCCGGTGTTTTTTCTCCGCCTTGAGATCGAAATCCTCAGCGGAGTGGCCGACTTCCAGGAGGCGGTCTCCCGGATCTGTTTTCCCGAAAACCGATCCGCGCTTTCCAGCCGGGACGATCCCGCGGGCAAAACCGCCCCGGCCTGAGGCATTGCGGCATTCGCCGTTGCCAAGGCCCCCGGCACGGACATGGTCGGGGCATTCCGACCATCCGCATGAACGATCACCGCTACCAACGTCTCGCCGAAACCCTGACCGGATTCTCGACCAGCCTGAAAAAAGGCGATCGGGTCCTCATCGATGCCTTCGACATCCCCGAGGAAATGACCCTCGCGCTGATTCGCGCGGCCCGCGACCGCGGCGCCATTCCCACCGTGGCCCTGCACTCCGGCCGGATCGCCCGGGAGGTGACGCTGGGAGCGACGGAAAAGGACCTTGCCGCCCACGCCCGCGTCGAACTCCAGCGCATGAAGAACATGGACGCCTACATCGCGGTGCGCGGCTCGCACAACATCTTCGAAACCTCCGACGTGCCCGCCGAGCGGATCCGGGCGGTCATGAAAGCGATGAAGCCGGTGCTGGACTGGCGGGTGAAGAAGACCCGCTGGGTGGTGCTCCGCTGGCCGACCGCAGCAATGGCCCAGCAGGCGATGATGAGCACCGAGGCCTTCGAGGATTTTTACTTCCGCGTCTGCACCATGGACTACGCCCGGATGCAGCCCGGGATGAAAGCCCTCTGCGCCCTCATGGACAAGACCGACCGCGTCCGTATCACTGGTCCGGATACGGAATTGGAGTTCTCGATCAAAGGCATCGGCTCGGTGCCCTGCGGCGGTCTGCGCAACATTCCGGACGGGGAGGTCTTCTCCTGCCCGGTGAAAACCAGCGTGGAAGGCATGCTCAGCTACAACGCGCCCACCGTTTACCAAGGCGTGGCCTTCGACAACATTCGCTTAGTCTT
>REEB01000080.1 GCA_007695295.1 Puniceicoccaceae bacterium
GCGCTCCTTGACGACCTTGCCGGATAGCAGGCCGGCGAGTTTGCCATCGGCCGCCACGACCGGAAAGGTGCGGAAATTATAGCGCTTTTTCTCGATCAGGGCGAGGACATCACCGACGGCCTGATCCGGGGTCACGGTAATGGGGTTTTGAATGAGCCCATGGATGTGGTGCTTGACCCGGGTGACTTGGGACACCTGCTCCTTGAGCGGCATATTGTAGTGGATGAGGCCGAGCCCTCCATTGAGGGCCATGCCAATGGCCATGCGGTATTCCGTCACCGTATCCATGTCCGATGAGACGATGGGGATCTGGAGCCGGAGGGATTCGGAGAGGGAAGTGCCGAGATCAGTGTCGCGGGGCAGGATCTCGGAGTAATTCGTCGCCAGGGAGACGTCGTCGTAGGTCAGGGCGAGACCGCGCTGGGCTTGGAAGAAAGCCTCTGCCGGAAGGTAGAAGTCGGCGTCCGGTGAGGAAGGTGCAAGGGGCTGTTGGCTCATCTTGCCGCGCCATTGTGAGACAGTGTTCTGGGTGCGGCAAGGCCTATTCCAAAAGTGTCGCGAGGAGGGGTGGCGGAGGCGGGGATGAGCCCGGGAGGCGGCGCTCCGCCGGGCTTGAGCCTTGGGAAGGAGGGTGCAGAGTGCGGAGAGATGAATCGAGGCCAGAAACTGCGAGCAAAGGTGAGGGCCTACCGGCGGCCCTTTCGGGTTCCCCTGCGGACGGCGCGCGGGCTGATCACGGAACGGCGGGGCTGGCTGGTGCGGATCGAAGAGGAGGATGGCACGGCAGGCTATGGAGAAGCGGCTCCGCTGGAGTTTTTCGGCACCGAAACCCTGGCTGATGCGGAGTGGTTTTTCCGGAGCCTGGAGGCGGCGGGCACCTTTGATCTCCACGAGGCCTTGGATTGGGCGGGTACGCGGCGACCCTGCTGCCGCTTTGCGCTGGCCTCCGCGGCGGAGCGCAGGGCAGTGCCGGACGAAGCGGCGGGCCGGCAGCCCTTCGGATGCAGCCGCCTGCTGCCGGCTGGGGAGGCTTCGCGGCCGGCAGTGGAGGAGGGATTGGCGGCCGGTTTTGGCGTCTTCAAACTCAAGGTCGGGCTGGGAGACCCCGTGCAGGAACAGCGGCAGGTGGAGACCCTCTGCGGACTATTGCCGGAGTGGGGTCGGCTGCGGCTGGACGCGAACGGCGCCTGGACGCCGCGACTGGCGGCGGACTGGCTGGCATGGGCGATGGAGCTGCCGATTGCTTACGTGGAGCAGCCGCTGCCGCGCGAGGCGGAGGCGGACCTGACTCAGCTCGACCAGGATTTTCCCGGGCAGGTGGCCCTCGATGAGTCGGTCGTGACCAGTGATGATCTCAAGGCTTGGCGGGATCGCGGGTGGAGGGGAACCTTTGTGATCAAGCCCGCCTTGGCGGGGGATCCGTCGGACTTGTTGGAGGAGATTGCGGGCGGGCCGGGTGATTTTGTTTTTTCCAGTGCCCTGGAGACGGCGGTGGGAGCGCGGGCTTCACTGGCGGTGGCGCAGGCATGCCCATGGCCGCGTCATGCCCTCGGATTCGGAGTGGAGGGTTTTTTTGAGGAGCACGATCCCTTTGGCGGCTGGACGGAGGTACCGGTCCAACGTGATGGGCTCCTGGCCGGGAAAAGCGCGGAGCAACTCTGGGAGTTGGCCGAGTCATGAGGCCGGTGGTGCTTTGCCCGACCGAGGAAGCGGCGTTTCGCCGTCGGTTTCTCGAAGGATTGGAGCGAAGGGAGCCGCTGGTGCTGGCAGCCGCCGGATGGGGTTCCCTGGAGTGGGGGCGAATGCGCGCTTGGCTGGGAGATGAAGTCATCCTGGAGGGGGTGGACCGGGCCAGCTGGGTGGCGGGAGAGTCGCAGACTGCCTTTGGAGGCAAGGCACCGGTCAACGGAGAGATTCTCATCCCGACCGGAGGAAGCGGTGGAGGACTGCGCTTCGCCCGCCATACCCGGGAGACGCTGGAAGCCGCCTGCCGGGCCTTTGCGGAGCACTGGGGAGGGGGCGCGGTGGATGCGGTCGGCGTGCTGCCGCTGCACCATGTGAGCGGCCTGCTGGCCTGGTTGCGCTGCGAGTGGACGGGAGGTGCTTTCCTTCCGACCTCCAGCTTGGAGGACGCGCTCGATGCCGCCCATGGCGGCCGTTTCTTGTCTCTGGTGCCGACCCAGCTCGTGCGCCTTTTGGAGGCGGGGGAATCGGATGCGGCCATGCGGCGCTGGCGGGCGGTCTTTGTGGGAGGAGGCCCGGGCAGTCCCGCGCTCTGGCGGCGGGCCCGCCAGAGGGGCTGGCCGCTGGCGCCAACCTACGGGGCGACCGAGACGGCTGCAATGGTCGCGGTGTCAGCTCCGGAGGACTTCCTCGGGGGCGATGATCGGTGCGGACGGGCGTTGCCGGGGGTGCGGCTGACGGTGCCATCGGCTTCCGAAGGGGGCGAAGGACTCCTGAGCGTGGAGTGCCCGTCATTGTTTCTCGGATACGCGGGCCCCGGACTCGCGGCCGTGGACCGCCCAGTGGGTCCCTGGCAAACCCGGGATAGGGCACGGTTAGATCCCGATGGCGGGCTGGCGATCCTCGGCCGCGCGGATGCCGCCATCCTCACGGGTGGGGAAAAGGTCTATCCCGAAGACGTGGAAAACCTGTTGGTGGAAACCGGCATTGCCGGGGAAGCGATCGTCTGCGGGGTGCCCGATGCCGAGTGGGGGGAGCGGTTGGCGGCGGTTTACCGTCCGGGGCCCAACGATGGCGCCGGCCGCCGCGAATACCTCCGCAAGCGGGCGGCGCCGCATGCTGTGCCGGCGATTTGGATACCGGTGCCGGAGCTGCCCCGGACTCCGGTTGGAAAACCCGACCGGGCAAAGGCCCGGCGCCTGGCGGAGCGGGCCGGCTCCGCGCCCGGTTCCGAAGGCACGGCAACCTGAGCCCGGATTGGTCTTTAGCGGCGCAGGGCGAATCCGACCCCCTCAACCGGACCGGTGTTATGCGAGGACCTTCTCCTCGGGAAGGCTCGGGCGGGGCGGGGATCAGAGGGCGTGGATGGCGCTTTTGGAGACGGCGAGGCCGGCTTCCTTGAGGGCCTCGGAAAGCGTGGGGTGGGCGTGGATGGTGCGGCCGAGATCTTCGGCACTGCCGCCGTATGTCATGTGGGCGACGGCTTCGGCGATGAGCTCGGAAGTGTGGTGACCGAGAAGATGGACACCGAGGATGCGGTCGGTTTTTGCATCGGCCACGACCTTGGCGAAGCCCTCGGTGGCACCGGTGGCGATGGCCCGGCCGTTGGCGCCGAAGGAGAACTTGCCGATCCGGACATCGAGGCCCTTCTCCTTCGCGGCGGCCTCGGTCAGTCCGACGGACGCAGCTTCGGGCTCAGTGTAGACGACGTTGGGTACGAGGTTGTGATCCACCTCTCCCGGCTTGCCGGCGAGGATCTCGGCCACGGCCACGCCTTCCTCTTCCCCCTTGTGGGCGAGCATGGGGCCGGCGATGAGATCGCCGATGGCGTAAATACCTTTGGCGGTGGTTTGAAATGTAGTGTTGGTTTTGATACGGCCGTTGTCATCAAGCTCAACCCCGGCGTCCTCCAGCCCGAGGTCACGGGTGGCGGGGCGGCGGCCGACGGCGACGAGCACCTGGTCAGCCGGGAAAGTGAGCTTTTGGTCGTCCCTCTCGGCTGTGAGGACGGCCTTCTTTTTTCCCTTCGCGGCGTTGAGGCCGGTGACCTTGGCGGCCAGCTCGAAAGTGAGACCCTGGCGGCCCAGTGAGCGTTGGAGGTGGCGGGCGACTTCCTCGTCGAACCCTGCGGCGATGCGGGGAAGCATTTCGACGACCGTGACCTTGCTGCCGAGGCGGGCCCAGACGGAACCCAGCTCGAGCCCGATGGCACCAGCGCCAACCACGACCAATTCTTCGGGAACCTTGTCGAGAGCGATGGCGTGGTCGCTGCTGATGACGGTCTTGCCATCGAACTTGAGAAACGGTAGCTCCACCGGCACCGATCCGGTGGCGAGGAGGATGGCCTTGGCGGCAAGCCGGACCTCGTCGCCGCCGTCCTCGGGCTTGACCACGACCTTGTTGTCACCCCCGAGCCGACCGGTGCCGCGGACGACCTCGACCCCGCGCTTTTCGACGAGCGTCCCGACGCCTTTGACGAGCCCGCCGACCATGGCGTTCTTGCGCTTCATGAGGGCGGCGAGGTCAAGGGAGACCTCCTTGGTTTTGATGCCGGCGGCGGCGGCGGCTTTTTCATCAGCCACAAAGGCAAACTGGGCGCTGAGGTGGAGGAGCGCCTTGCTCGGGATGCAGCCGACATTGAGGCAGGTGCCGCCGAGGGTGGAGCGCTTTTCGACCAGCGCGGTCTTGAGCCCGAGTTGGGCGGCGCGGATGGCGGCGACGTAGCCTCCGGGGCCGGCGCCGATGATGACAAGGTCAAACGTATCCATGAAAAAAGGACGAAATCAGAGCCCGAAGAGGAGCCGGGCCGGATCCTCGACCGCCCGCTTGACGTGGCCGAGGAAAGTAACCGCCTCGCGGCCGTCGACCAAGCGGTGGTCGTAGGTGAGTGCCAAATACATCATGGGGCGGATCTCGACCTTGCCATCGACGGCGACCGGGCGGTCCTGAATGGTGTGCATGCCGAGGATTCCGCTTTGGGGAGGATTGATGATGGGCGTGGAGAGGAGGGAGCCGAAGACACCGCCATTGGAGATGGTGAAGACACCGCCTTGGAGGTCATCAAGGGTGATCTTGCCCTCGCGGGCTTTCTTGGCGAAAGCGGCCAGCCGCTCTTCAATGGCGGCGAAGGAAAGCTGGTCGCAGTCCCGAACGACCGGGACCATCAGCCCCCGATCGGTGGACACGGCGACACCGATATCGTAGTAGCGTTGTTCGACGAGGGTGTCGCCCTCGATGCGGGCGTTGAGCGCCGGGACGGCTTGGAGGGCCTGCACGACCGCCTTGATGAAAAACGACATAAAGCCGAGTTTGATGCCGTGGCGGGCGGTGAAATCTTCTTGGTGGCGGGCCCGGAGCGTGCGGACGGCCGTCATGTCCACCTCGTTGAAAGTGGTGAGTGTGGCCATCTGCTGCTGGGAGGAAACGAGCCGCTGGGCGACCTTCTGGCGCAGTGGGGAGAGTTTGCGGCGGGATTCCCGCTCATCGGCGGGCGCTTGGGAAGGTTTGGGAGCGTCGCGCTCGGAAGCGGGGGCGTCATCTTTGTCCGCCGCCTGCTTTTCCCGGGAGCGGGACTTTTCGTCCTCCTCCGCCTTCTCCTGTTTCTCGATGGCGGCGAGCATGTCGCCCTTGGTGACGCGGCCCCCCTTGCCGCTGCCCTCGACCGAGGAGGGATCGACGCCGGATTCGGCCGCGAGGCGGCGGACGGAAGGGGGCAGGGCGGTCGCCTGGTCGGTGGCGCCGGACGGCTCGGCGGATTCCGAGGTGTCCGAGGACTTGTGTCGTGAGGACGGTTTCTCCTCGTCGGTGGATTTTTTGTCAGAGGAATCCGAAGGTTCCTCGTCCTCGGACTTGGAGGACGCCTTTGATTTGTCATCCTCCCCATCCATTTTCTTGTCCTTGGCCCTTGCTGAGGAGGAATCGGCTTTGCCGTTCCCGTCCGGATCGATGACGGCGACGACCTGGCCGACCTCGACCTCGGCTCCTTCCTCGACCTTGAGGGAGATGGTGCCGGCGGACTCGGCGATGCCTTCGGAGGTGATCTTGTCGGTCTCCAGTTCATACAGCACTTGGTCGCGATCGATGGCATCGCCGTCCTTGACCTTCCAGGAGGCGAGGATGCCGCTGGAGATGGATTCGCCGAGAGAGGGGACCTTGACTTCGATGGCCATGGCGGGAGGGGATCAGGAACTGAAGGCGTCTTCAAGGAATTCAGCCAACTCCTGCTTGTGGAGGGCGAGAGAGCCGACGGCGGGGCTGGCGGAGGGGCCGCGCCCGGCGTAGCGGAACGGACGGCCAAAGAGCCGCTCGAGCCGGGGCGCCATGTAAGGCCAGGCGCCCATGTTGCCGGACTCCTCCTGGCACCAGACCCAGTCCGCGGCATCGCCGTGGGCGGAGACGATCTCCTTCAGCCTGTCGCTGTGAAGCGGATACAACTGCTCGACGCGGACCAAGGCGGTGTCGCGGATCTTCTTTTTGCGGCGGAAATCATCCAGATCGTAGAAGACCTTGCCGGAGCAAAGGATGACGCGCCGGGTTTTTTTCGGGGGGGAGGGATCGGCGAGAATCTCGGCGAATCCGCCTTGGTGGAGGTCGCTCCAGGGGGAGACGGCGGCCTTGTGGCGGAGGAGGCTTTTCGGGGCCATGATGACGAGCGGCTTGCGGAAGGACCGCTTCATCTGCCGGCGCAGGAGGTGGAAGTACTGGGCCGGGGTGGTGAGATTGCAGACCTGGATGTTGTCCTCGGCGCTGGCTTGGAGGAAACGTTCGAGCCGGGCGGAGGAGTGCTCCGGGCCCTGCCCCTCGTAGCCGTGGGGCAGCAGCATGACGAGGCCGCTGACACGCTGCCACTTGGATTCGCTGGAGGTGATGAACTGGTCGATGATGACCTGGGCGCCATTGACGAAATCGCCGAACTGCGCCTCCCAGATGCAGAGCATGGGCGGGTATTCGAGCGAATAGCCGAAGTCGAAGCCGAGCACGCCGGCCTCGGAAAGGGTGGAGTTGTAGACGCAGAAGCGGGCCTGATCCGGAGTGAGGTGGAGCAGAGGCACGTAGCGTTCGTAGGACTGAATGTCGTAGAGGGCGGCGTGGCGCTGGCTGAATGTGCCGCGCTCGCTGTCCTGCCCGGAGAGGCGCACGGGAGTGCCCTCGGCGAGGAGGGTGCCAAACGCGAGAGATTCGGCGTACGCCCAGTCGATCGGCTGATCTTCCTGGAAGGCCTGCCAGCGGGCCTCGAGGAGGCGCTTGATTTTCGGGTTGACCTGAAAATTGCCGGGCACGCGGGTGAGCCCGCGCGCGATGGTTTCAAGCTGGCCGCGGGTGGCGGTGGTGTCGACCGGGTCGAAGGAGTAGCCGGGCTGAAACACGGCCGTGGAGCCGCGGAATTTCTTCCGGGTTTTGCGGGCGTCCTCCTGCTTTTTTTTCACCCGATCGAGGGCGGACTCGAGGGTTTCCTGAAACTCTTCGCGGAGAGAGTGGGCGTGCTTTTCGGTGAGGGTGCCGTCCTCCACGAGACGGGCGAGAAGGAGTTGGCTGATCGGCGGGTGCTTGGCGATGCGTTGATAGAGCAGCGGCTGGGTGAACATCGGCTCGTCGGCCTCGTTGTGGCCGTGGCGGCGGTAGCAAACCATGTCGATGACGACATCGCGCTGGAAGCGGTGGCGGAAATCCAAGGCCAGTTCGGCGGCGTAGATGACGGCGAGGGGGTCATCGCCGTTGACGTGGAAGATGGGTGCCTCGATGAGTTTGGCGACATCGGTGCAGTAGCGGCTGGATCGGGCTTCGAGCGGAGTGGTGGTGAAACCGATCTGGTTGTTGACGACGATGTGGAGGGTGCCGCCGGTGCGGTAGCCCGGAAGCTGGGAGAAGTTGAGGACCTCCGCGACGATGCCCTGGCCGGCGAAGGCGGCGTCGCCGTGGATGAGCAGTGGCACGACGAGCCGCCGCTCGGAATCCTCGCGAATGCGCTGGCGCGCCCGGGCCATGCCCTCGACGACAGGGTCGACCGCTTCGAGGTGGCTGGGATTGGAAGCGAGGCGGATTTCGATCTCGGCGCCGGCTTCGGTGGCGACGGTGGTTTCGTAGCCAAGATGGTACTTCACATCCCCATCACCGGCGACGGTGTTGGGGATGTAGTTCTCGGAAAACTCCTCGAAGAGAAAGTCGTAGGATTTTTTGAGAATGTTGGCGAGGACATTGAGGCGGCCGCGATGGGCCATACCCATGACGACCTCCTTGAGTCCGAGCCGGCCGCAGTGCTCGATGATGTTGTCGAGACAGGGGATGAGGGTCTCGCCGCCTTCGAGGGAGAAACGTTTCTGCCCGGCGTAGCGGGTGTGAAGAAAGCGCTCGAAGACCTCGGCCTGGTAGATCTTGCGCAAGATCCGGAGTTTCTGCTCGCCGGAAAACTCGGGCGAGGCGCGCCCGGGCTCGATCCGGCGCTGGATCCATCGGCGAATATCGACATCCTGGATGTGCAGGTATTCGAAGCCGATGGAGCTGCAGTAGGTCTGCCGAAGGCCCGCGATGACATCCCGGAGCGAATGGGGTCCGCCGCCGAGGTAGTTACCGGTGTCGACGACGAGATCAAGGTCGGTCTCGGAAAGCTCGAACGACTCGAGGGCAAGCCGGGGCTGGGGCGGCGGGCTTTCCGCGAGCGGATCGAGCCGGGCGCAGGTGTGCCCGATGTCGCGGTAGGCGTAAATGAGACTGGCCACGCGCGACTGCCGGAGGCCGGACTCGGCACCCTCGGGGGGAGGCGCGGTGGTGGTGGTGGCGGCGCCGTTGCGGGCAAGTTCGAAGCCCTCGAAAAAGGCGCGCCAAGTGGGGTCGACGGAATCGGGATCGGCTTTCCAGTCCCGGTAATAGCCGTCGAGCAATTCAGCGTTTGACGGGTTGGCGAAGGATAACACGTTCATGAGCGGTGCCCGAGTATTTGCCACAACCTAGGTGCAAAGCAGCCGACTTAAAAGCGCGCGGCAGCGGTTTTCCCCGCCCGAGCAGGACCGGCCCGGCGGTCAAAAGTCGTTTGGCCCGGTCGGCGGGCCTCCGTGGATCTGGCGGTCATGGAAAAGGATCAGACTGACCTTGTTCGCCACCGTTTAAAACAGAAATCCTTATGGAAGCACAAATCAAAGAGGCCCTAATTCGATTGGAGAAAGCCATAACCGAATCTGATGGGGATGGCATCCTCGTCGCGACGCGCGATCTGGATGCGATGGTGGCTCGGGAGCGGGGCCGGTTGTCGCCGCGGTTGCTGCATTTTCTGGAGCGGCGCAGTTACGGCAAGGCGCGGGAATTTCTCGCCGCGGAAGAGGGGGCCTGAGCGATGGGCGGCGGCAAAAAAATCCCGACCGACGGGGGCCGTACCTTGGCGCAAAACCCTTTTGCAGCCTTGTTTGGAGAGCCAAAGTCCGGGACCGCGCCGCAGGAAACGGCGTCCGCAAAGAGCGGCGCACCGGCCGGCCGGGAACGCGGCCTGCGTCTCGAAGTGCGGCGCGAGAAGAGCGGGCGCGGCGGCAAGACCGTGACCAGCATTGATCCCTGCGGCGCCCTTTCGGAAGAAGCGCTCATCCGCCTCGGCAAGTCGCTCCAGAAGACCTTGGCCACCGGAGGCACGGTCAAGGGAGGCCGGCTCGAGCTGCAGGGGGACTGCCGCGAGCGTGCCATCGAGGAGCTGCGCAAGGCGGGCCACCGGCCGGTCGCCGCCGGGGGTTGAGCCGCGGGACCAGCCCGGGCGGGAGCTTGCTGAAGGCGGCGGCTGTGCCACTTGTGCATTGCGGCGGGTGGGAAAGTGAGCCCGAATGCAATCATGAAACTCAGCTTCATGACCCTTGGTTGCCCGGAATGGGACTTGGAGACGGTCTGCCGTCGTGGCCGGGAATACGGTTTTGATGGCGTCGATTTCCGGGGCCTGCAGAGTGAACTCGACATCACCCGGCTGCCGGCCTTCACCAGCGGAGTGGCCGCGACCCGCAAGATGCTGGAGGATCACGGATTGGCGGTGGCGGCGATCAGCTCCAGCCTGCGGGTTTGTGATCCGGACAACCGGGCCGCCAACCTGGAGGAAGCCCGCCGCACCATCCCGGTGGCGCGGGACTTGGGCTGCGGGATCGTGCGGGTCTTCGGGGGCGGCAACCTCGAGATGATGACCCGGGAGGCGGCGGCGGCGGTGGGCCGGGATTGCCTGGGTGAAATCCTTGCGCTGGACGGCGGCGAGGCCATCCACTGGGTCTTCGAGACCCACGACCACTGGATTTGCTCGAAGGATTGCGCCTTGTTATTGGACTGCATTCCCGACCCGAATTTCGGCGCCCTTTGGGACATGGGGCACACCAGCCGAGTCGGGGGGGAAACCCCGGCGGAGACGGTGCAGGCCTTGAGGGGGAGAATTGGATACACCCATGTGAAAGACGCTGTCCACGAGCCCGGCCATCCCCAGGCCATGAAGGACGGCTGGCGCTACGTGCCGCCCGGCACGGGGCAGCTTCCGCTGGCCGAGGCCATTGGGGAGCTAAAAAAACTTGGCTACGACGGCTGGGTGAACTTCGAGCATGAAAAGCGCTGGCACCCTGGCCTTCCCGAGCCGGAGGACATTTTCCCCGCCTTCATCGCCTGGGCGCGGCCGCTGATCGGTTGATCGAAAGGTTCAGGGCCGGGCGCACGCCGGCCGGCAAGGCTCCGCGGCACCGGTGTCGCTCAGATGTGGATGGCCATGCCGGTGGTGGCGGCGGCGGCTTCGGCGAGGGCCTCGGTGAGGGTCGGGTGGGCGTGGATGGTGTGGTGGATTTCGTCGATGGAGGCTTCCAGATCAATGGCCAGGCTGTATTCCGCGATCAGCTCGGTGGCGTCTGACCCAATGATGTGCACGCCGAGGATTTCGCCAGTGTTTTCCTCGCTGATGACCTTCACAAAACCTTCGGAAGCCTCCGCAGCGACGGCCTTGCCGGAGGCGGTGAAGGGAAACTTTCCGACCCGGTAGGGGATGCCCTTTTCCTTGACCGCCCGCTCGGTCATGCCGGTGCTGGCGACCTGCGGCTGGCAGTAGGTGCAGCCGGGGAAGGACGTGACCTTCCGCGGCTTGCTGTGGCCGAAGATGCCGTTGACGGCTTGGACGGCTTCGTAAGTGGCGACATGGGCCAACCAGGGCGGCCCGATGATGTCGCCGGCGGCATAGATGCCCTTCATGCTGGTTTGGTAGGTGTCGTCGACGACAAGGTAGCCGCGATCGGTTTTCAGGGAGAGCTTTTCAGAGAGCGCCCCTTCGAGATTGGCGGTGACGCCGATGGCGAGCAGGAGGGCCTCGGTTTCCAGCTCCTGTTTATCGTCGCCCTTGTGCAGCTCGAGCCGGACGGATTTTTTACCGACGCGGATGTTTTCGGCGCGGGTGTCCACGTACTGCTTGATCCCCTGCTTGTCGAAGGCGCGGCTGAGGGAGCGGGAAACCTCATGGTCTTCGACCGGCACGATCTGGGGCAGCATTTCGACGAGGTGGACCTCGCAGCCGAAGGCATTGAGAAAATAGGCGAACTCCACCCCGATGGCGCCGGCCCCGAGGATCGTGATGGACTTGGGGCAGGTGGTGTTGGCGAGGGCCTCGCGGGAGGTCATGACCCGCTGGCCGTCGACCTTGACGCCGGGGATGCGGCGGGGTTTGCAGCCGGTGGCGAGGAGGATGGACTTGGTTTTGAAGAATTTGCCCTTCTCCTTGCCGGCGGTGATTTCGACCATGCCGGGCACGTTCACTTGGGCGGTGCCGACGAAATAGTCGACCTTGTTCTTGCGGAAGAGCGCCTCAATGCCGCGGGCCATTTTGTCGGCCACCCCGCGGGAGCGCTGGATGACTTTGGCGTAGTCGAAATCGATCGAGCCGACGGTGAAGCCGAAGGTGTCGGCCTTGCGCATGAGGTGAAAAAGCTCGGCGCTTTTCAGCAGCGCCTTGCTGGGGATGCAGCCCCAGTTCAGGCAGGTGCCGCCGGCGCGCTCGGCCTCGATGCAGACGACTTTTTTGCCGAGCTGGCCGGCGCGGATGGCGGCGGCATAACCGGCGGGCCCGCCGCCAATGACAACCAGATCGTAAGTGGGTGCTTCAGCCATGTCCCAAGGAGAACAGGGAAAAGCCCGTGCGCAACCCGCAAATCGAACTCCTGAAGGAAGGGTTGAGAGCGCGGGCGATCCAGCATACTGAGAGTCGGCAATGAAATCCATGATGCAGGATGAATCCGCCGCCACTCCCCTTCGCCGGGTGGGCGTATCGAGCTGGGCGCTGCACCGAATGCTGGGGGAGCCTACGTTGTACGGGCCCGAACATGGATCAGTGCTTCCGGAGTGGTCGCCCGAGGAAGGGACTTTTCCCCTCGAGGAGCTGCCGGCGGCCGCGGCCGCGCGCGGTCTCCGGCTGCTGCAGTTCTGCCACTTTCATTTCCGGACCCGCAAGCCGGAGCAGCTCGATGCGCTGCGTGAACGGATCCGGCAGGCGGGGGCGGAGTGCCATGCCCTCTTGGTGGATGCGGGGGACCTGACCCACCCGGTGCAGGGAGAGCGGGATGCCGCCTGGGTCGCGGACTGGCTGCCGGTGGCGGAGCGGATCGGGGCGGCCGAGGTGCGCGTGATCGCCGGCAAGACGACCGGCCCCGGAGCATTGGAATTGAGCGCCCGGCGCCTCGTGGCGCTGGCGGAGGCGGCCGCGGAGGGCGGCCTGCGGATCACGGTCGAAAATTGGTATCGGCTCCTCGCCACGCCGCAGGCGGTGAACGAGCTGCTTGATCGCTGCGAAGGGCGGGTCGGCCTCCAGGTGGACTTTGGCAATTGGTCGGGGAAAAGCAAATACGACGATTTGGCCGCGATCGCGCCGCGGGCGGTGAGCTGCCACGTTGAAGTCGCTTTCGATGCTGGAGGGGCTTTCGACCGGAAAGATCTGGAGAGGTGCCTGGCGTTGCCGTTTCCGCCGGGCTTCGACGGACCCTTCATTCTCGTCAACAGCGGGCCGCAGGGATGGGCCGGCCTGGAGGCGGTGGGGGCGGCGATCCGGGAAGAAAACTAAGCCATTGCGTTTATCAGCCGATGAAAGTGGCATCGAACCACTGCCACACCCATGGGCATTCACATTTCATTACGCAGACGCAGCAGGGCGGGTTTTGCCAACGGCGCCCGGCCGGGCCACGCGGGAAGTGGCCGGGGCTCACCTTGGTTTCTCTCCCTCTTCGGACTGCCCTTTCTTCTCTTCGGGTTAATCGGCGGGTATTTCATCGGACTGCGGCCCATCCTGAAGGTCCACGATGCCCGCGGCTGGGCGCAGGTGCCGGCGGAGGTGGTTTCGAGCGCTGTCGGCCGCAACACCTCCTCGGACGGGACCACCTACCGGGTGGAGATCACCTTCGCCTACGAGTGGGAAGGCCTCCCGCTGACCTCGGACCGCTACAATTTCTCCACCGCGTATTCGAGCGGGCATGACGGCAAGCGGGAAATTGTGCGGCGCTATCCGCCGGGCCACCGCTTTCAAGCCTACGTCAACCCGGCCAACCCCTCCGAGGCGGTGATCAACCCGGCCATGGAGTGGATCTACTTCCTGATGGCGGGTTTCACGGGCATCTTTTTGCTCGCCGGCCTCGGCCTCGTCGGCGCGGGGATGATGCAGTTCCGCTCGCGCGGGGCGGTCCGGGGTGAAACCGCCGCGGTGAGCACTCCCGAAGGCGACCGCTTTGCGCCCGGCACGATCCCGGAGCCGAATCCGCTCAATGCCCAGGGCAATGTCGTCCTGCCGCCGGAGACGGGCCGCTGGACCCCGGCGATCGGCCTGACCTTTTTCGCGCTTTTCTGGAACGGCATCGTATCCATTTTTCTGGTGCAAGTGGTGAACTCATGGCGCGCCGGCGCCTTCGAGGTTTTTCTCGGGCTCTTCCTCATCCCCTTCGTGGCGGTCGGGCTCGGGCTGATCGGCGCGGCGGTGTACTTTTTTCTCGCGGGATTCAACCCGAGGGCGCGGCTCTGGATCCGGCCCGGCCGGGCGCGGCCCGGCAAGCGCTTCACCCTCGGCTGGGAGTTCTCCGGTCCGGCCGGAAGACTGGAGGCGTTTACGCTTTACCTTGAGGGGGTCGAAAAAGCGACCTACCGCCAGGGAACGAACACCTACACCGATGAGCACGTCTTCCACCGGCAGGCGCTGGCCCGGATCGAGGACAAGCTCTCCATCGCCTCCGGCAAGACCGAGGTAATGCTGCCGATCGAGGCCATCCATTCCCTGGATGCGCCCAACAACAAGATCGTTTGGCGCTTCCGGATCCACGGTGCCATCCGCCGCTGGCCCGATATCCGCATGAATTACCCCTTTGTTCTTCTTCCACAGACCGCAACCCCGCAGCCGAAGCCATGAGCGACTTGGACATCGAACTCGACGGCGGCCGCACCGCCTATTTTCCCGGTGACACCGTCTCCGGCACCGTGCGCTGGGTCCTGCCCAAGGAGCCCTCCAGGATCGAGCTGGTGCTCTTCTGGGGGACCGCCGGCAAAGGCACCCGGGACACGGGCATCGTCGCCCGCGAGTGCTGGGAGAAGCCGGGGGCCTACGGCACGCAGACCTTTTCCTTCGATTTGCCGACCGCACCGCACAGCTTCGCCGGCCGGTTGGTCAGCCTCCATTGGGGGATCGAGGCCATTGCGGGCAAAACCCGGTTTGTCGCGCCCCTCACCCTTTCGCCGGACGGCCGGGAAATCCAGCTTCCGGAGGAGCCCGAGATGGAGGAGATCGGCCGCGGAGCGGGAGTGACGGCCTGGCTGAAGTCCTTCCGCTCCCGTGGATAAACCGCTGTGAAGGCGCGGGACAATCCCTTCCGGAGCGAGTGCCTTGAGGGCCTTCCATTTCTCTGGCCGGAGGAAGTTTCGCCTACGGTGTTGACTGACCGCCTGCGCGCGGCCCACGGCCGTGGCGCGATCGTAGGGCCGCACGGCAACGGCAAGACCACCCTCTGCGCGGAATGGAGTGAATACCTCCGTGCACAGAGGTGGGGGGTCGCTTCGTACCGGCTGACCCGGGAAGCACCGCGGCTTGGGCGGGACTTTTGGAAAGCGGACCCGCCCCGCTGGGATGAACGCACCGTGGTCATGCTCGACGGCGCCGAGCAACTCCCGACTTGGAGCTGGTGGCGTTTTCGGTATGCCGCCCGACGGGCCGGCGGCCTCGTCACCACCCTGCACCGCCCAGGGCGCCTGCCCACGCTGCTCGCGGTGAAAACCACCACTGCGCAGTTTGAGCGGCTCCTTCGCCGCCTCCTTGATGACGATCTGTCAGGTCTGCCCGCCGCCCCTGAGGCGATCCTGGCCGGCGCGGGCCGCGACGTCCGCCTGGCTTTCCGCGCCCTCTACGAGCACTATGCCGGGCCGGCTGGAGCTCAGAGTTCCCATGGATCCAGCCGCAGGCGCCGGCAATGCTCCGCAAACTGGGTCTGAAGCAGTTTCAAGCGCAGCGCCTCGTAGTCGAAATCCCGTGACAAAGGCGCCCAGCGGAAGCCATCGAGCAGATGCGCCAGCATGGCCCGCTGGATGCCGCCGAAGGCGCGGTCCGGCAAATCGGCGCAGATGAGCCGGCGGGCCCGCAGTTCATCGCTGCCCGCAAAGAGCGCCCAGGCGCCGTGGGCGACGGTCTCGGTCCGGGTCTCCGCCGGGAGGTCGCCGCTGGCGATACCGTCCCGCACCACGCCGCAGAAAAGTGCCACAATAGCCTGATGGACGCGGGAAAAGCGCTCCCGCAGGGGGGCGGAGGCCGATCCATAAACGTCCGCCCCGACGGCGAGCATGGAGCATCCTTCCGTTCGTCCGCCGATCTCCGCCGCCACCGCGAGGGCGAAAAAACGGGGCCGCGGCCGCGCTGCCGTCACCGCCGCCTTGTCGAGCAGCGTGAGAAATGCTTCGCTCTGCCGACAGAGCAGCGCGAGGAGGATATCCTCCCGTGAGGCGTAGTGGTTGTAGAGCGTTCCCTTGGAAAACGGCACCTCCGCGGCGAGCCGGTCCATCGTCACCGCCGCCTGACCTTCACGGGTGAGGATGCGGCCGGCGGCGGCGAGGATCTCCTCTTCGCGGGCGGCTACTTTTTCAGGGGAGAGACGGCGCATGGGTGGACGGATCGACGCAAACGGAGAAAACTTCAAGGTTTATATTGACGATACGTCATAATCGGTCTCCCTGTGACCTCCGGCCGCCTGAGGGCCTTAAATTCTGGCCACGGCCCGACTGTTCCCATCAATCGCCCATCACTTATTACTTGGCGCAACGTCAAACCAGATCCACCACCGGCTCCTGCCCGCGGCACCCAATGATGAAATTCAAGCCTCTCCTTCCCTACGCCTTCGTGGCTGTCCTTCTGCTCTTGATCGTGGGTGTGCTCGGCGGCACCAAGGCCCTGCAAATTGTGGCCATGATCGAAGCCGGTGAGGCCATGCCCGAGCCCTTCGAGACCGTCGGCACGCACCAAGCACGGGAGGACCAATGGGAGCGCACGGTGCGGGCGATCGGTTCGGTGACGGCCATTCGCGGGGTGACTTTGGCGGTGGAGACGGCGGGCATCGTGCGTGAGATCGGTTTTGAGCCCGGCACCCGGGTCAGCGCCGGAGCGGTCCTGCTGCGGTTGGATGCCGAGCTGGAGGAGGCGGACCTGGCTTCCGCCCGGGCCTCGGCCGAGTTGGCGCGGCTGAATCTCGACCGGGCCCGCGAACTCTATCAGACCCGCAGCGCCTCCCGGGCGGATCTCGACACGGCCGAGGCCTCCCTCAAGCAGGCCGAAGCCCGGGTGGCCGCGCTTGAAGCCGCCATCCGCCGCAAGACCGTGACGGCTCCCTTTGACGGCCGCCTCGGCATCCGTCGGGTCAACCTCGGTGCATACCTTACGCCCGGCACGCCGGTGGTTTCGCTGCAGGCCCTGGAAGCAGTCCAAGTGGATTTCTCCCTCCCGCAGCAGAATCTCGACCGTATCCGGGAAGGGATGACGGTGCGCATCCGCACCGACGCCTCACCGGACCGGGTTTTCGAAGGCCGGCTGACCGCGCTTGACCCGGATGTGGATCCGGTTTCGCGCAGCCTGAGTCTGCAGGCCACCCTCGAGAATCCCGGGGAGCTGCTGCGGCCGGGGATGTTTGTCCAAGTGGAAGTCGTGCTTCCGGAGCCCGAGCCGGTGGTGATGATACCGGCGACCGCCGTGCTGAGAGCGCCCTACGGCGATTCGATCTTCGTGGTCGAGAAGCGGGCGGACGGGGCGCCGGTGGCCCGGCAGCGCTTCGTGCGGGTGGGGCGCACGCGGGGCGATTTTGTGTCCGTGACGGATGGCCTCCGGAGCGGCGAAACCGTCGTCACCTCCGGGGCTTTCAAACTGCGCAACGACCTGCGCCTGGAAATCAACAACGACCAAGTGCCGGAGCCACGGCTCGACCCCCGGCCGGAGGAAGCCTGACCGCGGAGCCGACGGCGTATGAAACTCACCGATACGTTTATCAATCGCCCGGTTCTGGCGGTGGTGATCAACCTCGTCATCCTGATCGCCGGTTTCCAAGCCATCAAGTCGCTGAGCGTGCGCCAGTATCCGCGCAGCGACAATGCCGCGGTGACCATCTCGACCGTGTATGTGGGGGCCAGCGCCGAGCTGGTGCGCGGGTTCATCACCACTCCGCTGGAGCGGGCGATCGCGGCGGCGGACGGGATCGACTATATCCAATCCGAGAGCCGGCAGGGTTTTTCGCAGATCACCGCCCGGCTGCGACTGGGGGTGGATCCCAACGCCGCCCTCGCCGAGATCAGTTCCAAAGTCGACCAGGTCCGCAACGACCTGCCGCCGGAAGCGGAGGTGCCGACGATCAACATCGAATCGGCCGACTCGGAGTTCGCCTCCGCCTACCTCAGCTTTGATTCGGAAATTCTGGAGCAAAACGAAATCACCGATTACCTGCTGCGGGTGGTGCAGCCGCGGCTCTCGGCCCTCGAGGGGGTGCAGCGGGCGGAGATCCTCGGCGCCCGCACCTTCGCCATGCGCATCTGGCTGCTGCCCGACAAAATGGCGGCGCTCGGCATCAGCCCGGCCGAAGTCCGCCGTGCCCTCGCCGCGAACAACTTTCTCGCCGCCGTCGGGCAGACCCGGGGTGCGCTCATTCAGGTCAACTTAACCGCCAACACCGATCTCCAGTCCGCCGAGGAATTTCGCGATCTGGTGGTGCGGCGGACCAACGGCGCCGTCATCCGCCTCGGGGACATCGCCGACGTCGTCCTCGGCGCCCAGGACTACGACTCGGAGGTCACCTTCACCGGCCAGACGGCCGTCTTCATCGGAGTCTGGCCGCTGCCGACGGCCAACGCCGTCGACGTCATCGGGCTCGTCTCGCGGGAGATCGACGCCCTTCAGGCCGATCTGCCGACGGGGCTCTCCGCGCGGGTCGCTTATGATGCGACCGCCTTCATCAACGATGCCATCCGGGAAGTGCTGGTAACGCTGTCGCAGACCCTGGCCATCGTCATCCTGGTGATCTTTCTGTTTCTCGGCTCGCTGCGTTCGGTGCTGGTGCCGGTGGTTTCGATCCCGATCGCGCTCATTGGAGCGGTTTTCCTGATGCAGCTCTTCGGGTTCACGCTTAACCTGCTGACCTTGCTCGCGATCGTGCTGGCGGTGGGCCTGGTGGTGGACGATGCCATCGTGATGGTGGAAAACGTCTCCCGGCACATCCGGGAAGGCAAACGCCCCTACCTGGCTGCAATCATCAGTGCGCGGGAGTTGTTCCGGCCGATCGCGGCGATGGCTTTCACCTTGGCCGCGGTTTATGCCCCGATCGGATTCCAGGGCGGCCTGACGGGGTCGCTCTTCCGGGAGTTCGCCCTCACTTTGGCGGGGGCGGTGGTGATCTCGGCCTCGGTGGCGATCACGCTCTCCCCGGTGCTGGCTTCGCGGGTGCTGCGGTCGAAACCGAAGGAAACCGGCTTCGCCGCCCACATCGACCGCAACCTCGACCGCCTCCGCGAGGCCTACGGGCGCGCCCTCGACGCCGTGCTGGCGGCGCGCGGGGCCGTCTATGTCTTCTGGGTGGCGGTGATCGGGCTGATCGTGGTCCTCTTCACCCAGTCGCCGGCGGAACTCGCCCCCACCGAGGACCAAGGGGTGGTGTTCGGAATTCTGGATACACCGGCGAACGCCTCGCTGGAGCAGATGAGCGTGGCCGCGGGCGCCATTTTCGATGTCTACAGCCAAGTGCCCGAGATGGCCCAGACCTTTCAGTTGACCCAGCCCGGATTCGGGATCGCGGGCCTTGTCACCACTCCCTGGGGACAACGCGACCGCCACATTCGGGAGGTCCTCCGTGACGTCCAGGGTGGACTGGCCGGCATCCCCGGAGCACGGGTCTTTCCTGTCCTGCCTCCGGCACTGCCGGGCGGCGGGCAGTTTCCGGTGGAGTTTGTCATCGCCTCGACCGCGGAGATCGAAGAGATCGCCGGGTTTGCCGACGAACTGGCGGCGCGGGCGGCCGCCTCGGGTATTTTTGCTTTCCCGCCCATCGTCGATGCGAGGATCGACCAGGCGCAGACGGAAATCGTGCTCGACCGCGACAAAATCGGAGCGCTCGGGCTGACCCTGGAGTCGGTCGGGCGGGACCTCGCCGGGATGGTCGGCGGCGGGTTTGTGAACCGCTTCAACGTCGCCGGCCGTAGCTACCGGGTCATCCCCCAAGTCACGCGCCTGGAGCGGCTCACGGCGGAGCAGCTCGGCCACCTGCACGTGACGGGCCCGGAGGGCAGCCTGATCCCGCTGTCGAGCGTGGCGGCGTTTCAGGATCAGGTGCAGCCCCGATCGCTGAACCGGTTTCAGCAGCTCAATGCCGTCAAGATCAGCGGGGTTTCGATCCGGCCGCTCGATGAAGCGCTGCGGTTTCTGGAAGACGAGGCGGCCGGCCTGCTTCCTCGGGGTTACCGAATCGACTATACCGGTGAGTCACGCCAATTGCGGTCCGAGGGAGCGACGTTCCTGCCCATGTTCGGGCTGGCGGTGGTACTTATATTCCTCGTGCTGGCGGCGCAGTTCAACAGCTTCCGCGATCCGCTCATCATCCTCGGCGGTTCGGTGCCGCTGGCAATGTTCGGGGCGCTCATCTTCACTTTTTTGCGCATGCCCAATCCCGAGATGGGCTTTTGGACCGACCGCTGGACGACCACGCTGAACATTTACTCGCAGGTCGGGCTGGTCACGCTGGTCGGGATCATCGCGAAGAACGGAATCCTCATCGTGGAGTTCGCCAACGTGCTCCAAGAGCGGGGACTGACCAAGGCCCGGGCCATCCGGGAGGCGGCCAAAATCCGTCTGCGGCCCGTGCTCATGACGAGCCTGGCCACCATCTTCGGCTACCTGCCTCTGATCCTCGTCACCGGTGCCGGGGCCGCCGCCCGCAACAGCATCGGCCTGGTCGTGGTGGGCGGCATGGTCGTCGGCACGTTTTTCACCCTCTTCGTGGTGCCGACCCTCTACCAGCTCATCGCCAGAGACCGCGCCGCGGTGAAAGACAACTCCGCCGCGCTGGAGGCAGAAATCGAGGCGGCGCGGAAGAACGAGTCGGTGCTGGCGGGGTGACGCGGCGGGCCGTTCAGTTGGGGTGCAGGAGGCGTTTGGCGGAGTTGGCTTTGGTCATGCCGCCACGCAGGTAGTCGAAGGCAATCGGTTCCCGGCGTTCACCGGCCTGTCCGAGGATGAGCGGACCTTCTAGGTAACCCCGCCTTTCCTTGGCGTCGGGGTGAAGCCGGAGGCTGGAGGAAAGCGCGGGCCGGGAGCGCTTGGCTAGGCGGTTGCGTCTGTGACGGCGCCGATCGATTGAAACTTAATCTTGCTTGGCCGGGGTGTGCTCGGCGCTCACACGGAAGAATAAAGCGGGAAGTGGGGCGCTCGATCCTTGGGGCGCAGCATCCTCCGACCCCGGTCCAGTATCCAGGATTGTTATCAACAATTCCATGAGACCAGCTTCCGGCTGTTCAACAGATTCGACTTGCACACCCTCCGGCAAGAAATCCTCCACCACTTCAAAAGGATCGCTGCCTGAGCGTTGAGCCACTTTCCACCAAAACTCGAGATCAGCCGATCCCTCGACGGTCATGGTGACGTCCTCAGCGCGTGGGTTGTACGTGACGATCAGCGTATGCACGGGAAGCCTCCATTCTGGCTTGGGCCCGGCACTTGCTGGATTTTCACCGGGACGGAGGTTGAGGGCATAGGCCAGCCCGTTGGGGATGACGCCGCCGGGAGGAGTGTCTTCGAATCCCCGCTTTTCGGGATCCTCGATCAAGTGGACCGCATAACTCCCATAGTCTCGCGGAAGCGCGGGAGTGACCGCTGTGACCGCGATGGAGGTGGGATGGGACTCGATTGTGTAGCCGGGAGTAATTTTGTTAAAGCCGCCCTCCAAGTTCCCGCAGGTGATAATGGTGTAGCTCTTTCCGGCTTCTCCTCCCCATACGTCGAGCACGCTGTTTGGCCCCAGGGTCATGGTTCCATCGACTTGGACAGAGGAATTCGGGGCTCCGCTGTCGAGGGGTTGACCGAATAGCATGGTGTCGTTGACGAACACGCTCCCATCGAAGGCCAGATTGCCGGGTTCAGGGGCGAGGGTTCCATCAATGACCACTTCCGGAGACTGCACCACACCGCTCCCGGATAGTGTGCTCTCCCGGTTGACGTGGAAGTTGTTCGGAACCTCCAGGCGGCCGTCCGACCCGACCTCCCACTGGATTGCCGGAGTGGGCTCATCGGGAGGAGGCGGCGGAATCGTTAGCAACCTCAGAGGCCCTTCAAGGACGCGGATGGTGGAGTCCCCGAGATCAACCGGCACCGCCACCGTACTGGTGGCCGCGCCGGTTTTAACAACAGTTGCGCCCTCGCCGGTTTCAAATACACCGCCGTCGGAGAACGGTTGGTTCACGAGATTCGCGGAGCCGTTGAGCACTAAGGTGCCGCCTTTCAGATGCAGCAGAGCTCCATCCCCGAAACGCAGGTTCCCGGCATCGAACTCAATCGTCCCCTGGCTTTCCAGGACGCCGCTGAGGTCCTTGACCGCAGTGGTGGTCAACTGCGCGGAAGTATTTTCGGGAATGCTCACCTTTCCCCCCGCGATTTCCCCGCTGCGCCAGTTCAAGCCTCCCGCAAGATCGGTCCCACCTGATGGCGACTGGATGGCACCGCCGGAGGTTAGGGTAATGGCGGCAACCACCTCTGATCCTGACTCGAGCGTGAGCGTGCCTGAGTTGATCCGAAGTCCCCCCCCACCGAACAGGAGCGACCCTTCCCTCAGCGTGAAGTCTTCTTGCAGCCAGATTTCCGCATCAGGAAAGATGAACATCTTTCCCTGGTTGAAACCACCACCGGAGAGGGTCAATCGATTGGCAAACGCTTCCAGCGTGCCACTATTTTCCAACGGCACGCCGATCGAGGAGTTGCCGCTTTGATTGACCAGCACGCCGTTGTTTCGGACCGCCAAGGATGAGGTGTCACCGGGCTGGCGGGCGATGGAGGCGCTGGAGTTGAAGATAAAACTGCCGGTGTTTTCAATCGAGGCGCCCGCGCCCAGGCGGAGATTGCCGGAGCCGCTCATCCGGGTGGTGCCGGCGTTGGCGAGCGGCCCGCGCAATGTCTTGGCGGAACCCCCTTCGAGTTGCAGGGTGGCCGCGGGCCCGATGTCGAGGCCACCCGCTCCCTCGATCACGCCACTGGTCCAAGTGTACGTGTCGACCGGGCTCATCGTCCCGTCACCGGTCAACACTCCGCCGGAAAACTGAAGCACACGAGTCGGGGCGACCGCAGTTTTGAGTGTCAGGGTATCGGTGACAAGAAGCGTTCCCCCGCCTCCAATGGCCGTTCCCGGATCGAAGGTAAAAGTGCGGGGATTGAACTGGGATCCGTCTTGGATGAAAAAACCACCCGTGCTGACCCCGCCCCCGGACAACTCGAACAACGCGCCTTCAATCCGCACTTCGCCGGAGTTGACGAGGCGGACTTCCATGGCGGCAAAGCTGATGCCGGGCAACACTTCGAGCAGGCCGGAATTGTTAAACACCGCCGGCAACGCACCGTCCCCGACTGAGTTGACCTGGTGATAAGTTCCGCCGACCTCGAAGGAGAAGGTGCCCTGGTTGTCAAACGTTGTCATGGCATCCTGACGCATCCCGCTGGCCAACCAGCGCGCCAACCCGCGGTTTTCCAAAGTGCGGCCCGGGAGGAGCCGCCGGTCGCTGGCGCTCGTGCCGAGGATGACCGTGGCCTCATCGGCCACCCGGATCGTGCCGGAGCCTCCGACAAGGGCGCTTATCCAATGCCAACTCTCCTCAATGGTCAGGTCGCCGGGACCGCTGAGGCGGACGCCGGAGGTGGTCGTGAGGTTGTCGATGGTGGCGTCGACATCGAGGGTGATATCAACATCAGTCTCGGCAAATCCGCCCTTGAGCAGCAGGACATCATAGGTGATGGCGTTGTTGTTGGGAAAGGCGGCGGTGGACCAGTTGGAGGCGTCGGACCAGAGCCCGGGTTGGCGTTCTTCCCACTCGGCGGTTTCGTCGGCCGCGCGGAGCAGGGAAAGGGGGCCGAGGCACCCGAGGAGCAGGACGGCCAGGATCGAAGCCCGGCCACGGGGCGGAAGGCCGGATACGGAGGTCAGGGCGGAGGGAGTCATGTTACGGGGAGGTTGGAGGGGGGAACAACGATTGACGCCACTGCTTGGGTTTATATCAAACTGCCTTATGATCGTCAATAGATCATACGATCCAAAAGTGAACCGGGCTCCGCGGCCGGGTCCGGGAAAGGGGGGAGGGTAGTGGAGGTCCCAAAGTCTGCGGAGGCCGCGTTGCTGCGACTGCATGAAACCGTGGAGATGCGGCCAATGGCGGAAGGGCTGGCGCGTGTGGTGGAAACCCTCATGCCCCTGCGGGCGCTGGCGGTGGTCCTGCGGCCCTTTGATTTCGCTGCCTCGCTGCTGGTCTGCCCCCCGGCACACCGTTCGCTTTTCGAGGGCTGGCTGCGGGAGCACCACAAGAAGGACGTGTGGATGCGGCGCTCGCCGCCGCGGCCGGCGGACCGGGTCGTCCGGCATACCGACCACACGCCCGACCGGGTGCTGGCGGCTTCGTCGTTTTACCGGCGGGTGATGAAACCGCGAGGAATCCGCTATGGAGCGGCGCTGTTGTTTTGGGCCGGCCGCCGGTGTCAGGCGATCGCCTTCCTCGTGCGCTCTCAGCCGATGGGTGATTTTCTGGACCCGGAAATGGAGCTTTTGCGGCGGCTGCATCCCCACCTGCAGACGGCGGTCCGGCGGGTTTTTGCGCTCCATGAAGATCGCTCTGCGGGGCTTTCCCTGGTGCGTTTCATCGGTTCGCTGCCCACGGCAATGGTGCTGCTGAACTCCCGGTTGCAGGTGGTGGTCCACAATCGGGCCGCGGTCGAGCTCTGCCACTGTTGGCGGCACGGCCCGGCGGCGGCCACCGGCCTCGCTCCCTCCCGTCGCTTTCAGGTTCCCTCCGCGCTCCTCCGGCGGATTCGGCAGCGGTATCCGGATTTTCCTTACCTGAAGGACTCGCCCGGGGCCGGGTTCGACATTGTCCACCCCCGTCATCCCAAGCTGCGTTGCCATGTGAGCTTCATCCAACGCGACAATCTTGAGGTGGCCGGGCCGATGTGCCTGCTGCGGTTGACCCATGGCGCCGATCCGGTGGAAACGGTGCTGGCATCCGGGGGCGCCGGCTGGCGGGCGTTGGCGGAGTTGAGCCCGGCGGAGCGAACCGTGGTGGCGCACCTCGCCCGAGGGTTGACCAATTCCGGCATTGCCCGGGCCCTGGGCAAAAGCACGGCCACGGTACGCAACCAATTGCACGACGTCTACCGGAAGCTCGGAGTCCGAAGTCGTTCAGAGCTGCTGACCATGGTTTTGACCGATCCTCAGTGAGGAGGAAAGGACTGCGGCGGCTTGATCCGCCGCCCAGACCGGGCTTGCCGTTCCGGCCGCCCGGCTGCGATGGTGGGGCTGGCGTCGGGCACAGGTGTTCCTGTCCGGCCCGGCCCGATCGCTCCAAACGGTTTCCGGCATGACCAATCAAACTCTCGCCATCGGCGCGCCCCGGATGTGGGGCAACGCGCTTTTTATCAATCTGGAAGTCGGGGAAACCTTTTCCTTTCTCGGGCATGAGATCCGGCTGGTCGGCCTCAGCGGCCCCACCTGCCATCTGGAGGTTGACGGGGAGCCCGCCGCGCTGCGCGTCGCCCGGCTGGATCTGCCGCAAGTGGTGGGGGGCGTGCGGGTCTTTGCCGCCGACAATCGGATTGTCGCCGGCCTGACGCCGACCCGCGAAAGCCGCACCCATCTCCACGGCGCCCTGACCAAGGATGCGTTCCTCTGCCTTTCCGACCCCGGCCGGCCGTTGCTCGATCCGGAGCGGTTTACCTTCCCGATCGACCGGAGCGACGGCTACAATTGGCATGGGAGCGAAAACAGCCACATGTTCGCCTACCTGCACTCGTGGCGTTCGCATGAGGGCATCGACCTCGATCTGCACGAGGCCCGCGGCGGTGAACGCGATGCGGTGGTGGCGATGGAGGAGGCCCGCGTCGTTTGGATCGACACCCGGCACACCAAGGCCAGGGAAGCCTGCATCCTCCTGGAAAGTGCCGCCGATGCGGGTGTTTATTATGCCTACCAGCACCTCAATGCCGCCAAACTAAAAGTGGAGCCCGGCCAAACCGTCCGCCGCGGCCAACGCCTCGGCGCCATTTGGGGCGACAACGTCTGGGGGCACCTGCACCTCAACGTGGCCGGCTACGGTACCTGCCCCAAGGACTACACCGAGGTCTACGGCTACGCCTTGAATTTTTTCCCCCAGCTCTACGAGCTTTGGCATGGCACCCTGGCGCCGCGGCCGCCGCCATTGCCGTCTTCCGGGCGAGTCCTTTTCGACCGGCACCGGGCGACCACCCGCAACCGCAAGGCCTTGCATGGCTACCGCGACTTTCTGGGCTGTGGCTGGCTCTTGGGAGACTGGTGCCCGGCCGATCGGGTGGAAGGTGTCAACCACTTCGAGAAAGAGCTCGATGTCTACGACTCGGCCACGAATGCCCGCCTCAGGAAAACGCTCTTTGCCGGCTCTGCCGGGGAAACGACCAACCCCGAGGATGCCTAC
>REEB01000254.1 GCA_007695295.1 Puniceicoccaceae bacterium
GACTACATGGCCCAGCGCCATGGGTTTACCGCCGCGAACTACGATCCCCGCGAATGGGCCCGTTTGTTCCGCGAGGCCGGCGCCCGCTATGCCGTGCTCACCACCAAACACCACGACGGCATGGCGCTGTGGGACACCGCTTGGAGCGATCTCAACGTGGCCAAGGCCACCCCCGCCGGCCGCGATCTCATCGGCCCCTACGCCGAGGCCATGCGCGATGCCGGTATCAAGGTTGGCCTCTACTTCAGCCACCTCGACTGGTCCCACCCGGACTACCCCACGCTTCCCAAGGCCATTCCTCCTTCCGACCACGGCGACGCCGCCGCCACCAATCCTTTCAACTTCCGCGAAAACAACCCCGCACGCTGGGAGTCGTTCCTCAAATTCCACCGCGGCCAGCTCAAGGAACTCTGCACCCGTTACCGTCCCGATCTGCTCTGGTTCGACGGCGACTGGGATCGCACCGCCGAGCAATGGCGGATGGACGAATTGAGACGCCAGCTCGAAACCTGGGCGCCGGGCGTGGTTCTCAACTCCCGCATGAAAGGCCATGGCGATTACGAAACACCCGAGCAGGGCTTGCCCACCGTGACTCCCGAAGGCCCTTGGGAGTTCTGCATGACCTGCAACGACCACTGGGGCTTCTTCGGCCCGGACAAAAACTACAAATCGCTCCGCCAGATCATCTGGTATTTTGTCCAATGCATTTCCAAGGGAGGCAATCTGCTCCTCGATTTCGGTCCCGCCGCCGACGGTACTTTTCCGGAAGAACAGCGGGCCATCCTCGAGGGGCTCGCCCGCTGGAATAACAAACACGCTGAGGCGGTCTTCCCGACCCGCCCGGGGATCGCGACCACTTTTTTCAATGGCCCCTCCACCCTTTCCGAAGATCGCACCCGGCTCTACCTCTTCTGCTTCGACACTCCGCGCGAAGCCATCCCGGTCGTCGGCATTCGCAATGCCATCAAATCCATCAAGGTCGTGGGCTCCGGCGCCACCCTCGGCCACCGCACGCTTGGCGGGGCCTCCTGGCATGACATCCCCGGCGTGCTCTGGGTCGACGCCCCCGCAGCTCAGCAGGTCGATCCGGAAGCCACCGTCATCGAGATCACCTTGGACGGGCCCCTCCGCCTCTTCGAAGGCACCAGCGGCGCCATCGAAGCAAACTGACCTTCACCACGACATCCACCCAGGCCATTCAGGGAGAGGGACGGAGCTGCCGGAACATTTCAGCCCGCGAACGCCCATAGGCGATTGTATCCTCGAGGAAGCGTCCTTCCGGTGTTTGCACAAAAGCCTCCAGCCATTCCGGGCCCGCTATGCGCTGTAATTCGTCAAGCGCATCCGATTGCAGGTTCATCAACTCCAAGCCGCGCTCCTCGTCGCCGACGTGGGGATCTTCGGCCCACCGATGAACCTCGTACCGGGTCAGTCCGATCGTTTCTTGTAAATCGAGATACTGGGTGGCGCTCAGGTCCGGACCAAGACCGCGCCCCGCCATCAAAGGCATCATCGGATGGATCCGGGCCAGTGAAGCCGCAAAGCGTTCGTCTCCGAGAAACTCGCGCTGCCGCCGAATGACATCGAGCCGTTCGTAGCTGAGCACCACCGCACCCAGCAGAGAGGCGCCAATCTGGTGCCTCATGTCATCCAACTCCATCTGCAGATCGAAGAGATAGGTGTATTCCTCCAAGGTGGTATCGGCATCGAGATGTGGCAGCATTTGCCGGGCGAGAGGGGACTGCCGCAATTGAAAATCACGGAACTCATCCGGAGACACCACCGCGAAGAGTTCCGCTTCGATTTCGGGTTGCCGCTTTTCATAGACTTCGAGCTGCTCCGCAATGCTGCCGGGGCGACTTCGCAACTCGGTAAATAGCAACTCCCGGTCCAGTAATGCGCTCTGCATTTGACGGATTTTCAATGGCTCGGCAGTCCCATAGGCGCTCATTTTCCGCCGGTATTCGGCGGGGGAGAGATCCGGCGGAAGTGCGTTGAGGATCGGCTCCAGGGCACGCTCCTGCTCCAAGTCGATCCGGCTGAGGGCCCGCCGGATCTCCGGCTGCATTCGGTGACGCTCGTGCTGCCAAAACGGCAGGTCCTCCGGATAGAGCAATTCCGCCCTGCTTTCGTCATAACGCTGGTTGACGATCGCCTTCGCCAAGGCCCGCAGGGCGTAGCCGGGATAGCCGGCATTTTCGAGGCGGCTCAGAAAAGCCAGCAGCTCCTCCCGCTCGGGCTGCTCGCCAACCCAGGCCACCGCTTTGTCAACGGCGTCAGCCTCGGGATCTGCCGCTGCGAGGGTATCGAAAGGGGCGCCGATTTCGGTTTTGGCAGCGGGGGATTCGCTCTGTTGGTCCGAAACAAGCGAACCGTCGGACCTTGGGAGGGTGGCGAGACGCCAGCCAAGGAAACCATTAAGCGCGATGGATAGAACAAATACTGCAAGCCAGAACGGTTTCATGGCGCCATTTCTACCGGGGGGCACGCTCCCGGTCAATGATCTCAAACCGAGCGAATCCGCACTTTGCCAAAATCTACAGAAACAGCGCCACGACCACCCCACCCAGCCCGATTAGCGCCAGGATGAGCGCGGGCCGGCGCGGCATCTCCCCCTCACTTCCCATCGCCCGCCCAAACATGAAGAAAACCAGCGGGTGCACGAGGAAGGGCATGGCGAAGATAAACGGTATCAACAACCCCGCCTCCTCGCCGAACATCCCGCCTTGCAAGGCCGCAAACAGCCCGAAGTGCGACAAGGCCGACGAGGTCGCCATGGCCGCATAATCCATCGACATCGAGGCGAGGCTCAGCAAGAGCAGCCCGCCGAACACGGCCGTCAACTGCCACCCGAAGCTGAATTGCATCAGGCCTTTGACTTCGACCGCATCCACGCCGCCGGCCCGCGCCAGCGTCCGCAGCGCCGCGACCACAAACCCTATCCCCGCCACCGCGATAAGCAGCGATGGCCAGAGCCAAAGCCCCTCCCGCTCCGCGCTCACCGCCAGGATCGAGAAGACGAAGATGTGGCCGAAAAACGGCACGTTGATCATGATCGGCGCCCGCCGCGCCGCCTGCTCCCCGAGATCGCCCGCGGTGCAAGCCCCGGTCAGTCCGGAGTGGGACAGCGCCCCTGCCATGCCCGGCGCCAGGTTGCGCACCTGCGCGGTTTTTCCGAGATACATTAACAATGCGATGCCGCCGAACATCCAGAAGAGCTGCCCGAAAAACCCGTAGGCGAGGACGGCGTTCATCCCCGTGATGGCAAAGGCGTCCGCGATCCGCGAGCCGCCGATCATGAAGTTGCCCGCCAACACCACCGGAATGCCCGCGAAGAGCAGGCACCGCACCGTCGGCCCATGCCGCCAGCGGTAGCAGACCGCCCCCAAGGTCGCCGCCAGCACCATCGCGAAAAAAATCTGCGGCAACGCGATCAACGGCTGCACCAGCCGGCTGCACTGGAAGGCCGCCGCCAGCACCCCGAAAATGGCCGCAATCTCCAGCACCCCTTTGCGGATGTAGCGCGGCTTGTTCGCCACCGTCGCCTTGTAGTCGATCAGGATGACCGCCGCCACCAGGCCGAGGTAGGCGATGAGCAGATAGTGCGTTCCGAGCGGCCCCCGGGTGTGGCCGACCAGCAGCCGCGTGAGCGCTTCGATCCCCACGAGCAGAAAGAGCGCCCGCACGATCAGCACTAATTGGGTGCGGGTCGTGCCCATGACGGTCTCCTCCTGCGAATACACCACCGAGGTGTCCGGCGGCACCTGGAGCTTGCCGAAGAGTTTGCGCAGCTCCTGCCCGCCGACGAAAAACGAAACCGTCAGAGCCACGACCGTGGTTTTGCTGATCAGGTCGATGAGCGGAAAGTCCGGCAGGCCCGCCACCGAAACCCCGCTCGCCACGAGCACATAACCCATTGTGAGACCAAAGATGACAATGATCAGAATCGGCGAATACCGCGTGCCCGCCACCACCGTGCGCGCGATCAGGACCATCGGCACGAGCAGGAACACCGAAAGCAGGAAGTGGTTCAGGACCTGCAGTCCAAGAGTGTCGGGAACAACCGTGGCCATCATGGTGCGAGGAAGCGTGCAGTGTGGAATCGGCCGGCAGTGGCCGGGTACCGAGGATGCCGTCCGGCGCTTCGCCGACAAGCCGGAACGCTCCCCACACCAAGGCATTACGCCGGGTTATCGCGACCGCAAGACCGGCTCCTGACCCTCGCCGTCACGTTGCAGACCTCGACAACGCCAGCAGGCCTCGCCCCCAAATCCTTGGCAACCGCGGTCGACTCACCACCGGCTCGGCCAATGATCCTCCCACTGGCTGGTTGCACTCCCAGGGGCGATGACCCTCCACCGGCAGGGGCCGCCGGCCGGTGCGGCCCATTCGCCGGCGCCGTGACCCCGGCCCGGCCGAGTTCGTGGAGCTTTACACGGGGCAGGGACGCCTCATGAACCCTTCGCAGACCCTGCCGGTTCTTGCTGTTACCTCCGATCGACTTATGACCGAGGCTTCGCTTTTGCCGTCACCTCGGTACCTCGCAAGAGCCAGGAAGTTGACTGATGATGGGTCGGACACCTTTCGAACCTGTCATCGGTCCCACCGATGCGATCCAAGCAAAAGCGAAGTTGTGCCCTCTCAGTTTTGATCCTGTTCAGGCTTCAGGAGTTCAGGTGTCGGCAGATTGATGAACTGCACCAGCAAGAGCAGGCATCCGAGAACAATGGTGAGGATCGGCACCTCGCGGTCGAGTTCGAGATTTCCGGTTTGCCTTAAGATCGAGCAAATGGATGCGACGATAAAAAAGGGGCCGGTTACCAGGGTCAGCTTGTTGATTCCGCCCAGTGCGAGCGAGAGAATGCCGACGGCAGCCAGTCCTCCCGTCCAGATCCAGTCAACGCCGGGCATGATTTCCAGGACGTTTAACAACCACGTGACCCCGACAAAAATTACCAGCAGGGGAACGACAAACCTCGTTTTTGATCCACGCATTTTTTTCCTTTGGATTTCGGATGTAGTTTGATGGTGAACTTACCTGGGTAAATTCAAGCATCAATTCGAGCCAGGGGAAGCCCAATTTATCGGTCGAAGCCAATCAGGAAATGCCCGTGGCCCATGGCCCGTCCGGATGTGAGGACTAAGCCTGTCCTGGATGCCGCGCCGTTTCTGAGGCGTAACCATGGCCAGTGGAACGACGCTGGCTGCTCCGCCGCCTAACGGGCCAAGTGGCGATTGAGCTCCCCAGGGGCCACCAAGCAGCCGGAGCGGTGGATCACTTCCTTAGTTAGTGCTTGGTCATGGATGCGGTTCAGTAATGCGGGAAGTCTCGCCATCAACTTACGAATATCCGGAAAAGTTAGGTCAGCTTTAATGAGGGGCAGATTCGATAAAGACGTACTGACCGGGGACTGAGGTGGACCCCATGGGTTGGACAGGGGCCGGGTTCGAATTGTATATAACGGTGCGGCGGTGAGGTTCTTGCCTCTTCCGAGAATGGGCATAAATCTCGTCGGAGGAAGAGGCAAGAACCGCTTGAGGGTGCGGCGGC
>REEB01000138.1 GCA_007695295.1 Puniceicoccaceae bacterium
GGTGTCGGAAACCGACTCGAAATCGTCATCAACCCATCCACCGAAGTCTTCACCTGCCCAAGTGTAGGAGGCAGAGCCATCCGGGCGATACAGCGTTACGACGTCAGCAAAAACACCAAAGTCAGCGCCGGGGAAAAGGGTGCCGAGGGTGGTGTGGGCCCTGACGGCAACCACATTGCCTTGGTCGACACCGCTGTTTGCCAATTCCAAGGTCGATCCATCGACGCCAGTGATGTCGACGATTAGACCAACCATAGATCCTTCAACAACCTCAACATAGGAGGGACCGTTGAGGGCAGGCAGGGTGCCTTCGACCGTGATGGATGTACCATTTGCGTCAGCGACCTCGCCTTGAAAGTCCGTGGCATTGACGAAGGGAGCGGAAACGATGGATGCGCCCGCGGGGATGGTATGCTTGACATAGCCGACCGGGGTGGAGGTGACGGAGGCCTGCCCAAAGGCGAAGGGTAGAACTCCAACGGCAACGAGGCCGGCGAGGAGTGATTTGGAGGGGATTTTTTTCATGATGTTGTGTCGGTTCCTAAGGTTAGTTAAACAGAGGAAAATCTATCGTGGAGGTTAGTGGTTACGGGACAGAATTTGGGGTTTCGGGGGAGACGTTAGGCGGGGGACCCATTCAGATCAAGCCAAAAATTGAAAATCCGGTAAAAGCCGGTCCATGGGCTAAAGGATCTCCGATCCTCACCGACAAGCCTGCTTCGAATTTCATAAATTATTGTTAACCAATATTTTAACGAATTTGGTAGAAAGGGAACACCAAATTGCGGAGGGCTACCGGGCGGGGTCGGGGAAACCCTGATCCTGGGATCAGGGGAAGAGGTGTGGGCAGGGCTGTCGGCTAGCGGATCTTGGGGCGGTCAAACTCCCGGGCTGAGAGGTAGTGTCAGCTGTCGGGCCGGGCCAAATGGTCCTTCGGCGGTGGATGCTGAGCCGGATCCGCAATGCATGGCGTGACAGCCTCCGGATCAGCCGGACCGAACCCGACCGGAGCACAGCTCCGGAGCCGGGCGCGAGGAGACCCTTCCGGGTTTTAACCTGTTGACAATCAACGGGTTTCTTCGAGGCTGACCTGACCGGTGGCCGGATCATAGGCCCAGCGGAACCCGCGCGGCGCATCGGGAATGGCGGGCAGATAGCCTTCCGAAACGAGTTCCTGCAGCGAGGTGGGATGGCTGCCCTCGACCGCCTCATAGGTCCGGATGGCCTGGTTCAGCGTGGTGGTCTGAGCCGTGGCCTCGGCGCTGCGGCGGGCCTGTCCCATGGCACCGAAGTAATCCGCCGGGGTGGTGCGGGTCGTCTCCGTGGCCTCCTCCTCGGGAGCCGCGGATTCGGTTTCCGTGGTCTCGGTCTGCTGGGCGGGCGGGCAGCCCGTGAGAAGGAGAGCAAGCAAGGCAAAGGCAATGAGTCCGGTTAGTGTGCGCATGGAGCCAAGCCTAGCAGCGGAGTGGGGGTGATAAAAGCTGAAAACTGAAATGCTGAAAGGTGGCATGGCCAGGCGGTTTAGGGGAGGGCGCGGCTCGCAGCCGGGGTGGATTTGCCCGGGGAAAGTCGCGGACAGGAATGTCCGCGCTCCTCTATTGGCCGCGTCCTCCCAAGGGTTGAGGGTCCGGGTCCGTCCGGATCGCTCGGTTGCGGCTGGCGGGCCATAGCCCGCGGCGGCGGGATCCCTCCAAGAGGCGGGGCCGCACGATCGTTGAGAATGGGGACTCAGGCAGAGGGCAGGCGGCCCGCGCGCTCGAGGATCGCGCTGATCTTCGGGATGGGCTTGACGCGCTGACCGGACGGAAGCCGGGCCAGGTAAGGGTCGCCCTCGGGTTCGTCGGGCGCATCGTCGTCAAACGCGTCCTCGGGATCCGGCTCGGCGGGGCGGAACAGCTCGAGGGCGTTTCCCTCGTCGAGAAACTGCGCCAGGCGCCGCGGCAGGGGATCGAGGACGAGGGCGGGATTCTTGACCTTGCCAGCGCGAACCGTCTCGAAAAGGCAGGGCAGAAAAGCCCGCTCGTAGCGGGCCCGGAATTTGCCCGCCCAAGAGCCGGGCAGGCCTGCAAGTCGGTTGAGGAGAACGACATCCGAAAAATGGATGCAGGCGTCGTACCAAGGCAGAACCGCGGAATCGGCCTCGGCCAGGGAGGCGTCGACGACGGTCAGGATGCGCGCCAGCGAGGCCTGCCGCGCCTGCAGCCATTGCGGCAGGGCTTCGACCTGGTCGACCGGGTTGGTCCGTCCGTCGGTGAGCAGGAAAATCACCTCCGGTCCGTCAACCGGCGCTTCGGTATACTGAAAGCCCTCGGACCATTTCCAGGTCACCGGCTGGATTTCCCGGGGCAAAGCGTCCGCGCTGAAGAGATCGGCTTCCGAAGAATGAACGGCCACCGAATCCGCGTCACAGGCGAGGGCGAGATCGGAGAGGATTTCCCGGCGGCCGGAGCCGGCGGCGCCGAGCAGAACGTAAGCGAGGGTATCAGCCATGGTCGGGAAGTGCAAAAGCGGCGGTCTGCGCGGCGTGGCGCATCCAGTGATCGGCCAAAACGAGGGCGGTCATGGCTTCGACGATGGGGACGGCCCGGGGCAGCACGCAGGGGTCATGGCGGCCCCGGCCCATCAGCTCGGTTTCTTTGCCTTCGAGGTCCACGGTCGCCTGCTTTTGAAGAATGGTGGCCGTGGGCTTGAAGCCAACCCGAAAACGCAGCTCCTCTCCATTGCTGATGCCACCCTGAACACCGCCGGAATGGTTGGTGCGGGTGCGGACGCGGCCGCCGCGGTCTTCGAAGGCATCGTTGTGCTCCGAGCCGGTCAGGTAAGTGCCGGCAAAGCCGCTCCCGACCTCGAAGGCCTTGGTCGCCGGCAGCGAGAGCATGGCCTTGGCCAAGTCGGCCTCCAGCCGGTCGAAAACCGGCTCGCCGAGACCGGCCGGCAGGCCTTGCACGCGGCATTCGACCACGCCGCCGACAGAGTCGCCCCGCGAGCGGACCTCCTTGATCCGCTCGATCATGCGTGCGGCGACGGCGGGATCGGGACAGCGGACGGCGGTGGACTCGATCTGATCCTCAGTGGGAAAATCATCCCATTGCTCCAGGGCGATGTCCTGAATACGGGCAATGAAGGCGCGGATGACGATGCCGCCGCAGGCGCTGAGCAGCTTGCGGGCAACGGCCCCGGCGGCGACCCGGCCGATGGTTTCGCGTGCGGAGGAGCGTCCTCCTCCGCGGTGGTCGCGGATGCCGAACTTGGCCTGGTACGTGAAGTCGGCGTGGCTGGGGCGGAACTTGGTCCGCATCTCATCGTAAGCGGAAGGGCGGGCATCCCGGTTGGCCACCATCATGGCCAGCGGGGCGCCGGTGGTGCGGCCCTCGAAAACTCCGGAGAGAATCGTGACCCGGTCCTCCTCCTTGCGCGGAGTGACGATGTCGCTCTGGCCCGGGCGGCGGCGGTCGAGTTCGCGCTGGATGTCCGCCTCTTCGAGCGACAGCCGCGGCGGGCAGCCATCTATGACCACCCCGACTCCGCTGCCGTGGCTTTCGCCCCAGGTGGAAATGGTGAACACTTTTCCAAAGACACTCCCCATAAGGCTTTCAAGTGGTGCCGCGGGGCCGAAGGGTTGGCAAGCATGGAGGCTGAGCCCCTCCCCGCACGGCCGGGAGCGTTTGCGCCTGCTCTGGGGTTTGGACATTTCAGAAGCGCCAACGGCGTAAATATCCAATCGATTAGGTCAACGGCCTGCGGAGTCTACACATTTTGGGCATGGTGTCGCACTTGGCCCAAAGGGCCAAAATCCCATAGCCCGGTCCGAAGGGCCGGGTATGCAGCCAATGAGCATGCGGACTGAAAGTCCGCGAATCCATTCATAACGCATCATCTGCCCGAATCGCGTCCTTTCAGGCCGCAACGTCGTGTTGTCCAATCACCCAGCCCGCTGAGCTTGGCTATGGAAGGGCCGCACCTTTGGTGCTGAGAGCTGTCCAAACTCCAGCGGAGGCGTATGCGCCTCTTGATCTCCGCTCAACGGGCCCGGCCGGACTGCCGGAGGTGCTTGAGCAAAGTGGCAAGCCGGCTTGGCAGCGGCGCTTCCACTGTCCAGGTGCCTTCTTCTTCGCAGGCGGGAAAGTCGATTCGAGCGAGGTGCAGGCAGGGCCAGTCATAGAGCGGCCGGTCGGGGGCGCCGTCCCCACCCCGCCCGGGCCCGCCCCGGCGACGAAGATCACTCAACGCCGGCACCGGCCGTCGGCCGTAGAGGGAATCGCCCAGCACCGGAATGCCGCACTCGACGGCATGCACCCGCACTTGGTGAGGCCGGCAGTCACTGCTCCCTGCTTCCCAAAGCGCAAAGCGGCCCCACTGCCCGATCCGTCGGAAGCGGGTCACGGTCTTGCGCCCGGTGCCGTGGGAGATGAGCATCCGCGGCTGCAGGCGATGGCGGGCCAGGGGCAGGTCGCAGCTCACCTCATCCTCCGGCGCCGCCCCATCGCTGAGAAAACGATAGGTGAACCGGAAGAGCGACGAGCCAAGGGCATTGCGGTAACGGTCGCCGGATTCCTTGTCCCGCGCCAGCAGCAACGCCCCGCTGATCTCCGCATCCATGGGATTGATGCGGTGAATGCCTTCGATGCCGAGGCGCCGGAGCTGGGGTTTTTCTCGCTCCAGCTCCCCCTGCAGGGCGGTGAGGAGATTCGGGGCTTCGGCGGAAAGCGGATCTTGGCTGACCGCCACCCCCGGCGGTTTGTTGAGCGCCAGCAACGGTCCTCGGTCGAAGAGAAGCGGAAACACCCAGCGCCCCGGACCGAGGATGCCTTCGGCGAGGGAGAGAAAAGGGGCGGAGGACTTCATCGGGGAAAAAAAGGAAACCCCCGACGCGGGGGCGAAGGGGGTTTCCACGATCCGGGGGTGGGCCGGATCTTATTGGGCTTGGGCGAAAAGGACTTTGCTGAACGCGCTCTTCTGGCGGCGCGCCAGATTGGGGTGAATGACCTTGGTCTTGGCGGCCTTGTCGAGCGCGGCGGCGTAAGCGCTGGCGGCTGCTTTGGCGGCGGCGGGATCACCGGCACCGGCAGCCTCGTGGGCCCGCTTCTTGAGCGTCTTGAGCCGGCTCTGGATCGCCTTGCTGCGCTCGGTGCGCCGCAGGGTTTTGCGGAGGTTTTTGAGGGCGGTCTTAGTGTTGGCCATGCGGAAAAACGGTGAAAATCCCCCCTGGCCCGAGGGGAGTCAAGCGGTTTCTCGGCCGAATTTTCATTCCTGCTTCGCTGATGATGGGGGAAAAGTCGCCCGGCGCGGTCCCGGGGAGGCGCCCTGGGATTTGATCCCCTGAGACCCTGAATTGCCGCGGCGACGTTTCCACCTCGGGACGAAAAAGGCGCCACCGCAAAGAGTGGCGCCTGCAGAGAAAGGTTGGTGCAACCCGATCGAGTCCGCTCAAGGCATCCGGTAGTAGTTGTCCGGATTGTAGATAAAATAGAAGTCGTAGGGCACCAGCCGGGGCAGGAGCATGTAGGGCTTGCCCTTGTCATCGACACGCTCCTGCAGCTCGGCGGTGATCCGTCGCTGCTGGGGTCCGGCCACATCGGGATTTTTCGCGACCGAGGTTTCCCAGATTTCGTCGACGACATGGTCGATCCAGCGGAGTTTGACGGCGTCGTCGGCAAATTCGCGCCAATCGCCGTCGGAGCTCTGCTCGTACATCATCTTGATGAACTCATCCAAGCTCACCCCCATCTTGGCGGCGATGGGCGTGGCGACACGGTTCCACCAGCGCTCGGCTTCTTTGAGGCCCTCGCGCTGCTGGGTGAGATTGCCCCAGCCCATCCAGCTGATCTGGTGATGCAGGATGACGGCGTTGGGGTAGGCGAAGGACTTTTCGGCCAACGTGGCGATGCCCGCCGCCATGCTGGCGGCAAACGATTTCACCACCACATAGACCGGGGCGCGGCTGCCTTCCATGCCTTTGAGGATTTTCATCCCGGCCATGACCGAGCCGCCCGGGGAGTAGTCAATGACGAGAAAGATGGGTTTCTCGGTGCTGGCGTTGTTGAAGAAATTGATCCGCTCGGCGACGTGATCGGCGGCGGTCATGGTGATGGGGCCGTTGAGGGAAATGCGCCGGTCGCTGACCTTGAGCCGGCGCTCGTCAAACGGCCCGAGCGAATACTGGGCGGAGTCGGGCACCTGGGCATTGAGCTGGTCCTGGCGCTCGCGGCGGACGAGTTCTCCCTGCAGCTCGGCCAACTTCATCTCCATTTCCGAACGCTGGATTTTGATTTCCGCATCCTGCAAGCGAAGCTCGGCGAGGCGGGCTTCCGCCTGCTGGGAAACAAGGGCATTGCGGGCTTTGAGCCGCTCTTCCTCCAGCCGGATTTCATTGAGCTCGGCATCAAGCTGGGCCCGGCGTTGGGCGGTTTCGATGTTGTTGCGGGTCGTGAGGGCTTCCATCTCGACCTTGAGACGCTCGATCTCGAGTCGCTTCTCGGCCAGCTCCTGCTGCAGCCGCTCCCTCTGGAGGGCGTTGTCTGCCGCAAGGCGCTCGCGCTCCTCTTGCAAGTCGGCGATCTCGGCCTTCATCCGCTCGGCCCGGACGGCATTTTCGAGCGTCAGCCGCTCACGCTCACGGCGGAGCGCGGCCAGCTCTTCGGCTTCGGCCTTGGCGGCAGCGTCCTCGACGCTCTCGTCGTTCTCGGCCGATTCAGTGGAGGTTTCCGCGACCACCGTCTCCGCCTCGTCATCGGCCTGCAGCGCGACCGGTGCGAAGAGGAGGGCCGGACAGGCCGCCAAGAGGTATAACCATAAAGTACGCTTCATCATTTTAACCGGTAATAAAGAAACCGCGGAATGCAATCTCCCTCCGCGCGGCACTGCCCAAGAAGGACCCCGCACCACCTTCCTCCTGCCGACATTAGGGCCGCATCCGCTTCCTTGGCCCCGATCGTACTGCGCCGAAAGTCGTTGGTTCCCGTGGCTCCGGGATTGCCGCCGGGATGATTTTCACCACTGTCGGCGCCATGGAAAAACACCCGGCCCGGCGGTCCACTTACCTGATTCTGGGGCTTGTCGGCCTGGCCGTGGCGGGCTTCGCCGTCTTCTGGTATGGCGACACCGACCGCCAACTCGAGCGGCGCTGGGAGGCGATGGTCAACCGAGTCGAAGCCAAGAGCTGGCGGGGCGTCGCCCGGCTCATGGCGGAGGATTATGAAGATCCCTACGGCTTCGATCGGGAAACGCTCATCAGCTACGCCCGCCGCACCATGGTGCATTTCCGACGGCTCGAGGTACGCCTGGAATCCCAATCGATTGAGCGCGACGGCGACACCGCCCGCATCACCGCCCTCGTGCGGCTGGAAGGAGACGGTTCACCGCTCGCCCGCGCCATCGCCGCCGAGGTCAATCGGTCCTTCTCACCGACGGAGTTCGTCTGGCGGCGGCAGTCCTGGAAGCCTTGGGACTGGCAGGTGGTTTCTTTTTCCAATCCGGAATTCGACCTCAGCCGCTACCGCGAGCCGTTTTGATCTCCGGACGGCTGGCGTTTTCCCCCATGCCTCCTAGGATGGCCGGGCAATGCCGGATGTCTGGAAGGTTGAGTCGCGCGGAAGCATTTTTCTCCCGCAAATCGGGTGGCACTTGGACGCCCGCTTCCCCACCCCGCGCGCCTTCGTCAGTCACGCCCACTTCGACCACCTCGGGCGCCACCGGGAAGTTCTCTGCAGCCCCGCCACCGCCCGTCTGATGGCCGAACGCATGCCGGGCGCACCGATCCTGCACACCCCGGCTTTCGGCGAAACGATCGACTTGCAGCCCGGCGTCACCGCCAGCCTGCATCCCGCCGGCCATATCCTCGGCTCGGCCATGCTGCGCCTCGAACACCCAGCCAGGGGCAGCCTACTGTACACCGGCGACTTCAAGCTCCGCCCCGGTCTTTCCGCCGAGCCCTGCCAGCCTCCCCGGGCCGACGTGCTCATCATGGAAACGACCTACGGCCTTCCCCGCTACCGTCTGCCCCCGACCGCCCGGGTGCTCGACGACCTGGTCGCGTTCTGCCAAGAGGCGGTCGCCGAGGGCGTCATCCCGGTTCTCTTCGGCTACAGTCTGGGCAAAAGCCAGGAACTGCTCCGCGCCCTCGCCGCGGCCGGACTGCCGATCCGCCTCCATCCGCAGGTCGCCCGGCTGACCCGGGTCTGCGCCGCCCTCGGGGTCGAGTTTCCGCCTGTCGATGACTACCATGAAGGCGAAGCCGCCGGCTCGGTCGTGATCTGCCCGCCCCAGTCCAGCCACTCCGCCTGGCTGCGCAAAATCCGCCCCCGCCACACTGCAGCCGTCACCGGCTGGGCCCTCGATCCCAACGCCCGGTTCCGCTTTGGCTGCGATGCGCTTTTTCCCCTTTCTGATCATGCTGATTTCGACGACCTCATCCGCCTCGTCGAAATCGTCCGTCCCCGCTTGGTCTGGACGGTCCACGGCTTTGCCGAAGCCTTCGCCGCCACTTTGCGGGCGAACGGCGTGGAGGCTTGGGCGCTCGGCCGGGAAAACCAGCTCGAACTTGGCCTCCCCACGCCCGCCCCATCACCCGAACTCTCCCAGATCACCCCGCCGCCATCACCGCAGCCCGCCGCCCACGACGCCTTCGCCACTCTCGCCGCGACCGCCGCCGCTGTCGCCGCCACCGCCTCCCGCAACCGCAAGGTCGCCCTCCTCGCCGAAACCCTCGCCAGTCTCTCCGATGAAGCCATCGGCCCGGCCGCCGTCTTCTTCTCCGGCCTGCCCTGGCCCCGCTCAGAGCACCTGACCCTCAATCTCGACTGGGCCTTGATCAAGCGGGCCCTCCTCGCCGCCTCCGGCCGAACCGAGGACACGTTCAGCGATGCGTATCGACGTTTTCGCGACAGTGGTGAAACCGCGGAAGGTCTCCTTCTTGACCGCACCCGGCCGCAACCGTGGACCGTCCCAGAGGCCGCGGCCTTTTTCCGTCAGCTCGCCAGCGAACGCTCCCCGGCGGGAAAAATCGACCTGCTCGCCGACCGATTCCGCCAGATCACCGCCGCGGAGGCTCGCATGGTCGTGCGCATCCTCACCGGAGACCTGCGCATCGGCCTCAAGGAAAGCCTCGTCGAGGAGGCCCTCGCCGCCGCCTGCGGTTCTCCGGCCGACGTCGTCCGCGAGGCCAATCTCCGCAGCGGGGATCTCGCCCGCACCGCCCTCGCCGCGCGCAAGGGAAAACTGGAATCAATACGGCTGACCCTCTTTCACCCGCTCCGCTTCATGCTCGCCAGCCCCGAACCCACCGCCGAGGGCGTCGTCCGCCGGCTCGGGGAGCGCGTCTGGCTGGAGGACAAGTTCGACGGCATCCGCTGCCAGCTCCACTTCGACGGCGTCCGGGCGGAGTTGTTTTCCCGCGACCTCCACCGCATCACCGACCAGTTCCCGGAAATCACCACCGCCGCCGCAAACCTGGCCCGGCCCTGCATCCTCGACGGCGAGCTTCTCGCTTGGAAGGACGGGCGCCCGCTCCCCTTCGACCAGCTTCAGCGTCGGCTCGGACGGCGGGGCGACGACTTTTTTCTCGGTCAGGAAATCCCCGTCTCCCTCTGCGCCTATGACCTGCTCTGGCTCGGCGGCCGGGATCTTCTCGAGCAGCCCCTCCACGACCGCCGGTCGCTTCTCGAAGACCTCGGGCTCGCCGCCCCTTTCCAACTCGCGCCTCGCCGCCTGGTCAGCGGCGCCGAAGCGATCGACCAAGCTTTTCTCCAGGCCCGCGCCCGCGGACACGAGGGCCTCATGGCCAAGGATCCCGCCAGCCCCTACACCCCGGGCCGTCGCGGGCTCGCCTGGCTCAAACTCAAGAAGGCCTTTGCCACCCTCGATGTCGTCGTCACCGCGGTCGAATACGGCCATGGCAAACGGCGCGACGTCCTTTCGGATTACACCTTCAGCGTGCGCGACGACGATTCCGGCCTCCTCCGCAGCGTCGGCAAAGCCTACACCGGCCTCACCGATGCCGAAATCGCCACCCTCACCACCCATTTTCTCCAAACCACCCTCGAAGAGAGGGGGCGCCTTCGCTTCGTCCGCCCGGAGGTCGTCCTCGAGGTCGGTTTCGACACCATCCGACCTTCCCGCCGCCATGAGTCCGGCTTCGCCCTCCGTTTCCCCCGCATTCTCCGTATCCGGGATGACAAGACACCGGAGGAAATCGACACCGTCGACCACTGCCGCCGCCTGGCCGCGGCCGCATCCGGCGGCTGAAACGGATCCACTTGCCCCGTCCCTTCTGTTTGCCGGCAGTTCCGGAAACCGCCGGCTCCCCCCCGCGGCCATCCTCCGGATGCTTACGCCGTTGGGGCCGGCGCCCCTTCCGCATGCACCCGCAGCTTCGTGAACAGGTCTTTGAAGACCCGATCGCGGTAAATCCAGTTCGCCACCCGGATAAGGTGCCGCTTGCGGGAGTGCGACCAAGTCATCTGATCGGTCAGGATCGGGCTGTGCGCCAACTCCGTGGGCACCCAACTCGCATCCAGGAGCCAGGCCGTGGCGGCCACGTCCCAGATTTCCTTCGACCAAGCAAAATGGTCTTTGCTGTAGGCGAGAAACCGCTCCGCGAGAAACGCTCCGATCGCGCCGCAGGGCTGTACGTATCGCTCGATCTCCGCCGCCGTGCTCAAGAGGTGGGAGCTCACGCCCGAGGTCGGGATCTGCACCAGCGGCACCCCCGAATCAAAAAGCACCCGCGAAGCAAAGAGGTCCTGTTGAAGATTGAACTCCCCGGTGTGCGGCCAGTGGTGGGGCTGGCCGCCAAGCCAGACCACCACGATCCGCTCAACGATCTTAGGCTCCAGCAACAGGGCCGAGGCCACGTTCGTGATCGCCCCGATCGCGGCCACGTACAACGGCTCCTCCGAGGCCAACGCCCGCTCCACCAGATCCCGCGCCGCCTCGCTCTCCTGCGGCACCCGCGGACCCTCCAGAAACCCCCGTGAACCCCGAAATACCAAGCCTTCCGGCGAACGATTCATTCGCTCCAGCAGGCGGAGGATTTCCTCATGGCTCTTCTCCATCCCGTCCCCCGCACTGGTCGAGCGGTTATTGAGGAAGGGAGCGGCATGGATCGCTTCCAGCTTGAGCTTCTCCGGCGAGAGGAGCGCATGGACCACGCAAAACTGGTCGTCGATCTCGTTGAAGGTGTCGGTGTCCAGCACCATCCGGACCGGGCCGGTCGGCGCTTTCAGCCGCTCAAGTCGGAAGGTATCGGAAAGCAGGGGATAATCCATGGCCCCACGCTTACCGCAGGCCGGCGGGGATTGGCCATGCGAAAGAGGGGATCGATGCAACAACCCAGCCGCTCCGCCTTCCCCGCTTGCAGCCCTGGCCTCGCGGGGACAAACCGGAGCCATGGAGTTTTTTCCGGAGCAGGCCCGGGCGCGGCTTTCGATCGGCGAGCTGGCTTCCTTTTCGCTCACCGGCACCGGCGGCCGCCCCGGCACCGCGGGTCTCTGGCGGACGCGCCTGGGGCAGCAGTGGCACGAGGCGCTCCGCGAACCCGGGGCCGCCCCGGCCGGCACCCGCTTCGAGGTCGCGGTCGAGGGCAGCCTCCACTGGAAGGACTGGCAGATCGACCTCCAGGGCCGGATCGACCAGCTCCGCGACGAGGAAGGCCGGACCTGTATCCGAGAAGTCAAGACAACGCTCGACGCCCTCCCCGTTCCTGATGAGGATCTGATGGCCGCCCACCCCGGCTACCTGGCCCAGCTCGGGGCCTACCTCCGGCTCTGGCGGAATGCCCATCCCGAGTCCGCCGCCCCGCCCGCCGGCGAGCTGCACTTCATCGATGCCTCCTCGGGAATCAGCCAGATCCTGCGCCCGGATCCGGAGACCACCGCCGCCGCCCTCGATGCCCGGCTCGATGAGCTGGTCGCTTTTCTCGACGCCCGCGGCGCCGCCCTCGCCCGCCTCCGCGAACTGCCCCCGCCGGCCGCCTTCCCCTCCCTCCGCCCGGGCCAGCAGGGCGTGGCTGACCGGCTCCTCGCCGCCATCGAGTCGCACCGCACCGTCCTTTTCCAAGCGCCCACCGGCTTCGGGAAAACCGGGCTCGTGCTCGAAGCCGCTCTCGAATCCCTCCGCCGCGGTCTCTTCCGCCGGATCGTCTACCTCACCGGCAAAAGCACCGGCCAGCTCGAGGTCGCCCGCCAGCTCGCGGCTCTCGCGGGCGATCCTCCCGGCTTTCGCTTCCGGCAAATCCGCAACAAGGGCGAGCACTGCATCAACCACGAGTTTCACTGCTTCCCGGAGGTCTGCCGTTTCCTCGATGGCATTGAGCAACGCTGGACGCCCGCCGCCTTTCGCTCCGTTCTCAACCAAGTTTCCTTCAACCCCTCCCTGGAGGAAGTCCGCGAGGCCGGCCGCCGCGAAACCGTCTGCCCCTACGAGATCACCCGCTCCTCGCTGCCTTTTCAGGATCTTCTCCTCGGCGACTACAACTATCTTTTCGCTCCCGGCAGCCGCGGTGTCATCCTCGACACACCCGGTTTCGACCCCGGCGAAACCCTCCTCCTCATCGACGAGGCCCACAATCTTCCCGGTCGCGCCGCCGAGGCCCTCTCCTGCGCCCTCGATCCGCGCCGCCTCAACGCCACATACCATGACCTCGCCGCCAGTAGCGCCCACCCGCGCCTCCTCCATGCCTGGGAGCAGTTGCTCCGGCTGATCGACACCCTCGGCCCCACCGAGTCACTCGCGGCCGCCGCGGAGGACGATCTCGCCGACCTCGCCGCGGAATTCGCCCGCACCGCCGAAAACCATCCGCCGGAGCGCCACCGCCTCCGCCCCCCTGCGGCCGACGATCTCCAGGAGGTCCTCCGGCTGGCCAAGGACGCCGGCGTGCCCTCCTTTCCCCGTCATGGATGGGTGGATACAAATGGAGTTGTCCGCCTCACCTGCCTTGACGCGGCCGACTGGATCCGGGAGGTCCTGCAACCCTTTGCCGCCACTGTCCTCCTCTCCGCCACGCTCGGACCGACCGAGCGTTTCGCGCGGGCCTGCGGCCTCGGCGAGACCACCTCCATCGATGCTTCCGCCCCTTGGAAATTCGGCGCCTACCGCACCATCATCGACACCCGGGCCGACACCCGCTACGAGCGCCGCCGGGCCGCCGTTCCCCTCACCGCCGCCACCCTCGCCCGCCTCGCCGAGTCACTCGGACCTCCGGTGGTGGGTTTCTTCCCTTCCTATGCTTATGCGGGCCTGGTCTTGGAACAGCTCTCCTCCCACCACCCGCTCCACCGCGCCGTCCTGCAGCCCCGTGGTGCGGACCTTGCCGGCCAGGCGGCCTTTATCGAGGAGTCGCTCGTCCTCGCCGACATCCTCCTCCTCGTCCTCGGAAGCAGCTTTTCCGAAGCCGTCGACGGCCTTGGCGGCCGGGTCCGTGCCGCGCTGGTCGCGGGACCGTCCTATCCCGAGGTCAACGCCATCCAACGCGCGCGGCTCGAGCTCCGGCGCGGTGCCGGGAGGGAAACAGCCTTCCACGAAACCTACCGCATCCCCGGGCTCATCAAGGTCAACCAGGCCCTCGGCCGCATGGTCCGGGCGCCCGGCCAAGAGGTCGCGATAGTGCTGCACTGCCGGCGCTTCGCCGAAGAAGCCTGCCGGAGCCTCCTTGCCCCCGATCTGGCCACGGACGCGATCGCGGTCGATGACGCGGGCTTCGAGGCCTGGCTCGCCGCCACCGCCTCGGCTCAGTCTTCGATCACCCAGTAGTAGCGGTCGTTGGCGATCTTGCGCATGTTGCCGGCCGCAAGGTTGCCCACGTCGTAACGGGCGTCGATTTCCAGTAATTCGTCGTCGGATACTTCGTAGCCGTGAACGCCGACGGCAAGACGCACGCCGCTTTTCTCGTACTCAACATCCCACTGGCCGCCGATCGGGGTCGGCGCCGCCCAGCGTTGCGGATCAAAATACTCGGCCAAAAGAGGATGCACCAGGCCGCTTCCGGCCCCGAGATCATCGATCCCGGTCTCCATCCGGCAGGTTTCGACCGCATCCCGGTACATCCGCAGATCGTTCATGAAGCGGGCGTGCCGGGCATTTTTCCCCGCCCGGTGGGCCGCCGGCAACGCCAAGGCCGCCAGCAGAGAGATGATCACCACCGCGATCATGATTTCCACGAGCGTAAACCCCCGCGGTGAGGCCCGTTCGCCACGGCCTGCTGGATGGGATGGATTTTCGCTCATGAGAATGGCCCGGTTGTGAAACCTGGTCCCGGTCGGCAAATGATCGGCCCGGACCGTGGTTTCCTTGCCATGCTCCCATCGGTGGCAGGCGGCAGGGCTGTAGAAAACCTCGCACCCTTTGACGGAATCCGGCGCAATTTGAGCAGTTCCCTTCAGCTGAATCGGGAAGGAAAGGCCCCACCCCGTCGTCCCGATGAATGATGAAGCGCAGGGCACCGCATTGACAGTCCCTGAGGCGAGGACACATGATCCGCTCTTCCCCCTTAAACTACCACCACACCAACGGGCCATGCCGCTTGTTTTCAACACCACGCAGGGAATTGGATGTTTCCGCGCCATCGGTGAGGTCGAATTCGCGCAGGGCAGCCAGACCCTGCAGAATGGCCTCCGGACGCTGGTGGCATCAAAACAAGAGCCTTACCGGGTTTTGTTCGATCTCACCCGCAGTGCCGAAAATCGTACCGGAGCGGAGCTTCAGGAAGTCGCCCATCAGGTCAGGCGCGTCCTCGATCACGGACGCCTCGCCCTGGTGGCCGACAAAACACTGTTTTTCGGCCTCAGCCGTCTCTTCAGCGCCTACGCCGAGTATGCCGGCTTTGAGGTCGGCATCTTTGGCACGGAGGCCGAAGCGGTCGCTTGGTTACTGCGGCCGACGGAGGACGCCTGAACCCGAAGCCGCCCCATTTTTCATGTTCCCCTCCTACCTGCCCGACGCCACCATCGACGACGCTCTCGACAGCGAGATCCGTGGTCTTCTCACCACCTGTTTCACCGGACCCCAGGACGCGGTTTTCCACCACCGCCGCTGGTTCATCGAGCCCTATCCGCACCGCTGGATCATCCGCGACGCCAAGGGTTCCCTCGTCGCCCATGTCGGGGTCCACGAAAAATCCGTTCAAGCCGGGGATGCCGTCCACCCGATCGCCGGCATCGGCGAGGTCTGCGTTCATCCCGACCACCGCGGCCGTGGGCATGTCCGGTCCATGCTGGCCTGCGTGCATCCCGCCATGAGCGACCGCGGCTTCACTTTCGCCCTCCTCTTCGGCGATCCCAAGGTGTATTCATCCAGCGGCTACCGCGTGGTCAAAAATCTCGTCCATGACCATCGCGATAAAGACGGCCATCTCCACCGGCGATCCGTCACCGGCATGGTCCGGGAGCTCGGCCCCACTCCCTGGCCTTCCGGCGAGGTTTACCTGCCCGGCCCGGTTTTCTGAAGCACCGCGAGAGGGCGACCGCCGCGTCCCGATCGCCGCCTGTTCCTCACCGCCGCCACCACCGACCGATCCGGCTGAAGAAGGCGTCAAAGCGCTTCATCAAGCCGACGGTCCGACGCAAGCGCGGGTTGCGGGTCGGACCGGCTATGATCAAGCGCGCCAACACCGCCGCCTGTTCATCAAGCGCCCGCTCCAGCAGGCGGCCCTCCCGTCCGTCACCCGCACGGGCCAAGGCCACCGCAAAGGTCCAGGCATGGTCGCGCGCCTTCGGGATGCTGAAATGGACCGCTTCATTGCTCAGCCGGCCGGTCATCCGGTCGAGCCGTTTGAGCAAGGGCGCATACTGGATCGCAACCTGCCGCTTGAGGTCTTCGGTGGCCGCTTCGAGAATTTCGTTCACCTTCGAGTGGTCCCGGTATTTGTCCTCCCGCCGCGGGTCGATGCCAACATCGCGCAGGGTGAGGGAGAGGTCGTGGTTGATGTGCGCGTTGATCCCGAGAAGCAGATGCTGGAGGATGAATCCTTCGCCGAGCGCCGCATAGTCAAAGGCGATCCGCCAGGACTTGGGCGCCTTCGCACCATCACCCGCCTCGGCCGCCAACACCGCCTTGCGGTAATACTCCGCAAAGCAGACCAAGTAGGCGCACACCCAGTCGTAGTCATGAAAGGTATCACGGTTAAGCTGCACCTGCAGCGCACGGGTGATCTCCAGGTAGGCGGTGGCAAATACCCCGCGCAGATCCCCGCGTCCGCGCCAGTGTGTTTCCAGCCAGTCCAAGCCCGCCAGCACCTCCTCCACGGTGACGAAGGCGTTCCCCAGGCGATCGGCGATCATGGCGCCAATTGCACCCAAACCACTCCGACAGGCAAAGCTATTTGTCAGCCCCGTTGCGCCGGAGCCACGCTTCCTCCACGGGCCACGCAGGTCACGGTGGGCTTGCGGTTTTCCGCCTTTTCTCCGCTTTCCTATGAGGCCAGACTGACCCCATCCCGCTCATCCCGATGGCTGACCCGCTCCATGCTTCCGCCTTTTCCGGCCTTGCCGGCCTCGCCACCGGCGCTCTCCTCGCGCTCGTCTTCGGGGGCGGACTATTCGTGGCCGGCCGGGCTTTCCGGGCGGCTCGCCGCGCGGCCGGGTTGAAGGCCGCCCATCCGGACGAACCCTGGCTCCACCGCCCCGAATGGGCCGGTGGCCGCATCCGCGACTCCGCCCACCTTTCAGCCGTCACCTTGGGCATCCTCGCCGCGGCCTGGCTGGTTCTCAGTCTCGTCATCCTTTTCGCGGTCTTCGGGGATGGCTCCTCCGACCCCCTCGCCCGTGCCGTTGCGGCCGGCTTCACGCTCATCGGTGTCGTCCTCGCCGGGTTCGCGCTGCGCGAAGTCCTCCGTCTGCGCAAATTCGGCCGCTCCACTTTCGAGCTGGCCGACACCCCCGGTGTCATCGGCGGAACGCTCGGCGGCCTCCTCTTCGCCCGGCTCCCGACGCTTCCCCGCAGCGGCGTCCAGCTCCGGCTCCAGTCCATCCACCGTCGCTCCAGCGGCGCCGGCAAGCAACGCACCACCCGCGAGCACCTCCTCTGGGAGGACGCCGCCCGGCTGCCCCCGGAGAAAATCTCCACCACCTCGCGCCGCCGGGCCACCATCCCGGTGTATTTTGAAATCCCCTACACCTGCGAGCCGGCCCGGCGGGCTGATGCGGACAACGAATACCTCTGGCGGCTCCGCGCGGAGGCCGCGTTCTCGGGACTCGATTACCGGACTTGCTTCGAAGTCCCCGTCTTCCGGACCGCCGCCAGCGACCCCGGCTTCCAGGCCCGGGCCGGCGGCGGGACCGCCTCCACCCCCATCGCCGAAGAGGTCTGGCGGGCCCGCGGCATCCGCCTCCACGAGGGTCCCGAAGCCGCCCTCACCATGGACATCCCCGGCTTCGGCCGCGCACTCCTCCTCCTCCCCGGCGTGGTTCTCGGCGCGGGGTTTCTCGCCCTCACGGTTTTCCTACACTCGATCGGGGCGCCCATCCTCGTCCAGGGATTGGTTGCGTTGCTCGGAGCGCTTTTCCTCGCGGGCTGCCTGGGCGCGCTCTTCACCCGCGTCCGCCTCGAGGCCGATCGCAATGGGATCACCGTCACCCGCAAGTGCCTTGGTTTCACCCGGCGCAGGTTGCTCGCTGCCGCCAACTTCGACCGCGCCATCCCGGCGGAGGGCATCAACTATGGCGGGACGCCGTTTCACAATCTCAGCCTCCTCAACCGCAAGGGCCGCCACCTCTCCATCGGCCTCGGCCTCAAATCCCTCGTCGCCGTTCAGGATCTCTGCCGGCGCATCGAAAACGCGGTCCGCCCGTAGCCGGTTTTCCATGACAATCCTTCCTCTAGCATGAACCGCCCCGCGCCTCCCCTTACCCCCGCCCAAACCCGCGGGCTCTGGCTCGATCACCTCCTGCGCATGGCCGAGCCGGTCCTGCAGAACCTCGCCGACGGCCGCCTCCGCGCCGTCATGCCGGTCGAAGCCTGCCAAGACCAACAGGCGGAGCGCGCTTGCTTCACCCACCTGGAGGCCCTCGGGCGCACCCTCGCCGGTCTCGCGCCCTGGCTGGAGCTGGCCGGGCTCGGGGGTGAGGAGGCCCGCCGCCAGGCCCGCTGGCGCGATCTTGCCCTCCGCGCCCTCATCCGGGCCGTCGATCCCGCTTCGCCGGACGCCGTTAATTTCTCCCGCGGCCGCCAGCCCGTCGTCGATGCCGCCTTCCTCTGCCTTGGCCTCCTCCGCGCTCCCCGCATCTGGCACGAACTCCCCGCTCCCGCCCGGGAAAATCTTGTCGCCGGCCTGCGCAGCACCCGCTCCCACCTGCCCGCCTACAATAATTGGCTGCTTTTCTCCGCCGCCATGGAAGCGTTTTTCTCCCAAGCCGGCCGCGACTGGGATCCCATGCGCGTCGACTTCGCCCTCCGCAAGCACGAGGAGTGGTTTCTCGGGGATGGCATCTACGGCGACGGACCACGGTATCACGCCGACTACTACAACAGTTTCGTTATTCAGCCGTTCCTCCACGAAATCCTCCGCGTCCTGCCGCTCGACCGGCCGGAGTGGTCGCACTGGAAGTCTCTCGCCGAGAAACAGGCGCGCCGCGGCGTCCGCCAAGCCGCCCTCCTCGAGCGTCTCATCTCCCCCGAAGGCACCCTGCCCCCGCTCGGCCGCTCTCTCACTTACCGCACCGGCATCCTCCAGCAACTCGCCCTCGCGGCCTGGCGCGGCTTTCTCCCCCCAGATCTGCGGCCCGGGCAGGTCCGCGCCGCCATCACCGCCGTCATCCGCCGCCTCCTCGAAGCCCCCGGCACTTACGATGCCGGCGGTTGGCTGCGGATCGGATACTGCGGACACCAGCCGTCACAGGCCGAGCACTACATTTCCACCGGCAGCCTCTACCTCGCCACCGCCGGTTTCCTGCCGCTGGGCCTGCCGCCCGAGGATCCGTTCTGGTCCGAGCCGGATCTTCCCTGGACCAGCCAACGCCTCTACGCCGGCGAGGATCTTCCCGCCGACCACGCCGTCGACACCTTCTGACCGCACCCGCTTTCCGTCATGCCGGACCGGACCTCGCTTCTCTCCCCCAAGGGCATCACCCGCCTGGGGCTGCTCATCAATGTCTTGCTCGGCCTCACCAAGTGCCTCACGGGATGGCTGGCTGGTTCGCGCGCACTCCTCGCCGACGGCATCCACAGCCTCACCGACCTCGCCGGCGACATCGCCGTGCTCTTCACCCTCGACTATGCCGAGAAACCACGGGATCTGCGCCACCCCTACGGCCACCAGAAGTTCGCCAGCATGGTCGCGCTTTTCATCGCGCTGCTGCTCCTGGCCTTCTGCATTGGCCTGCTCTTCGAATGTCTGCGCCAGCTCCACCGCGGACCCGCCCCGGTTCCGGGCCAGGCCGCCCTCTGGGTCGCCGCCGCCGCCCTCCTCGCCAAGGAGCTGCTCTACCACGCCACCGCCTTCGTCGCCCGGCGCTTCCGCTCCCGCCTCCTCCTCGCCAATGCCTGGCACCACCGCACCGACAGCGCCACTTCCCTGCTCGCCCTCATCGGCATCGGCCTCGCCATCTGGGGCGGCCCCGGCTGGGCGCTCGCCGATACCCTCGTCGGTTTCCTCCTCGCCGCCTACCTCGCCATCGAGGGCGGCAAACTCCTCCGCGGCGCGGTCAACGATCTCGTCGATTCCGCCCCCGATCCGGACACGCTCGAGGACCTCCGCGAGCACATCCTCCCCACCCCCGGGGTCGTCGCGTACCACGCTTTCCGCGCCCGCCGCGCCGGGGATCGGCTCGATGTCGATCTCCACCTCCAGGTGCGGCCCGAACTTTCCGTCGGCGAAGGCCATGCCATCGCCCGCCGGGTCAAGGAAAACATTCTCCACACCCACCCGGAGGTCATGGATGTGCTCATCCACCTCGAGCCCGCCACCGGGGATGCCCTCGTCCCCAAGGGCGTTTCCGGCAGCAACCCCACCCCGGCGTCTCCACCACACCATGACAAAAAGAGGCGGGTTTAGCCTTGCCTTGGCCCGGGCGCCCGCCTAGCCCTTCACCCGTCCTTGCCTGGGCTCCCACCCCCACCCCACCCCGCTTTTACCATGGACTCCCCGCGCCTCTACCTCTCCCTTATCCCCGAGAGCCTCGTCTTCTCCATGCTTCCCCCGGAGGATTTCGGCAAATACCTCGCCATCGGCCCCCGCCGCCTCAGCAAAGGTCAGGCGGTTTTTTTCGAGGTCGATCCTTCCTTTAAAAGCGACTATTTCAAGCTCGAGGCCGTCCGCGAGCGTTGCGTCCGCCATGCCGACGGCAGCGTCCGCCGTTCGTCCTACGTCTCGGTCTACCGGGTGCTCGAAAATGTGCCGCTCACCGCCCTCGGCGACCTCTATCTCACCACCCGCACCGGAGACACCCTCCGCTTGACGTCCCGCCCGTTCGAAGGCGACGGCAAGGACCAGCTTTTCCTCTACCAGGAGTTCTGCCCGGTCAATCCCAGGGTCGCCAGCAGCCTCGACCCCGCCGCTTTCGGCCGCCATGTCACCGATCCCGGGCAGCCCGTCTACCTCCCCCGGCTGGTCTTCGCCGATCTCAAGCTCCACGCCCTCGCCGTCGATCCCGTCAACGCCGACTCCAGCTCCCTCCCCTACCCGGAGATTCTCCACCTGCGCGAGTGCCTCGTCTCCCTCAGGCAGCGTCCGGAGAAACGGACCAAGATCGTCAACCGCGACCTCCGCCAGGAGATCCTCTTCGCCATGATCCGCTCCGGCATCTTCGTCGCCGAGCAGGACGGACTCCTCTTCTACCCCCTGCCGGATGAGGACGACCTCCGGCGCGATCACTTCAGCTGGTGGCAGTCCGCCTCCACCGCCTCCCGGCTCTGAGATTTTTGTATTAACCCAGCCAATACATGCAAACCGGACTACCCCTGATCACGCCCTTGGCGGGCTTCTTCGGCCTGCTCGTGGCCTGGTTCATTTACCGCTCCATCCTCAAACGCCCCGCCGGCGAGGGCGCCCTCGCCGACATCGCCGGCCAGATCCACCAGGGCGCGATGGTCTTCATGAAGCGCGAGCTCAAGCTGCTCGCCCTCTTCACCATCCTGGTCGGAGGAGCCGTCATTTTCATCGATCCCAGGGAGGCGCTCGCCTTTTTCCTCGGCGCCGTCTGCTCCGCCACCGCCGGTTTCATCGGCATGTACACCGCCACCAAGGCCAATGTCCGCACCACCACCGCCGCCCATACCGAGGGCCCCGCCGCCGCCCTCACCACCGCTTTCTTCGGCGGCTCCATCATGGGACTGACGGTCGCCTCCATGGGCCTCATCGGCGTCGGCGGCCTTTTCCTTTTCTTCGGCGAAACGGAGCAAGACATCCACATCATCCACGGTTTCGCCATGGGCGCCTCCCTCGTCGCCATCTTTTACCGCGTCGGTGGCGGCATCTTCACCAAGGCCGCCGATGTCGGCGCCGATCTCGTCGGCAAGGTCGAGTCCGGCATTCCCGAAGACGATCCCCGCAATCCAGGTGTCATCGCGGACAATGTCGGCGACAATGTCGGCGATGTCGCCGGCATGGGTTCCGACCTCTTCGAGTCCTACTGCAACGCCCAGATCGCCACCATGGCCATCGCCGCCACCATGGTCGCAGCGACCGCCGCCGGCCTCGCCGACAGCCGGGCTCACCTGCTCTACCTGCCGCTCGCCCTCACCACCACCGGTCTCTTCTGCGCTATCGGCGGCATCCTCCTCGTGAAGCTCTTCTCCGCCAAGGAGCCGGCCAAGGCCCTCCGCATCGGCACCATCGGGGCCGCGGTCTTCTTTGTCCTCGCCGCCCTCGGCGTCACCCAGGGCCTCGGCATCGAAACCAAGGTCTGGTGGGCCGTGCTCGCCGGCTCCGTCGGCGGCATGCTCATCGGACTCTCCACCGAATACTTCACCGGCGGCAAACCGATGCGCGACATCGCCCACTCGTCCCAGACCGGTGTCGCCACCGTCATGATCAGCGGTCTCGGCGTCGGCCTGCTGTCGGTCGTGCCGCCTTTGCTCACCATTTCGGCCGTCATCTTCGTCGCCAGTGAACTCGCCGGTCTTTACGGCGTCGCCATCGCCGCCGTCGGCATGCTCGCCACCATCGGCATCACCATGAGCATCGACGCCTACGGCCCCGTCGCCGACAACGCCGGCGGCATCGCCGAAATGGCCGGCCTCGGCAAAAAGACCCGCGCCATCACCGACTCGCTCGACGAGGTCGGCAACACCACCGCCGCCATCGGCAAGGGCTTTGCCATCGGCGCCGCCGCCCTCGCCGCCCTCGCCCTCACCGCCGCCTACATCAACACCATCAAGGTCAACAACCCGGGCTTCACCCTCCTGCTCTCCGATCCGATGGTGCTGATCGGTATCTTCCTCGGCGGGCTCACGCCGTTCCTCGTCAGCAGCATCACCATGAAGGCGGTCGGCGACGCCGCCGGCGAGATGATCGAAGAGATCCGCCGCCAGTTCCGCGAGATCCCGGGCCTCATGGAGGGCAAGGCCAAGCCCGGCTCCGCCCGCTGTGTCGACATTGCCACCAACGCCGCCCTCAAGCGCATGATTCTCCCCGCCAGCATCGCCGTCTTCACCCCGGTCGTGGTCGGCTTCACCCTCGGCCCCGCCTGCCTCGGCGGCCTGCTCATCGGCGCCCTTCTCGGCTGCGTGCTCCTCGCCCTCTTCATGGCCAATGCCGGCGGCGCCTGGGACAATGCCAAAAAATTTGTCGAGCAGGGCAATTACGGCGGCAAAAACTCCGAGGCCCACAAGGCTTGCGTCGTCGGCGACACCGTCGGCGATCCGCTCAAGGACACCTCCGGCCCGTCCATGAACATTCTCATCAATGTCATGGCCATCGTCAGCCTCGTCATCGCCCCGCTGCTTTGAGAAGTCTCCCCGTAGCCTCCGCGGCCGCCGGCCTGCTCCTCTTCACCTCCACTCCCGCCGTCATGAACGCCGCCCCCGATTCCCCCGGCTTCGCCGGCAGTGGATCGTCCCAAGTCGAGAAGGTGCCGTTCGACCCTTCGGCCTGGGAGCTGGTCTGGGCCGAAGAATTCGACCAAGGACCCGCTCCCGACCCCAGGCACTGGACCTACGAGGTCGGCTTCATCCGCAACCGCGAGGCCCAGTATTACACCCGCGATCTCCGGGAAAACGCCCGCATCGAGGAGGGTTTCCTCGTTATCGAGGCCCGGCACGATCCCGAGGCGGAGCATCCCATCACTTCCGCCAGCCTCACCACCGAAGGCCGGGTTAGCTTCCTCTACGGACGCATCGAGGTCCGCGCCCGCGTCCCCACCGGCAACGGCGTCTGGCCCGCCATCTGGATGCTGGGCGAAAACATCCGCCGGGTCGGCTGGCCCCGTTGCGGCGAGATCGACATCATGGAATATGTCGGCTTCGACCCGCACCGCCTCCACGGCAACATCCACGTTGACGCCTACAACCACACCCGCGGCACCGGCCGCGGCGCCAGTCTGCTCCTCGAACGCCCCTGGGAAAACTTTCACTGCTACGCCATCGAGTGGTCTCCCGAGCGCATCGATTTCTTCATCGATGACCACCGCTACTTCTCCTACGAAAACGAAGGCACCGGTGAAGCCGTCTGGCCCTTCGACGCCCCCCACTACCTCATCCTCAACCTCGCCATCGGCGGCGGCTGGGGCGGCCGGCACGGCATCGACAAAGCCCTCTTCCCCCACCGCTTCGAGATCGACTACGTCCGCCACTACCAGCGCCAGCCGGACAACTGATCCGCTCCCTCCGTGGCAACCCCGGCAAACCGGCCTGACCAACAGGGGTAAATCACCCGGCCAAAGGGCCGCTCCGCCCTCGCCACCAAAGGGGGCCCATCCAAGACCGAGTTGCCGACACCACTCGGATCCACCCGCGCCAGTTGCACCATGCATGATGCCGTTTTCGGACTTTGTTGGTTGGAAACGGAGAACAATCTTGGCCCAGATCACTGCGGGCCCGGTCATGTTGCTCCGCGCGGAACCAATCCGCTGCATCAAAGCGGGTTGGACGGAGTACAGCGTGGATGGCGGAGCAAAACCCGCGCTCCTGTTATCCGAAAACCCTATGACCGCCAGGAAAACCGGAGGGCCCGACGCAGGCGTCTTTGCCATCCTTGGTCCAACCAACCCCTCGTTGCTGCATCTCCTGGATCAAGCGCAGGTGTAGCGGTAGAACCCTCGACCCAGCCTTGAAACCCGGAAGCCGGGGTGACCGTCGCGAAACGTTCAAACCTCAGGACTGTGCCGGGGCCGGAGGCCCCAAATGCTCCGAGAGCAACTGCCATTCCGCACCGGTCTTGGCGATGACCGAGGTGCCACGGCCTCCGCCGGACGCCTTTTCTCCATTGATGATTCCCGACCATCGGAAATCGAAGGTGTAAACAGCGAAGTCCCCGGCCTGCCGCACCCAGTACACGTTGCGGATCGCATAATGCTCACCCTTGATCGCCTTGAAATTGTGCCGGAAAACACCCTCGACTTCGCCCTTCCCCTTGTAGGTGCCGCTCGAAAAGGTGGCCACACAGTCCTCGTGCACTAGGGGAGCAACCTTGTCCCAGTCCTGGCTCGCCAGGGCTTGCTCATAGGCGGAAATGAAATGTTCGGGTGTCATGTGATGGTTCTCCTAGCATTCGTGGGTTGGAAGGGCAGCGGAACACTCACTCCCTTTGACGCTGGATTTGCATTGTCAGCCGGATTCGAACCAAGACTGGCCGTGCTTCCCGCATGGTGTCGAGAGTGTTCTGAACAGGTGATCGCGCGAGGGGATCAAGCCGCTGGCGGGCGAAACTCATCGGGGCCACGCTCATCTTCCAAATTATACGGATCCAAATAAGCTTGGGGATCCTCGAGCAAATCCTCAATCTCCAGCAAGGTGCCATGGAAGAATGCCTCTTCATTGGAATTGTCATTAGCAGAAGCTCCTCTCGCGCTACAGGGAGGGTCATGAACAGGGTAGGCCATACCCAGAATGAGGTGGATCCCTCAGCCCCGGCAGGGGCGGGCGGAAATTAGCGGGTTGGCGCAAGCCACCGGTAACCGGACCACCCAAACCATCGGCCCCGGAGGGGTGGCGGACCAAGGTCATTTGCGCTGAAAGTATCCAAATTTCCAATGCCCTGCGGTGGCAAGGTCCCATTTCCGCCGCCATCCGGCGGCGGGCGTCACCGGTGTTGCATCACCCCCCTGTTCCAGCGCGACATCGCCAGCCAGACCCCGGTAAACCCAGTTCCCACAGGGTACACCACCAGCAGTGTTGTGGTAAAGCAGATGTGCAGAGTGGGATGCTGCGGGGTGCTGCGGTTTCAGACCTCGAAATCGCAAAGCAAACTGCCTGAGAGCGTTTTCCGCTTTCTAACCGTCCACATTGTCGTGGGACAATTTCGGCCTGACCCCAGTGTCGACCTACGCCAAGGCAAATCCCGCTCGCCACAGGATCGACACCGGGACTGTTCAACAATCACTTATCACTCCGACTTCGCGGAATGATTACTTCAGGATTTTCACTTCTGTGTTTCCTGCAGTTCACCCTCCACATACTGGTGAATCAAAGCAGAAATGAGGGCTTGATAGGGAATTCCTTTGCGCGCCGCTTTACGCTGGATGCCGA
>REEB01000084.1 GCA_007695295.1 Puniceicoccaceae bacterium
GGGGTTTCGGTGGCGGGGCGGGTGGGGGGGTGGGGCGGGGTGGGTGGGGTGGTGGGTGACGTAGGCATGCTTAAATGCTGAAACGCTGAAAAGCTGAAAGGGGGAAAGGGGTGGGGCTGCGGGAAGGGGTTGGTGTAGGGTTGAGTTGGATACGAAGTGGTTCAGACTCGGTCCGGCGGGGTGAGGTTTTGCATGGAGCGGCGGGCCTCGGCCTTGGCGTCGCGTTGGGAGTTGCGGCCGGGTTTTTCGACGCCTTGGGGGCCGATCCACCAGTTGAGGGGGCGCTTTTCCCTGCCGACGGCCTCATGGAGGAGGAGGAGGCCGTACATGAAGGCGTCTGGCCGGGGCGGGCAGCCGGGGACATAGACATCGACGGGGAGAAACTTGTCCACGCCCTGGACGACGCTGTAGATGTCGTACATGCCACCGGAGTTGGCGCAGGAGCCCATCGAGATGACCCAGCGCGGCTCCATCATCTGCTCGTGGAGGCGCTTGATGACGGGGGCCATTTTGACGAAGACGGTGCCGGCGATGACCATGACATCGGCTTGGCGGGGGGAGCCGCGGAGGACCTCGGCGCCGAAGCGGGCGACGTCGTATTTGCTGGTGACGCTGGTGGCCATTTCGACGAAGCAGCAGGAGAGGCCGAAGTTGAAGGGCCAGAGGGAGTAGCTGCGGCCCCAGGCGATGAGGTCCTGGATGCGGGCCATGGCGAGGACCTTGCCGACGACATCGTCGAAGCGGGAGGCGGGGGTATCGGCGTGGGTGAGGGAAGCCTTCATGGGGCGGCGTTTTCCTGCTGGCGTTTGGCGAAGGCCTCGCGCCGCTCGCGCAGGCGGGCTTGGGCGGAGCGCTCGGTCCAGTCGAGACTGCCCATGCGCCACTCGTAGACGAGGGCGGCGGCGAGGATGAAGACGAAGACGACCATGCCCCAGAAGCCGGGCCAGCCGAGTTCGTGGATGGCGATGGCCCAAGCGAAAAGGAAGACCAGCTCGAGGTCGAAGATGACGAAGAGGATGGCGATGAGGAAAAACTTGACCGAGAGCCGCAGCCGGGCGGTGGCGGTGGGGGGGACGCCGGACTCGTAGGGCTCGCCGGTGACACGCTCTTGGTGGCGCGGACCGAGCAGGGAGGACAAAACAAGGATCCCTCCCGCGACCGTCAGGACGAGGGTCGCGTAAACAAGGAACGGCCAGTAGGGCGCGTCTGGCATTTCAGCCTCCTTGGCGGGTCGGTGCTAGGCGGGGTGAGTCAGGGCAAAATGAACTGAAACTGTCGGGCGGCCGGGGTGGGCCGCTCACCAGCGTTCGCGCGGGGGCGGGCGCGGGTGGGGTGGTTGGGATGAGGCGGTCGGTCGGGTCAGGACCGGGGGTGCGCCACGGCGCGGGATACTTTTTGGGCTTGCCGGAGCTGGCAAGCGAAAAAGCGGTGCGGGGTCAAAATTCGGGCCCGGGCGGGGTGATGCAGCGGGGGTGTAGGGAGAAAAAGGATACGGTGGAGCACACCGGACGCGGAGTGAAGTTGGTGCAGTGCCGCCGGGGTTCAGCCTGCGGGCGGGAGGGTTGGAACGGAGGAGCATTCGGCGACGCGTCCCCTGCGCCGGCCCAAGTCAACGGAGCGGCTCGAAGACGAGGCGGAGGGATTCGTAGCCGATCCGGCGGGTGTATTCCGGGCGGGATTCGAGCAGGGGCTCGGCCGCGAGGAGGCGAAGGCGGGCGACTCTTTCGCCGAGCTGGCGGATGAGATCGCGGATGAGGAGGCGGGCGTGGGCGGCCCCGATGCAGGCGTGCGGGCCGCTGCCGAAGGCGATGTGGGGATTGGGCCGGCGGTCGAGGCGGACTTCGTCGGGGGCTTCGAAGACGTCGGCGTCGCGGTTGGCGGAAGACCAGCATAGGCCGATCCGGCCGTCGGGTGGAACGGTTTCGCCGAGGACTTCAGCTCCTTGTGGGCAGACGCGGCCGAGGTGGGTGAGCGGGGAAAGCACGCGGAGAAACTCCTCGCCGGCGGTGGCGATGGCTTTCTCGTCGCCGCGGAGGGCATCGAGGGAGGCGGGTTGTTCGGCGAAGTGGGCGAGAATGCCGGTGACGGAGTGGATGACGGTATCGCGGCCGCCGGCGAAGACGAGGTTGCCGAAGCCGATTTGTTCGTCACGGGTGAGCGGCCGGCCCTGGAAGGTGGCGCGGGTGAGGAGGCTGAAGAAATCGTCGCCGGGGTCGGCGGCGGCGCGGTCGAGGCGGCGGCGAAGGTAGCGGTCGAGGGCGGCCCCCTTTTTCTCACCCGCGCCGACCCGGAAGACGTGGATGCCCCAGCCGATCCACTCCTCGGCCTCGGCCTCCGGCACGGCGAGCAGGCAGGCGAGTGCTCGGGATTGGAGGGGGAGGGCGAAATTGGCCACGGTTTCGATGGAGTCCTGCGAGAGGGCGGCGTCGAGCAGGGTGGCAATGATCGCGGGGATGCGGGCCTGCATCTCTGATTCGCGGGGGCGGCGGAAAACCGGCTCGATGATGCGCCGGTGGTCGGTGTGGTCGGGTGGGTCGGTTTCGATGGGGAGCTGGCGGACGGTGCGGACGTTTTCCTCGGAGGGAATGGGGACGCGGAAGGGGGCGTCCGAGCTGAAGGTGGCGTGGTCCTTGGTGATGCGGCGGATATCGTGGTGACGCAGGACCATGGGGATGGACTCGCCTTGGTACTTGCAGCGGAGCAGGCCGTCTTTTTCACGGGCGGATTTGAACGGATCCTCGGGAGCTTGCATCGGTGGGCCGGTGGTGGACTTGTGGCTTGATTGTGATGGAATAACGGATACGACAAGGCTCAAGGGCGCCGACCGACCCGGACGACGAGCCCGTCGAGGGCGTCGTTGAGCTCGATTTGGCAGGAGAGGCGGCTGGAGGCGTCGGCGGCATCGTTGAAGTCGAGCAGGTCGCGTTCATGCGGGCCGGCCGGGCCGACGCGGTCGAGCCAGGCGGGATCGAGGTGGACATGGCAGGTGCCGCAGGAGCAGACGCCGCCGCAATCGGCGTCGATGCCTTCGATGTTGTGGGCGACGGCGGCTTCCATGAGGCTGCCGGGGCCGGCCTCGACTTCATTGGGGGAACCATCGGGGGTAATGAAAGTGACTTTGGGCATGGGCGGGAACGGGCCGGGCAACGTTGACAGCCCGGGTTTACAAAACGGATGGCGCCGGCGTCGATCAGGAATCGGGGAACGCACTCCAGGAGAGCGGTGCGCAGAGGGCGCGGAGATTTTCCTCCGGGGTGCCGGAAGGGATTTCGCAGCCGGCATTGACCATGCAGGGATTCCCGAGGGCGGCGTAACAGGACTCGAGGCGGGAGCGGATTTCGGCGGGGGTGCCCCGGCGGATGACGGCCACGGGGTCGAGATTGGTGGCGAGGACCATGGACTTCCCGATCCGGGAGCGGGCGGTGGCGGGATCGACGAAGTGATCGAGGTCGAGACTATGGATCGGGAGGGTGGCGAGGTCGTCGAGCAGGTGGGTGATGTTGCCGCAGATGTGGAGCTTGACGAAGGCGCCGGCCTCACGGATGGCGTCGACGAGCCGGCGCATGCGGGGGAGAAAGAGAGAGCGGTAGTGGTCGGCGGAGACCTGACTGCCGATGGCTTCGCCGATGCCGATGGTGTCGGCTCCGGCTTCGACCTGGGCGAGTGCGAAGTCGATGGCGGTTTTGAGGGTAACGTCCATGAGCGCGCCGGCGCCTTCGGGATCGTCGACCAAGTCCATTAAAAACGTGGCCACGCCGCGCAGGTCGGCGGCTTCGGCGCCCGGGCCCTCGACCCAGCCGAGGACGGAGTAGTGGTTGCCGCAGCGGGAGCGCATGAGGCGGATGGCGTCGAGCCGGTCCCGCATCCGCGGGGCGGTGCGGGGGTCGGGCGCGGTGAGCCTGTCGGGAGCAATGGCTTCGTCGTCCTCGAGCGGGCCGTGGCAGCGGGGGACGCCGTTGGCGACGAACTCGATGGTGCCGCCGAAGCCGGCGGTTTCGCGGTAGGGGTCGGAAATGGCGCTGAGCTGGTCGAAGCCGAAAGCTTCGGCGCAGCGGAGATTGGCCTCGACGAGCACCCGATGGTCGGCGGCGAAAGCGCCATAGTTGCTGCCGATGAATTCGGCCGCGAATTGCATGAGAATAGGGATGCGGGGGAGATGATCGACGGGGCGGCCGTCGAGGGTGGCGCGGTAGCGTTCCCAGGGAGTCATGTATGAAGCATTCTTACTTGGCAGGCCCTGGGCGTGCGAAATTGGACAGATCGACTTCTGACTGTGGCTTTGCCCGGCAGGGCGGGTGGTGGCAGATTCGGCGTATTCTGTAACTTAAAAACGGATACAAAAAAGAAAACTGCGTCCATGGCTCCGGCGGGGGTGCTGGTCCGGCCAGCCGGGATGGTTGAAGTGAAGTGGAGGTCGATGGCCTGGTGGCTGGCAAACCGGCGCACCGTGAGTCTGGGGAGAGGATCGGTGTCGTGGTGTAATTCCGGAGGGAAGGAGTGCAGGGGCATGGGGGGTGGACTGGCGGGCAAGCCTGTCCGGAGGGCTGGGCGGCGTCAAGGTTGGGGGAAGCATGGACCGGTGTTGGTGTCGTGCAACCGGGATCAAACGCAGTGGCGCCGGCGGTAGGCGGCCGGCCCGCAGCCGGTGTGACGACGGAAGAGCTTGCGAAAGAAGGGCAGATCCTCGTAACCGACGCTCAGCGCAATGGTGGCGACGGGCTCTCCGCCGCGCTCGAGGCGCCGCTTGGCGGCGTTGATGCGCAGGGCATGCAGGTAGCGCAGGGGAGTGAGGCCGGTGGCGCAATGGAAACGGCGGTGGAGGGTGCGGGGACTCATGCCGAAGTGACGGGCAAGGCTGCCCAGTGCAAAGGATTGCCGGAAGTGTTCCCGCATCCACGTCTCAACCTCCTGGATACGAACATCATGGTGTTCGACGGTGGCATCCCCCTGGTCATAGACCGATTCCCAAAGCAGGGGTGCGGGCATCCCGAGGACGCCGGCAATATCCAGCGCGACGGCGTGGCCGCAAAACTGCTCGACCAGGTAGATCCAGAGATTGAGGGAGTCGTGAAAAGAGGCGCAGCAGTAGAGCCGGTCGACGGCGGTGATCTGGATACCGGTTTGAAACCGGACCCCGGGAAAACGTGTGCGGTAGGCCTCGAGGAGGCCCGGATTGACGGTGGCGACCTTTTGGTCGAGCAGGCCGGTTGCCGCGAGCAGGGCTACGCCCGTGCAGACTGCGGCGATGCGGGCACCGCGGGCGTATTGCTCGATGATCCAGGGAAGGACCGGCCGATTGCGGCGGATGGCCTCGTCGAGACCGTGGCCGACCGCGGGGATGATGACCAACTCGGCCGATTCGATGTCCTCCAAGCGGCAATCCGGCACGAGGCGATGGGAGGGGGGTGCCGTGGTGCAGACATTCCGGGCGGATGCGGTGCGGACGCTGAAACGAGGCGAACCTGTGCCTCCCTCGAGGATCTGGGGATAGATGCCGGCACTGCCGAAACAATCGACTGCGGCGAAGGCGGTCGAAAGAACCCCTCCCTCCAGATACAGCACGACGGCCTGGTGGAGTCGCGAATCAACCATGGCGTTATTGCGACCCTGAATTGTCTCAATCACCACTTCAAGAAAACCCGTCCGGCGGATAAACTGGGATGACGATGATCGCTCTCCGCCCGGGTGGAATTGTCGGCATCGCGCCGCTTGCCGACCCGGCTTGAACCCTCAAAACGCGCCCTGCCATGAGCCCAGCCCATCCCACCGCCACCGCTTCCGCGGCCTTGGAAGCATTCGAGACCGCTCTGCGTGGTACACTCATTCACCAAGGCGATGACGGGTATGACGATGCCCGCACAATCTACAACGCCATGATTGACCGGCGGCCCCGGATGATCGCTTACTGCAGCGACGTCGCCGATGTGATGGCGGCCATCCGCTTCGGCAGGGCCGAAGGATTGCCGGTGGCCATCCGCGGTGGGGGGCACAACGGCCCCGGACTCTCCTTGGTGGACGACGGCCTCGTGATCGACCTTTCCCAAATGAACGGCGTGCGGGTGAATCCGGAGGCGCGCACTGTGGCTGTGGAGGCAGGGTGCACCCAGGGCGATGTCGATCATGCGACCCACCCCTTCGGCCTCGCGATCGTGGCGGGCATTGTTTCCACGACTGGAGTGGCAGGCCTTACTCTGGGGGGTGGGCATGGCTACCTGACCCGGAAACACGGCCTCGTGATCGACAACCTGTTGGAGGTCGATGTGGTGCTGGCCGACGGACGCTTCGTGACCGCTAGCGCCGATCAACACGCCGATCTGTTCTGGGCGGTGCGAGGAGGCGGCGGAAACTTTGGGGTGGTGACGCGGTTTCTCTTCCGCTCGCATCCCGTCGGCCAAGTCTATGGCGGCCCGATTTTCTGGAAACTGGAGGATGCGCCGCAGGTGATGGCGGCCTACCGGGATTGGTTGCCTGATGCGCCCGAGGAGATGGGGGCCTTTCTGGGATTGAAGACGGTGCCCCCGGCACCGCCCTTTCCCGAAGCGATTCACCGCGAGCGGATTTGCGCCCTCATTGCCGGCTATCCCGGCGAGGCGGAAGCGGCCGAAGCGGTGCTAAAGCCACTTCGGGAGCGGGTGCCGCCGCCGATCATGGACGGTATGACGACGATGCCCTATCCGGCGCTGCAAAGCCTGTTTGATCCGCTTATCCCGCCCGGGTTGCAGTGGTATTGGAAGGGGGACTACGTCGATGAACTGAGCGACGAGGCGATCGCCGTCCACCTGGAGCACGCCGCACGTGCTCCGAGTGACCTTTCGTTGATGCACCTGTATCCGATCGACGGTGCGGTGCATCGGGTCGGGGAGACCGAGACGGCCTGGAGTGCCCGCAATGCCCGGTGGTCGATGGTGATTGCGGGAATCGACCCCGAACCGGGAAAGGCGGAGGCGTTGCGGCGCTGGGCGACGGCGTACTGGGAGGCGGTGCATCCCTTCAACCGGAGCGGCGCCTACATCAACTTCATGATGGAGGAAGGCACCGAGCGGATCCGAGCGACCTACGGGGTGAATTACGACCGGCTGCGGCGGATCAAGGCCCGGTATGATCCGGAGAATTTCTTCCGTGTGAACCAGAACATCCCGCCCGCCTGAAACGGTTTCCAGGGGAGTTGGGGTATTCAGCTCCGCGTGACGGGCAAAAGCCCGGAAGGCCGCAGGTGCGGCTCAGGTTTTTGCCATCGCCGCCCGGATTTTCTCCAAAAGGCTGTCGAGGGTGAACGGCTTGGGAAGAAAACTGGCGATGCCGCGGCCGACGAAGCGCTCGATGGCGGCCTGTTCATTGAAGCCGCTCATGAGAATGACCGGGAGATCGGGGGAAAGGTCGCGGAGTCGGCGGAGGACATCCTCCCCGGAGAGCTTCGGCATGGTCAGGTCGAGGAGCACGACCTCGAAGTCGCGGGGCGTTTCCTCAAGGATGCGCAGCCCTTTTTCGCCATCCTCCGCGAGCACGACCTCGAAACCGGCGTTGGTGAGGGCGAGGTCGGCGACTTGGCGGACGGCCGGCTCGTCATCGATGACGAGAATGCGCCCGGTGCCGTGCCACTGGTGAGCCTGCACCACCTCGGCTTTTGAGGGTGGTTGCGCTTCACTGGCGGGAAAGAGCAGCTTGAAAGTGGTGCCACGGCCCGGCTCGCTGTAAACCTTGATGGCGCCATGGTGGCTGTTGACGATGCCGAGTACGGCGGAAAGACCGAGACCGCGGCCGGTAAACTTGGTGGTGTAAAACGGATCGAAAATCCGGTCGACCTGCTCGCGGGCTATGCCCCGGCCGTTGTCGGAGATTTCGAGGCTGACATAGTCGCCGGCTTCGATGCGGCCGCGAAAAGTGATGCGGGCGAGGTATTCGGGGGTGACCTGCTGCCGGCTGGTGGCGATGGAGACGAGACCGCGTTTGTCCTCGAGGGCCTCGGCGGCATTGATGACCAAGTTCATGAGGACTTGGCGGATCTGGGTGGCATCGCCTTCGATGGCGGGAAGGTCGGGCGGGAGATTGCGCTGCAGGGAGGCGGTCTTGGGAATGGAGACCTCAATGAGTTCGATGGTTTCTTCGATCAGGAGATTGAGGTTGATCGGGCGGACGACGAAGCGGCCTTTGCCGGCGTAGGCGAGCATTTGCCGGCAAAGCTCGGCGGCGCGCTGGGCGGCGGACTCGATGCCGCGGATGGACTGGTTGACGCTGGTGACCGGACCGGGGAGCTCACGGTGGAGAATGCTGGCATTGCCGAGGATGCCGGTGAGCAGGTTGTTGAAATCGTGGGCGATGCCTCCGGCGAGCAGGCCGAGGCTCTCGAGCCGCTGGGTGTCCTGCAGTTTGCGTTCGAACTCGAGCCGTTCGCGCTCGGCTTCGCGCTGGCGGGTGATGTCAATGATGACCGAGATGGCACCGGCGTTGTTGCCCAGGTGATCGCGCAGGGTGACGGCCCGGCAGAGGGCTTCGACCCGGGAGCCGTCGGCCCGCTCAATGGCAACCGGCAGCTCCGCGGGTTGCGGCGTCGAAGCGGGCGCGGCCCTGGCGGGGAGTTCATCGAGCGGGATGGTTTCGTTGTCGACGACGAGGCGGAAGGGAGTCGGAGCGGATTCAGCGGGCAGGATGAGGCTGCCGTCCTCGCCACGCTCCACGCCAAGAAGCCCGGCCATGGAGGCATTGGCCGTGATGCGGTCCCGATCGGGTTGGCGCGAAATGGCGACCCCGGCGGGTAGCAGCTCCACCAGCGTTTGAAGCTCTTCCACCTTGCGGGCGAGGTCGAGGTTGAGCCGGCGGACCTGATCTTCGGCCGCCTCCCGTTGGCGGGCTTCGGACCGGAGGCGATCGTTGGCCGCGGAGAGTTCGGCGGTACGTTCCCTGACGAGGAGATCGAGCTCGGTATTGAGGCGGCGGAGCGTCTCGGGGCTGGGAAGCTTCAGTGCCTCGGGCATGATCCGGACGAGAAACAAGGCGGTGGCGAGGGAGACCCCCGCAGTGGCGACCTTGACCAGCCCGCTGATCCAGTAGGCGGGATTCCATATCGTCCAGACCGAGAAGACATGGGTGGTGCCGCAGGCAATGATAAAGGCGGCGAAAAGCAGGAAGACGCCAACGTAGGGCACGTCGGGGCGTTTGCGGACAAAGAAAAACAAGGCGAGGGGGATGGAAAAATAGGCGAGGGCGATGAGCCCGTCGCTGACGGCATGGAGCCAGACCAGCTCCGGGCGCCAGAAATAACAATGGCCGTGAGGCATATAGCCCGTGCCGCACAACTCTCGCAACCAGTCTACCATGTAATCGGCTTAATCATTGCCTCGACGGCGGCAAGGAGGGAAAAAGTAAAAAACTGTAAAAACCTGGAAGCGAAAACCCGTGCCGGGAAAGGGGGAGCGCCATACGGTGATTGACATCCTGAAGTTTCGGGAATTGGAAAAAGCATGCCGGCAACGACCACCGCCAATGTACTCGACACATTCATCCGCCAGTGGGGTGCCTTGGGCAGCCAGTGGGGGGTGAACCGGACCATGGCCATGATCCATGCCTGCCTTCTGGGCGCGAGCCGGCCCTTGAGTACCGACGATATCATGGCGTTGATCGGGGTGAGCCGGGGCAACGCCAACACCAACTTGCGCGAGTTGGTCGATTGGAGCTTGGTTTACCGCGTCGTGGTTCCGGGGGAGCGGAAGGAGTTCTTTGAGGCGGAGAAGGACGTCTGGAAGATCTTCTGCGCCGTGGCGCGGGAACGCAAGCGGCGTGAGACGGAGCCTGCCCTGACAGTGCTGCAGAGCTGCGCCGACCAGGCCGCGCAGCTCAAGGATCCCGAGGCCAAGGAACTGCACCGGCAGTTGGCCGCTCTGGCTGATTTTCTGAGCCTGGCCAATACCGTGATGGAAAAGATCGCCTCCGCGGACCAAAGCCGGGTGCTGCCCCGGCTGCTCAAATTGCTCTAGGCAAGCCATCCCTTGAAATCGTTTGACACCGCCCGTTTTTGAGTAAAGCTTTCAGAACTTTCTGAAACTATCAATAATCCGATAACATCCCAAGTCATGAATCTGATTCTTCTCTCCTACGGTCTCTACCTTGCCCTCAGCGTTGGCATGACCATCTGGGTGGCCCGCACCCTGCACCGCAACGGGCGGGTTTTCCTAGTCCGCGCCTTTCGCGGCGATGAGCGGCTGGCTGACTCGGTCAACCACCTCCTCGTGGTCGGCTTTTACCTCGTCAACCTTGGCTTCATCCTGCTCTGGCTGCGGCAGGCCGGTGCTCCGGCCAGTCTGGCCGCGATGGTGGAGGGATTGAGTCTTAAGCTTGGGGTGGTGCTGCTGGTGCTCGGCCTGATGCACTTCGGCAACCTTGTCGTTTTCGGTCGGCTCCACCGCCGGGCGGCCGCCGCGGATTGGCCGGACCCGGCGCCGGATCCGGAAGCGGTCGGCCAACTCCCCAATCCCGGAAGCCGGCCATGAAGGCAATCTGCATGAGGACGTCCGGAGGGGAGGCTGGGCGCGGGTTCGTGGCCCGGAGAGGTCGTCTCGTCCCTGGGCTGAGGGTCGTGTCGCCGCGCGTTTGCTTCGCGATCCATTGGCTGGTGCCGCCGGGGCTGGCCGCGGTCCTCCTCTTGGTTCCTTTGGCGGTGGCGTTTTGGTCTTGGCCTGGTCTGGCTCTGATCGCGATGGTGCTGGCCTTTGCCTACGTGATCGCCGGGGAGACGGCGCGGGGCGGCTCCGATCCGGGAAGGCCGATTGGTTTCCAGCGCAGACGTATCCAGGAAAGCAAGACGGGTTGGATTGCTCAAGCGGAGGCCGGCGGGTCCGCTGGAAAACCCTGGGGAGGGGACCGGCCATGATCCCGCCACGGATCATCCTTCTGGCCGGCGCGGACGGCTTTCTGGGCCGGACCTGCATCGATCATTTCCAGGAGCGCGGTTGGCAGGTGCGGGTGTTTTCACGGCGGGAGCGGCCCGATTTTCCTCCCGGTGTGGAGGTTCATCGCTGGGATGGGCGGACGGCCGGTCCCTGGGTGGCCGCCCTTGAGGGGGTCGAGGCGGTGGTGAATCTGAGCGGTCGCTCCGTGAACTGCCGCTACCATGCCCGCAACCGCCGGAAGATCCGCGAGAGCCGGGTGGCCTCGACGTCAGTGTTGGGTGCGGCCATCGCAGCCGCCCGGCAGCCACCGCGGACTTGGATCAATGCCTCAAGTGCGACGATCTACCGTCATGCCGAGGACCGGGCGATGGACGAGGCGAACGGTGAAATCGGAACGGGTTTTTCGGTCGAAGTCTGCCGGGCCTGGGAAGCGGCCCAAAAGGCGGCGGCGACGCCACGGACGCGGAAAGTGCGTCTGCGCACGAGCATGGTGCTGGGCTGGGGCGGGAACAGCGTTTACCAGGTGGTGCGCCGATTGGCACGTTGGGGACTGGGCGGGCAGAGCGGTCCCGGATCGCAGTTCGTCTCCTGGATCCATGTCGCGGACTTCTGCCGGGCGGTGGAGTTTCTCATCGGGTCGGAGCTGGAGGGGGCGGTCAACGTAACAGCGCCGTATCCGGTGACCAATGACTATCTGATGCGTACCCTGAGGCGCATGCTGGGGCGGAGCATCGGGCTGCCGGCGCCGCGCTGGCTGCTGGAGATCGGGGCGGTGGTGCTTCGAACGGAGACAGAACTGGTGTTAAAGAGCCGGCGGGTGATTCCGGCCCGGCTGTTGCAGGCGGGCTTCGATTTTCGCCATCCGACCCTGCCGGAGTCGGTGGCGGCCCTGGAGGTGGAGCGGCCCCCGGGTTGAGGCGGAGCGGCGGCCGGGGTCGAGGCTCAGGAAGGTTTCGAGGGGAGGGGCGGCGCGTGCTGGTAGGCCGGATCCTCGTCCTGCCGGGCCTGGATGGCGGCGATCTCCCGCCAGACCGCGACGAGGCCGTGGGGGCAGGGCGGGAGATCGTGCCGAATGAGCCGGTGGAGCCGGCCGAGGCGGTAGCAGGGGACGGCGGCGTACATATGGTGCTCGGTGTGGTAGTTCATATGCCAATACAGGAAGCAAAGCACCGGATTGAGGGTGAACGTGCGGCAGCAGAGGCGGAAGTCCGGCACATTGTCCTGGAGGCCGATGTGCTGGGTGTTGTTGCAAAGAAAAAAGAGCCAGCCGCCGTAGAACGGTGCGAGCGTGAGGACGACCGGCAGGAGCCACCAGCCGAGGCTGAAGGAAACGACCGCGATGAGGGCATGGCCGGCGAGAAGGATCCGGGCCCAGCGGACCGGCGGGCGCCGTAGTTCCGGCTGGTCGGCGGGGTAGAGGGTTTCCTCCCAGGGCCCCTGGAAGCGGCCGCGGGCGACGCGGATGGTGTTTTTAAGGGTCTGCCAGGCGCCGGCGGGGTTGAGGAAGCCGGTTTTGAAAAAGTGCCGGACCATGATGCGGATCGGCAGCACCACCTCGAGGTCGTCGGGCGGGTGGAGGGTGTAGCGGTGGTGGCGGGCATGACTGGCTTGGAAGGCCTCGTGGTTGATCCAGCCGAGGAAAGCGAGGAGGTGGCAGAAGAAACGGTTCAGCCAGCGGGTGCGGAAGACGGTGCCGTGGCCGAGTTCATGGACTCCGTTGATCATGAAAGCCGTGACCATGCCGTGGAGCAGCAGCAGCGGCGGCAGCAGGAGCCATTGCCGGGAGGCGGCGGCATGGAGAGCGGCGGCGGCGGTGAGGGCGTAGACGCCGAGATAGCCGAGAGTCTGGAGGGCGCCGAGCAGATCGCTGCGCTCGTGGAGGCGGCGGATTTCATCGCGCGGCAGGGGTGTCCGGTACCATGGGATGGCCGGGGCGGCGTGGTCTTTGCGGGTATACTCGGCCAGGGATTCCGTTTCCGGGCCGAGGCGGGTCAGGTCGTCCATGGGGAGAATCTAACAGGGATGGCGGAGTCTGTCTTGCACCAGATAAGTGTAAGACAAAATTGAACATCGATGAAACCGCTTTCGCAACAGCCGCGTGCCAGCCGGCTGGAAATGGACCTCGCGGCGCGCGGTTTGCCCGGGGCGGTCTGCCTGGGCCGCTACCATTACCGGGCGGCCCAGCCCGGACTGCCCGAGCACAGCCATGCCGGCATGCTGGAGATCTGCTACTTGGTGAAAGGACGCCAGACCTATGAAGTGGGCGGGCGGGCTTGGCGGCTGCGGGGAGGGGATGTTTTTGTGACCCAGCCCGGGGAGCGGCACGGTACGGGACTGCACCCGGAGTAGAAAGGCATCCTGTATTGGTTGATCCTGCGCCCGGCGCCGGTGCGGGGGCGTACCTTTCTGAACCTGCCCCGCAAGCAGGCGGCGGCGCTGACCCGGGCCCTGCGCGGCCTGCCCTCGCGGCATTTCGCCGGCGAATGGCGCCTCCAGCGGCACCTCGATGCGGTCACCGCTCTCTATCGCCGTCGCGAGGGTGCTTTGGCCGCGCTGCAGCTCGGGCACCACCTGACGGCATTCCTGCTGGCCTGCCTGGAAGCGGCCCATCGCAGGGTTGATCGACCGGCTGTGAACCCGCTCCGTCCCGTACTGGCTCACATCGAGCGGCATCTCGGTGATCCGCTGCCGGTGCCGGATCTGGCCGAGAGGGCGGGGCTGTCGGTCTCGCGTTTCCAAGCTTTGTTTCGGGTCGCCACGGGACTGCCGCCGGGGGAATATGTACTCCGGCGCAGGATCGAGCGTGCGGGCGAACTTCTCGTGTGCACGGACCGCTCCATCACCGCGATCGCCTTTTCGCTCGGGTTTGCCTCCTCGCAGTATTTTGCGACCGCCTTCCGGCGCTATACCGGCCGGAGTCCCCGCGAGCACCGGCGGGAAAAGTCCGCAGGCGGTTGAAGAGGTCCCATCCGCGGAGCGGATGAAGAGCGAGCGGGGAGGCGCTCGTTGATGGCAGCTGTGCGGCCAAGACGCGGAGTCTGCTGCTGGGATTCGGATTGGCGAATCCGTCGAATCCGTGTAAGGTTCATCGTGAGAATGATTTCCATGCGCATCATGCCTGCGATTGCAGTGCTGTTGGCCGGAGTGATTCTACTCGCGGCCGATGGCCCGGAGGGCGTGCAGGAAGGACCGATCCCAGCGGAAACGCCGCTGCGGCCTGGGGACGGCGGTCCCGCGGTGCTTCTGGAGATGGAAGGACCGATCGGCCCGGCGACTGATGATTATTTCCGGCGTTCGATGGAGGAAGCCGCTGACCTCGGTGCCGTGCTGGCGATCATCCGCATGGATACACCCGGCGGTCTCGATGCCTCCATGCGTGCGATTATCCGGACCATGCTCGATGCGCCGATACCGGTGGTGGTTTACGTCGCCCCGGAAGGCGCCCGGGCAACGAGTGCCGGAACCTTCATCCTCTACGCCGCTCACGTCGCCGCGATGGCGCCGGGCACTCATCTCGGTGCGGCAACTCCAGTGCAAATCGGCGGTGGCGGCGCCATGCTTTCCACTGAAAACGGAGTCGACCGAGAGACAGAGGAAACCGGGGAGGAAGAGCCGGCGCCCGAACCGGCCGATGCCATGCAACGCAAAATCATCAGTGACGCCGTCGCTTACATCCGCGGCCTCGCCGAGCTGCGCGGGCGCAATGCGGACTGGGCGGAAAAAGCGGTGCGCGAAGGCGCCAGCCTGACCTCCTCCGAAGCCCTCGAGCGCAATGTCATCGAAATCCTGGCGGAAGATCTCGATGAGCTGCTGGAAGCGCTGGATGGCAGGGAGGTCAAAGTGGCGGGCCGCACCCTCACCCTTGCCACCCGCGGACTTGAGATACACCTGATCGAGCCGGACTGGCGCACCCGCCTTCTCTCGATCCTCACCAATCCCAACGTCGCCTACATTCTCATGCTGCTGGGGATCTACGGACTGATCCTGGAATTTTCCAATCCCGGAGCGATTGTCCCCGGCGTCACCGGCGCCATCTGTCTGCTGCTGGCCCTCTTTGCCTTCCAGCTTCTGCCGGTCAACTACGCCGGTCTTGCCCTCATCATCCTTGGGCTTGCCCTGATGGTGGGGGAAGTCTTCGCGCCCAGCTTCGGCGCCCTCGGCATCGGCGGCGGGATCGCCTTCATCCTCGGTTCCATCATGCTCTTTGACGGCGGCATCCCCGGATTCGAGCTTTATCTGCCCTTGATCATTGCCTTGGCCGCGGTCAGCGCAGTCGTCTGCATGGCGGTGCTGTCGATGGCGATGAAAGCGTGGCGGCGTCCCGTGGTCTCGGGCAATGAAAGCCTCATCGGCAGGTTGGCCACCGCCCTCGACGATTTCGAAGACCGGGGACGCGTCTCCCTGCAAGGCGAATCATGGATGGCGCGGACCTCCGGGCGCGTGCGCAAGGGCGAGACCGTGCGGGTGACCGGAGTCGACAACCTCACCGTGAATGTGGAACCGGCAACTTCCTCCAGAAAGGAAACCTCATCATGATCTTCACCTATACTCTCTCCATTTTGGGCTTTCTGCTCATCATGCTGATCGCCTCCGCCATCTTTGTGCTGCGCGAATACGAGCGCGGCGTGGTTTTTCAGCTCGGCCGCTTTTGGAAAGTCAAAGGACCCGGGTTGGTGATCGTCATTCCCATCATCCAGCAACTGGTCCGGGTGGACCTGCGCATCATCGTCATGGATGTGCCGAGCCAGGATGTCATTTCCCGCGACAACGTCTCGGTCAAGGTCAACGCCGTCCTCTACTTCCGGGTCGTCGATCCGCAGAAGGCCATCATCAACGTGGAACGGTATATCGATGCCACCGGCCAGCTCGCCCAGACCACCCTGCGCTCGGTGCTCGGCAAACACGATCTCGATGAAATGCTGGCCGAACGCGACAAGCTCAATGCCGACATCCAGGAGATCATCGACGGCCAGACCGATGCCTGGGGCATCAAGGTCACCAATGTGGAGATCAAGCACGTCGACATCAATGAATCGATGATCCGGGCGATCGCGCAACAGGCGGAAGCCGAGCGGGCGCGGCGGGCCAAGGTCATTCATGCCGACGGCGAACTCCAGGCCTCGGAAAAACTCGCCCAGGCCGCCGAAGTTCTCGGCCGGCACGACCAGGCCATCAATCTGCGTTACATGCAGACCCTGACCACGATCGCCGGGGAGAAAAACTCGACCATCATCTTTCCCCTTCCGATCGACCTTATCCGCGGCCTGATCGGCGACTCCAAGGAGCCAAAGAACAAATGACCTCGTCCCCGCCGTTTCCGATGGTGTAGTGGACATTCTGCTACTACGCCTACCCCAGAGAGTCCGACGGCGGTGTTGAGCTGGTTCATGGTTTGAAGGAGGCGGACGGTAGAGTTGCCGGGGGTGTTCCACCACCGGCCCCGGTGCCAAGTGTTGCACCATTTTGCGGGCTGGGATGCGGTCGGGCAGGGACAATCGCCCATTGACCGTGAAGACGAAGAGCAGGCCCGAAGCGCTCGTCGGGCTGTCGGCATTCCGTGTCGGATGGAAAATCCCATAATCATCCCTTGACGGCCCAAGTCCTCAGGTCTATCCCAGCTCCATGCCAGTTTCATGGCAATGGGGGAAGGAGCTGCGAGGCCATTGGAAGGCTCCGCGATCGGCTGATTTTGAATTCGCGCCGGGTGCCTCCCCTCCATCCAGTCCCGTCCTCCAACCATCCCTGACACTGGGGCGGGGCTGTTTTTCAGCTGAGGGCTTCGGAACCTTTCCGGAGCGAACCATGCACCCATCCAACCACCACCCTTGAGCGAGCCTTCGAAGGATTTCGCTCGCACCTGATTCCCGGCTTCCAGCCCTGCTTTTCCGACCCACTCCGGGATTTGCTCCCGGCCATTCCGATGCCGTTTCCCGACCGAGCCGGCCGGCCAGCGACACCACCAACCCAGCAAGGAGATTGTCATGCCTGTCTCTCCCACCTACCCAGGGGTATACATCCAGGAAGTTCCCAGCGAAGTCCGAACGATCACCGGCGTCGCCACTTCCATCACGGCCTTTGTCGGCCGCGCTTTGCGCGGTCCGGTCGATGAGCCGGTTTTTCTCACCAGCTACAGCGATTTCGAGCGGATCTTCGGCGGCCTTTGGCTGCACGGCAAACTGGGCTTCGCCTTGCGCGATTTTTTCACCAACGGCGGCAGCCAGGCCCTGGTGGTCCGGCTCTACCATGCTGAAGAAGGCGCCGAGGCCGCTCCGCCCCGCGCACAGATCACGCACGATGGGCTGGTGCTTCAGGCCGCCCATCCCGGTGCCTGGGGCAACCGCTTGCGGATCCGCGTCGACGACGATGTTTCCGCCGAGGTTGCCGAACGCCTCGGCCTGGAGGCCAACCAGCTCTTCAATCTCTCGCTTTACGATGGCAACACCGGCCAAGTCGAAGTCTTCCGAAACCTGACCGCGGTCGAGTCCCCCCGGTTGGTCGACAAGGTAGTGGAAAACCGCTCCCAGTTGATGCGCGTTCAGACCAACCCGGCTACAGTTCCCACTGCTCACAGCAATCCCGATGCCGGGACCAGCGAGTGGGACAGCGACAGCTCCTCGAGCGGAGTCGCCGAGGCTGATGAAGCCTCCGATGGCGAAGGGCTGGAAGCGGATGACTTCATTGGCGATGGCCTCGAAGCCGCCAAGGAGGGCCTCTTCGCCCTTCGCAAAGCCGACCTCTTCAACCTCCTCTGCATTCCTCCCTATGACGTCAACGACGACATCGAGGACGCGGTTCTGACCGCGGCCGCCCGCTTGGCCGATGAGAGCCGGGCGCTTCTCATCGTCGATTCACCTCACGACTGGGATGACGTGGACGCGGCCATTGTCGGCCTGCCCGACATTTCCAGTGCGGTCGGCGCTTTCCGGAAAAACGCAGCGCTATTCTTCCCCCGACTGCGTCAGCGCAACCCGCTGCGGGACAATCAGATGGAGGACTTCGTCTCCTGTGGTGCGGTGGCGGGCGTTTTCGCCCGGACCGACTCCAGCCGCGGGGTTTGGAAAGCACCGGCCGGCCTCGATGCCGCTCTCGTCGGGGTGCCTGCTTTGAGCGTCGGGATGACCGACCCCGAAAACGGCCGCCTCAATCCCCTCGGGGTTAACTGCCTGCGCACCCGTCCGGCCGCCGGTCGGGTCATCTGGGGATCGCGCACGCTCGCGGGTGATGACCGGCTGGCTTCGGAGTGGAAGTACATTCCCGTGAGGCGCACGGCGTTGTTCATTGAAGAAAGCCTCTACCGCGGAACCCAGTGGGTCGTCTTTGAACCCAATGACGAGCCCCTCTGGGCGCAGATCCGCCTCAATCTCGGTGCTTTCATGCACGGCCTCTTCCGTCAGGGAGCCTTCCAGGGATCGTCCCCGCGCGATGCTTACTTCGTTAAGTGCGACCGGGAGACCACCACTCAGAACGACATCAACAACGGGATTGTTAATATTATTGTCGGCTTCGCACCGCTCAAACCCGCCGAGTTTGTCATTATTAAGATTCAGCAGATTGCGGGACAACTCGAAACCTGAGGACCACCACCATGGCACAATTCAGTGTTAATATTCACCGATTCGACCCTTACAAAAACTTCAAGTTTCGCATCCGCTGGGATGGCAGATATGTCGCCGGGGTCAGCAAAGTCAGTTCGCTCAAGCGGACCACCGAGGTCGTCAAACACCGCGAGGGCGGCGATCCCAGCTCAAGCCGAAAATCTCCGGGTCGCACCGAATTCGAGGCCATCACCCTTGAGCGCGGTGTGACCCACGACCCTGAATTTGAAAACTGGGCCGGACTCGTCTGGCAGGTCGGCGCGGGCCTTGGATCGGAGATGTCCCTGCGAGATTTCCGCAAGGATGTGATTCTCGAAGTCTACAACGAGGCCGGCCAACTCGCGCTCGCCTATCGGATCTTTCGCTGCTGGGTTTCCGAGTTCCAAGCCCTGCCCGATCTCGATGCCAATGGTGAGGGCGTCGCCATCCAGACGCTCAAGCTGGAGAACGAAGGCTGGGAGCGGGATGTCGACGTCACCGAGCCGGCCGAGGTCTGACCCAGGTGCCAGTCATGCCGCTGGATCTCCACGATCTACTCCGCATTTGGGAAGCCGCAGCCTCCCAACAGCCGCTGGACCGGTGGTTGACCGTGCTGGCCGTCGCCCATCCCGACCGCAGCCGGGAAGAACTGGCCCGCCTGCCTCTCGGCGAACGCGACCGCCTGCTCTACCGGCTGCGGGTGGCGTTGTTTGGGGAGTCCATGGAGGCCTATGCCGCATGCCCGGCCTGCGGGGAGAAGCTGGAGACGGACTGCACCACGGTGGCCCGCCAGGCGATGACTCCACCCCGCGATGCCACCCAGCCGGTGGTCACCCACGAGGGCCGCAGGTTCACCATTTGCCCCATCGATTCCTGGGCTCTCATCCAGGCCGCCGGCCTGCCCGATGCCGCTGAACGTCGGAGCTTTCTCGCTGCCTACGCACTTGGCGGCCAAGCGGCTGAATATGGAAAGGATTGCCCTCCGGACCTGATCACCGCACTCGAAGCCGCCGCCGATGAGGCCGATCCCGCCGCCGAGGTCCGCCTCGATCTGGTGTGCCCGGCCTGCGGCCACGGTTGGCAGGAAATCTTCGAGATCGGACGCTTCCTCTGGGAAGACATCTGCCGGGCCGCCGGCGGACTGCTCGACGAAGTCCACTGTCTCGCCTCCGCCTATGGCTGGCGCGAAAACGACATTCTTGCCCTCAGTCCGGCCCGGCGAGGGCATTACCTTGACCGGGTGCTGACATGAGCGGGTATTTCGAACGCCTGGTGGAGCGTGCTCTCGGCACCGCGCCACTGATCGAACCGCGCCGGGCCCCGCGCTTTGAGTCCGCGACCGCGGGTTGGGCCCATCCCGGGGAACCACCGGCGGATGATGTATCCACATCGGAACGACAGGATATACGGCCGGTGGTCTCCCCGGCCTCCCCGGCTGCGTCGCTTCCCGGCCCGACCGTCCGGCAGGAGCGACGCTTGAGCGAGGACTACTCCGCAGGGCCGGCGCCTGCTCTGGTCCCGCCGTCCCGGGCCCATCCGGCGGGTTTGCCGCCTGCCGCCCCGGTCCATTCACCCGCGGTGACGGCGAAACCTCCTGTGGCCTCCACCCCGCCCGACGGCGGAAACTTTATACGTATTAGAGATACGGATACGATAGGGGGGGATGCCCGGCTGCAACCGTTGCTTCCCCCCGGGGTTGCCGCTCCGCCCCGGACAGCCTCCGGGCGGAGCGGCCCCCTTCATCAGCCGGCCCATTCCGCCTTTGCTCCGGCCTCGCGCCCGGCGGTGGCCAGAAACGGACGGGACGAAAGCCGCCCCCCGGCTTTCACCCGATCTTCACGGCGGCTTCTACCGCCCCTCGCTGCCGAACCCCAGCCTCCCGTTCCGGTCAAGGTCACCATCGGGCGGATCGAGGTCAAAGCGGTCCGTGAACCGGCGCCACCCCAAGCCGCCGCTCCGCCCACCCGCGCTCCCGTTCTCTCCCTTGATGATTATCTCGCCCAACGGGATGGAGGCCGGCGATGAGTTCGCTTTACGCCATCGCAGCGGTGACCACCGTGCTCAAGGATCTGCTCAACAACGGCCTGATCGATGGCGATGTCGCCACCGCGGTCAGCGACAACGTGGTCGTTTCGTCTTTGCCGCCCAACCGGATCCCCGGGGGTAACGGTGAGGAGCGCAGCCAGCTTAATCTCTTTCTCTACCGGGTCACACCGAACAGCGGTTGGCGAAACGCCGGTCTCCCGGCCCGCGATCACTCCGGCCATCCCCTCGGCCGGGACCCGCTCGTGGTCGACCTCCATTACCTCCTCACTGCCTACGGGGCCGACGAGCTGCATGCCGAGATCCTTCTCGGCTACGGCATGCAGTTGCTCCACGAAACCCCGGTCATTCCACGCGAACAGATCGACACTTCCCTGGCGTCGCCCGGACTGCTCGACGATGCCGCGGACCTTCCACCCACACTGCGGGCCATCGCCGGGTCCGCGCTATCGCAGCAAGTCGAGCAGATTAAAATCACGCCCGCGGACATTTCGGTGGAGGACCTTTCCAAACTCTGGACCTCCTTTCAGGCCCCGTTTCGCCCTTCCGCCGGCTATCATATTTCAGCGGTCATGATCGAAAGCCGTCGCCCGCCCGCCCGCGGCCTACCGGTCCGGGCCCGCAACCTCACTGCCATTCCCTTTCAGCGGCCGACCATCACCCGGCTGCTTTCCCAGCCCGACGCCACCACCGAGGCCTCGCCTCATGCGCCCATCCTGCCTGGTAACATCCTCCTCATCCGCGGCCGCGACCTCACAGGTGAGCAGACCCACCTCCGCATCGGCAACCGCACCTACACTCCGCCACCCGACAACCTCGGCGAGACAGAAATCCTCTTCACCATCCCCGACGACCTTCCCGCCGGGCTTCATCCGCTCTCGGTGTTTCACGAAGTCACCTTTGGCGATCCCCCGGTGACGCGCCCGTCCGCCGAGTCCAACCCGGTCGCTTTGGTCCTGCGTCCACAATTCCAGCGCCTTCCCGACGATTCATACGATCTGACCGTCACGGACCTGGAAATCGATGGCAGCACCGTCATCACGGGGCTCCTTTCGGCCCGGGTCTCCCCTGGGGTGCGGCGGCGGCAACGGGTCGAGCTCGTCCTCAATGAATATGATCCCCCGGCCACCCGGACCGCACGGCGACTGGTCTATGATGCCAACCCCCCCGTCATCCCTGAGGACGAGGAGGAAACGGAAATGGTGGCTTTTCCAATCCGCAACCTCCCCGTCGCAACCTACCTCCTTCGCATCCGGGTGGATGGCGCTGAGTCGCCCCTTGTCCATTCCACCGATCCCGCGGAGCCGGGATATGTGCAACCCCGCATCTCCCTCGGCCCATGAACACCACCGCCGAACGTTCTTCCAGCAATTACGCCGAGCGGTGTCGGGCAGCGGTGCAGACGGCTGCGGATGACCTCCGTCGCCGCATCGAAGCTCGGTTGGATGAAGTCGGTTCCGCCACCCGCCGGATCGATGTCTCCAATCCGCTGCCACCACCTCCGGAAGCCACCGCGCTGGCTGCGCTGGTCTCAAGCTTCGGGCTTTCAAACTTCGAGGCCAGTCTCCTCGCCTGGTCTGCCGGCGTTGAATTTGACTCGGAGCTGGCTCAGCTTACCCGCCGTCTCGGGGGAGGGGAAAACGCCACGCCGACCTTCGGGCTTGCCTTGGGCCTGCTTCCCGGGGCGCATTGGAGCGCCCTCTCGCCTTTTGGTCCGCTCCGTTACTGGCGGTTGCTCTCCATCCCGCCTTCCGGAGCGCTGGTCGAGGCTCCGTTGCGGATTGATGAACCGGTGCTTCACTATCTTTGCGGCCTGCCCTTTTCCGATGACCGGCTCCAGGCTTGGATCACGCCGATACCGGCTCCATCCGAACTCCATCCGCAGCGCGAAGCACTGGCCCGCCGCGGCGCCGCGGTCTTTGCTCATGGGCCGGAACAACCCGCATTGATCCAACTCTGCGGTCCCCGGGCCGGCGCCCGGCGGATCGCGGCCCGGTCCTTTGCCATTGCCGGTCTGGCCGCTTACCGCCTCGCCGATGCCGACCTCCCGGCGGTCTGCGAGGAGCGCAAATCCCTCGCCCTGCTCTGGATGCGGCAATGCGTGCTCGGTCGTGCCGGGCTCATTCTCGAGCGTTCTGGTCAGGATGAGCGATTGCTTCGGTTTTTGTCCTCCGCGCCGGGGCCGGTCATTCTCCTCACCACCGAGCCGATGGATGCCGACGGCCTTCGCAGCATCGTCTTTGAAGTTCCTCCGATTTCGGTGGAGGAGCAATCCGAGCGCTTCGCCCGGGCACTCGGTCCCTTGGCCACGGATCTCAACGGCCAGATCGGGCGGATCGCCCTTCATTTCCAGCTTGATGAGGAAACGATTGACGCCGCTGCCGCCGAGGTCGCGCTGAGGACAGATTCCGGCGACTTTACCCATGAGGCGCTCTGGTCGATCTGCCGCACCCGTTGCCGGCCCACTCTCGGCGGTCTCGCCCAACGTATCCAGACAGCGGCGACGTGGAAGGATCTTGTCCTCCCGCCGGCGCGGCTGCGCACGTTGCGGACGATTGTGGCTCAGGTTCGCCACCGCCATACCGTTCATGAGACTTGGGGGTTCGCCCGGCTGAACCGGCGCGGGCTTGGGCTCGCCGCCCTTTTCCATGGTCCGAGCGGAACCGGAAAGACCCTCGCCGCGGAAGTCCTCGCCAATGAACTCGGCCTCGACCTCTATCGCATCGATCTTAGCGCGGTCGTGAGCAAATACATCGGCGAAACCGAGAAGAATCTCGCCCGCATTTTCGACGCCGCAGAGCGTGCTTCCGTCATCCTTCTCTTCGATGAAGCGGACGCGCTTTTCGGCAAGCGCTCGGAAGTGAAGGACAGCCACGACCGATACGCCAATCTCGAGGTCAGCTACCTGCTTCAGCGGATGGAGAGCTACGGCGGACTCGCCATCCTGACCACCAACCTCAAGTCCGCCCTCGACACCGCCTTTCTGCGCCGGCTGCGCTTCATGGTGGCGTTCCCTTTTCCCGATGCCGCGCTCCGGGCGGAGATCTGGCGGCGGGTCATCCCCAGGGAAACCCCGGTTGCCGCTCTCGATTTTCGGCGGCTCGCGCAGCTCAACCTCGCCGGCGGCCACATCCGCAACATCGCCCTCAACGCGGGATTTCTCGCCGCCGAGGCGGGGTCGGCGCTCACCATGGCCCACCTTTTGGAGGCCGCCCGCGGTGAATACGAGAAACTCGAGAAACCACTTTCTGAGACCGAAGTCCGCGGCTGGGTCCACCCGCCCCCATGAACCGTCCCCTCGAAATCCATATCGACGAACTTGTCGTCTCCGGTCTCGATGCCCGGGTGGCCGACCGGCTGGCTGAGGCCATCGGTGAAGCCGTCCGCCGCGAACTCGCCGGTGAGGGCAGGGGTCTGCCGGATCGCCCCCTCCGGTTCGAGCACCTCGATGCCGGTCAATTTCCCTGGCAGCACCAGCGCGGTCCCATGGAAGCCGCCACCCGCATTGGACAAGCCATCGCGCAGTCCCTCCAGCCATGAAAGCGCTTCTGCAGACCTCCCCCTCCCGCCATCGGCCGACTCCGTCCTCCGGTCCACTGGTCCTCCAGCGGTGTTCCTGCGGTGGGAAGACCTCCGCCGGCGGAGAATGCGCGGAGTGCCGGAAGAAACGACACCATCTCCAGCGTGCCGCATTGTCCAACCACCCGCCCGCGCTCGCCCCGCCGATTGTCCACAATGTCGTGCGCTCTTCAGGACAGCCTTTGCCCGCAGCGCTCCGTGGCCGAATGGAGGCGCGTTTCGGCTACGATTTCTCAACCGTTCGCATCCACTCCGGGGAACGCGCCGCCGCTTCCGCCCGGGCGGTCGCGGCCCGGGCCTACACTGTGGGCGACCATGTGGTCTTCGGGCACGAGGGTTTCGCTCCGCAGTCCCCATCCGGCGAGCGACTCCTCGCCCATGAGCTGGCGCATGTCGTCCAGCAGGCAAAGGACAGTCCGGGATCTGACCCGGGTATCGAAATTGTGGATCGCCCAGATTTGGAAGCCGCAGCCGAATCTGCCGCACGATCCGGCAGCCAGCCGACACTCCAGCGCCACACCGGACTCGGTCGTACACAACTGGCCCGCAGCGAGGCCGGGAGCGATGGGCGCGAGGGCTGTACGCCGGGAACGGGCATTCGACCCGGTGCAAGCCATTGCTTGGCGTACCTTAGCAATAGCTGGTGGTTGCCGCTGGCCTACGTCAACAACGCCACCTGCGCCTGCCTGACCACCCCCGACGTGCCCACGGCCAATTGTGTCCGCCAAACCCTGCAGGACCGCATGAACTCCACCCCCCGGTGGCTGAAGGGTATGGCTGCCGCTCAAAAACCACTGGAAACAAACCCCGCGACGCTCCCAGCCTACCACGCCTTCGTGCAGACTTTTTTGACGCCGCGGATCTACAACGACCATGTTGTCGCCTATCGGGACTGCTGCTGCCCGTCAGGTCCGGCCTCCTATCCGGCTTGGATTGGTGTCACAACGGTTCCGATACAACCGTGCAGCCTCGTCGGACTGACCATCCGGCATTTTGGCTCCTGCCACGGAACCCCAGGGGCATGGTGAGAATGAGCACGAAATGACAACTCATTGTCAGGCACCACCGACCAGATTGGCGCACTCTCGATCCGCGCCGGTTCTGCCGGTGGTTCACCGGATCAGCCTGATGCGGAACCTTGTGGCCGCCTCTGGTCCCGCGCTCGCCCCGCCGATTGTCCACGATGTCGTGCGCTCTTCGGGACAGCCTTTGCCCGCGGCGGTACGTGGCCGGATGGAGGCGCGTTTCGGCTACGATTTTTCAACCGTGCGCATCCACTCCGGGGAACGCGCCGCCGCTTCCGCCCGGGCGGTCGCGGCCCGGGCCTACAC
>REEB01000079.1 GCA_007695295.1 Puniceicoccaceae bacterium
GCCGAAACCATTCGCTCCTGCCTCGACCATTGACCCTCGCCGGCCGCCCTCGGACCGGAACGTCGACGCCCCTCCGCTCCATCCCGCCTCAAGCCCAAAGCCAGGTCAGATCGTCATCGCGGCATAACCGCCGTCCACGATCAACTCCGCTCCGGTGATGAAGGAACCGGCCCCCGCCGAGGCCAGCAGCAGGGCAGCGCCGCCCAGCGCGAGTCCAACATTGGGACACCCCGGTCCTACCCCGTAATCTCAATCCCACCCGCAATCCTTTTCATAATCGTAATCCTAATCCTAATCGTAATCCCAATCCCAATCCCAATCCCACTTCCCGTTCATCTGCAGGTCCTGCGCCGGCCCCAGATGATTCTTCATCAATGCGGCTGGCAGAATGGCACTCGATCGGTCGATTACGATTACGGGCAGGATTACGATTAGGAACTGCCCCGGAACACCCAATCCAGCAATCTCTCCATTGCCAATCCACGGCTTGCGAACGCTGTTGCAGGTGCTGTTGAACTCATTTGCACCTCCAAAAACCCTTCCAGCCCCGCCAACTCGCCGAAACCATTCGCTCCTGCCTCGACCATTGACCCTCGCCGGCCGCCCTCGGACTGGAACGGCGCTGCCTCTCCCCGCCATCCCGCCAGTCCCGGAACCGGCCCGATCAAGCAGATCGGGCCGGGCTTGGAACAGGTCGCAACCCCGCGGCCGGCCTTAAAACCGATAGCGCAGGCTGAGGAGCGCCGCCCAGCGCGAGGAGCTGGGTTCGCCGCGACCGCCGTGAGGGGCGAATTCGCCCGCCGCCAGCTCCGCGTTGGGATTGCTGTAGATCCACTGGTCGGCCTCGGTGTCGAGGGCCGCCCTGACCGCAGACTCGCTCTTGACGAAGAAACTGTTACTGCCGCGGATAATACCCCAACTGCTGTTGAGCAGGTTGCCGACGTTGAGAATGTCGAGGGCGACTTCGAGGTTGTGCCGCCAGCCCGGCAGCGGGATTATTTGCACGATCCCGAAATCGAACTGGTGCACAAAGGGATACCGGTTGCTCGCCGAACCCACCACCTGGCCTTCGGGAAGATCCCAGCGGTCCACCATCTGGAAGAACAGCGCCTCATCCTGCGCGGAGGCGAAGCGCACCCGGGGATCCCCGCCGCGCATTGGCACGTAGATGAGGTCGTTGCTGTTCACGCCATCGCCATTGACGTCGTTGCTGTAGACGAAGCTGAAGGGCAGTCCGCTCCTCCCGTCGTAGACAAGCGATAGGGTCGTGCGCCAACCTTCGGCATACTCGAAATCTTTCTGCAGCACTCCGAGAAACCGGTGCTTGATCTCGAGTTCACCACGGGAGGCGACATCCTCGCCTTGGTTGAAGATGGTGCGGTTCGCCCAGTTGGAGCGGGCCACCGAGGAGGTGCCGTACTGAACCTCCCGGACCCGGCCGTTGATGTAACTCAGCCGGCCATACCAGCCGTCGTCCTGCCGGGGCCGCTCCACCGAGGCGGAGATGCTGCAGGTGCTGCCTTTCTTCGTATTCGTCAGGAAGATGGTGTCGGGCTCGAAGCGGGAATCGACCACCCCGGAGTGGATCTCCCGGCCGTCGGGACCGAGCCGGTCGACGGACCGGTTGATGTTTTGGAAGAGCACGTCGCGGTTTACCCACGTGAACTCGCCCTCGACGGAGAAGACGAAGTCGCCGAGGCGGTGGTCGTAGCCGAGGGTGCCTTTCCAACGGCTGGGCAGTTCGAAGTCCGGATCAAGCGCCACCACCCGCTGGGCGGCCGCCGCCGGATCGAGCAAGGGCTGGTTCTCCGGATCCGGCGAGAAAGGCGGGGTGGCCGCATTGCGGACATCAATGGAGCTGAAATTGGAACCGGTGTTCGAATAGCTGTTCGACATCCAGACCCGCGGCATTTTGCCATAGAAGAGACCGAAGCCGCCCCGCAGCTGCCGGGTTCCCTCGTCGTCCATCCGCCAGTTGAACCCGAGGCGCGGCTGGAGAACGTAGTTGCCGTCGTAGGTTGCGTTGTTGGCAAATCCGAAGGCGTCCTGAAAGTCGGCATTGAAGGGCGGATCTTCATTGAATTTGGGCATGTCGATGCGCAGGCCGGCCACGATCGTGAGTCGATCATTGGCACGGAACTGGTTTTGCACGAAGAGGCCGTGATTGGATTCCCGGAACTCGGCCGCCGGATTTACTCCGGTGTTTTCGAAAGTGTGGCGGTAACGCCCGGCCCAGCCGGCGGCCGCGGCCGCCTCGAAAGCTTCGAGATTGGAGAATTCATAATTGCCCAGGAAGTCCTGCACAAAGGCGTTGAAGATCGAGGAACGCTCAAGCTGATAGCCGAAGGTAAGGGTGTTATTGAGATTCAGATCATGGGAGGCGAAGGCCTCGAAGGTCCAGGTGTCAACTTCGAGGCGGTTGAAATGGCGGCTCCGTTCGGTGCCGAACCGCACGCTGCCGAGCTGCGTCGTGCCCTGCACGGGAACGTTGTTAATAATCACCTGCGGCAGCGGACGCTCATAGGTTGGCTCCGAGCGGTATTCGCTGTAGGAAAGGGAAATCTCGCTGGTAAGCTCCGGCGTCCAAGTGCTGAAGAGCTGGCCAATGTAGGAGGTGTTTTCGATCTCCTGGTCGTACCAATGGGAATCGAAGGAGAGGTTGCGGTTGCCGTAGCCGGGGAAGGTCGGCCGCTCGGATGCCACCGTGTTATAGCGGAATGTCATCCGGTGATCGGCGGCGATGTTCCAGTCGAGCTTCACGAGCAGATTGTCGTCCTTGAAGACTTGGTCGATCGCCTCCAGGGCCTGTCCGGGATCAATGCCGAGGGCGCTGGCTTGATTGACAATCCGGGTAAGGGCGGCGGTGGTCGGGAAGTTGGTGATGGTGGGCGGGTTGCGGTCTTCTTTGACTTTTTCGAAGGCGAGGAAAAAGAAGAGCTTTTCCGGCACGATGGGACCGCCGAGCGTAAAGCCGAAGGTTCGCTCCTTGAAGTCGGGCACCCGCACGCCTTCGAGTTTCGTGCGCACAAAACGCTGGTCCCGATACAAATAATAAATGCTCCCGGAAAAGGTGCTGCCGCCGCTTTTGGTCACGGCATTGATCTGCGCTCCGCTGAATCCGCCGCTGCGGGCGTCGAAAGGCGAGGTGGAGATGGCAATGGCGCCGACCGCGTCCAAGGGGATGACATTGCGCTCCGCGGCAGTGTTGTTGGAATTCAGACCAAAGGGATCCGAGGCGCTGACGCCGTCGATCTGGATGCTGTTGTATCGGTTGGATAGTCCGCCGGCCGAAAAGGATTGGTCGGAGGGATCCCGGTTGTAGACGATGCGCGGATCAAGGCGGAGGATGGAGTTGAGCGAACGATCGCCCACCGGTGCCCGCTCGATGTCGTCTCCGCCGAGTTGGGTGGCGGCGCCGGTGCGGCCCCTGCGGAGCAGACGGTCGAAATCCGATCCGGTAACCACCAGCTCATCCAACTCGAAGATCTCCGTCAGCTCGAGGGTGAGGACAACGTTGGCGGCTCGGTCGAGTTCGACAAAAACATCGCGCCGGACACCGCGGGCGTAACCCACCGATTCGGCGACGACTTGATAAGGACCGCCGGGCCGGAGGCCACGGAGGCTGAAGCTACCATTGGACCGGGTGGCGGTGGTGTAGCGGGTGCCGGTCGGCAGGTGGATGATTTCCAACTCGGCGTCGGGCACCGCCCGGCCACCGGTGTCGACCACCCGCCCTTCAATGGCGCCGGTGGTGATGGCTTGCGCAATAAGGCCCTGCACCGGAAGAAGCAGGGCCAGGAGGAAGAGCAGCGAAGAGAGCCGCGAAAAGCGGGCTCCGACAATTGTCGTCTGGTGACTGAGGTTCATTGGTTTGGTTCGTTGGCGGCGGGTTGTTCGAGCCAGCCGGCAATGCTCTCCTAGGCGCTGGCTTTCAACCTCAGCAAGTCGAACCAAGCCACGTCACCCACTTGTGACGGCGGCGACACGCGGCTGTAAAAAACAGCGCTGCATGTGGCGCCCACCTCAGTCGTGAAACCACGATCCTGACGCCAGCCGCAGTGGCAAGGCCAAGTCAGATCGTCATCGCGGCATAGCCGCCGTCCACGACCAACTCCGCCCCGGTGATGAATGACCCAGCCCCCGCCGAGGCCAGCAAGAGAGTGGCGCCAATCAGCTCGTGCGCCTCGCCGAAGCGCTTCATCGGCGTGTGCCCCATGATCGACTGCACCCGGTCCGGAGTCAGCACTTTGCGGTTCTGCTCGGCGGGAAAAAAGCCTGGCACCAAGGTGTTGACGCGCACCTTCCGCGGAGCCCACTCCCGGGCCAGGTTTTTGCTCAGGTTGTGAACCGCCGCCTTCGTCAGCGAGTAGGTGAAGACCCGGGAAAGCGGAACGACTCCGGACATGGAGCCGATGTTGATGATCGATCCTCCCCGGCCCGCTTCGACCAAGTGCGAGCCGAAGACTTGGCAGGCCTGAAACACAGCCTTCAAGTTGACCTGCAGGATCCGGTCGAACTCTTCCTCACCGATCTCCAGAAAGGGGGTCGGCGAATTCACACCCGCGCCGTTGACGAGGATGTCGACCGCCCCGGCCCGCTCCAGCGCAGTGGCAAGCAGCTTCTCCAGCTCCGCACGGGAAGTGACTTCGGCGGGCACAAACTCCGCCTTCCCGCCGAACTCCGCGATGCGGGCCAGCCGGGCCTTCGCCTTTTCCTCGTTGCGGCCGACCAGCAGCACCCGGCCGCCCGCCCCGGCCAGCCCTTCGGCCATCGCGCCACAGAGTTCGCCTGTGCCGCCGATGACCACGGCGGTCTGGCCTTCGAGTGAAAAAAGAGAGTTCAGATAATCGGATGCGCTCATGGCTGTTTGGCGTTGCGGTGGGTTCAATAGGATTTGGTTTTCAGTCCGGTGCGGTCCCAGGGCGCTTCTCCGCACTCCCGGGCTAGTTCATCGAAGGCATCCATCTCCACCGCCGTGAACAACAGGCCGCCGGCCTCGGCGGTCCGCCGGGCCGCCTCCGCCTCCACCTGCCCGGGCAGCAGGCAGGCTTCATTGCCGTGGCCGAGGATGTCCTGAATGACACTGCGCACGTTTTCGGCCTGATTGCGGCTCCGGGCAAAGGCTCCGCCGGACAGCGCCTCCGGGTGGATGACTTGGAAGTAAAAACAGGGGGTGTGCTTTTCGCCGTCGTCAGCCCATCGGCTGCGCAGCGTCGGCAGCGATCCACCAATGAAAGCTGCCACCAGCTCGTTGACGAGACTGAGGCCGTAGCCTTTGTGCGCCCCAAAGGGCAGGAGGGCGACCGCTTTCGCCGGATCCGTCGTCGCCAGCCCTTCGGCATCGACCGCGGCATTTGGCGGCAGCGGTTTGTTTTCCCGCTTCAACTGCTGCACCCGCCCCATCGCCACGACCGAGGTCGCCCAATCCACCACGACGGGAAAACCGACCGCCTCGGTGGTGGGAAAGCCCCAGCTGTGGGGGTTGGTCCCGAGCGTGGCGAATCGGCCGCCAAAGGGCACCACCTCCGCCAGCGCCGCGGTGCAATTGGTGTAGGCAATGTAACCGCGCCGGGCCGCTTCGATGACATACCCGCCGCCCCAGAGGTAGTGAAAGGCGTTGTCCACGCTGACCTGCCCGATCCCGTGGCGATCGGCCAGTCCGATGCAGGTCTCGATCGCTTCGTAGGCCACCGGCTGGCCGAGTTTGCGGTTCGCATCCCAGACCTGCGAGGCCCCGAACCGCGAGGGCAGGCGGCGAATCTCCGCCCCGGGCACGCAGCCCCCGCCACCGCTGCCGAAGAGGTGGTCGAGGTGCAGCGCCTTGATGGCGTTGTGGGTGCGGATGCCGTGCGTCGAGGCGGAGGCACAGAAGCGGGCCCCGGCGGCGCTTTCCTCCGCCGTGTAACCGCGTTTTTGATACGCGGCCTCCACAAGGCGGTTGTGGAGAGCTTCGGGGACGACGGTGAAGGTCTCGGCCATGGCGGGATAGAGGGGAGAGGGTCTCAGAACGGGTTGGCCTGGGCGAGCGGTTTTCTCCCGGCGAGAAATTCGACCAGGTTGGTCACCGCCATGCCGGCCTGCCGCTGCACGCTTTCATAGGTGCGCGATCCGATGTGCGGGGTCACAAGGCAGTTGGGGGCCTTGAGCAGCGGGTGATCGGGGGGAGGTGGCTCGGTGTCGAGAACATCCGTGCCGTAGCCCGCGATCTTGCCGGAGGTGAGCGCCTCCGCCATCGCGGCCGCATCCACCAGTTCACCCCGGGCGCAGTTCAGCACCACGACGCCGTCTTTCATCCGGCCGATCCGCTCCGCGTTGATCAGGTTGCGGGTTTCATCGGTCAGGTTGGTGTGCAGGGAAAGCACGTCCACTCCGGTGACGAGCGCGTCGATCGAGTCAACCCGCTCGACGTCGTGCGCGGCGGCAAAGGCATCGTCCCAGTAAATGTCATACGCTTTGACCGGCATCCCGAAGGCCTTGGCCCGCACCGCAACTTCTTTGCCGATCCGCCCGAGGCCGGCAATGCCGAGGGTCTTGCCCATGATTTCGTGGCCGGTGAGTCGCTTCCAGCGTCCCTGCCGGGTGTGTCCCACTTCCTCGACCAGTCGGCGCTGGAGCGCGAGCAGCAGGGCGAAGGTGTGCTCGGCGACGGTGGTGTGGTTGACGCCGGGGGTGAAGAGCACGGGGATTTTTTTCGCCGTCGCGTGCCCGACATCGATTTTGTCCAGCCCGATACCGTACTTGCTGATCACTTTGAGCCGTGGCAGGGCCCGGTCGATCACCGCCGCAGTGATGGCGTCGTCGCCGCAGAGCAGCGCGTCGAGGTCGCCGACCAGCTCCAGCATCCGGTCCTCCGGCAGGGGGCCGCGCTCGCGGAGGATTTCGGCTCCGATCGATTCCAGCCGGGCGTGGTGCTCGCCGGGAGTGTCCTGGAAGGATGTCGTGGTAACAAGGATACGTATGCTCATGGCTAGGAAGGGGTGGGGCCGGTTTTTCCGTTGCGGGGGGCGGGTGCCGGACCGGTGGACCCACGCACGACCAGCTCGGGACGGATCTTGAGCAGGCGCCCGGGGCCGTCCAGAGGGCCGGACTCAAGCTGCTCATGGAGCATCCCGGTGGCCGCCTCCATCAGATGGTCCACCCGCTGGTCGATGGTGGTGAGGCGGGGATTGATGTAGTCCGTCACCTCAAGATTGTCGAAGCCGACCACCGATACATCACCGGGGATGGTGAGGCCCGCACCCAGCAGGCCGGACTGCACACCGACCGCCACTTGGTCGTTGAGCGCAAGCAGCGCGGTCGGCGGACGCTCCAGGCGAAGGTAGTGCTCCGCCAACAACCGCCCTTGGGCGAAATTCATCTCCCGGTTTCCGGGATCGTTGAGGATTGTGAAATCGCGCTCCCAGACCAGCCCGTGCTGGCGGGCCGCCGCCTTCAAACCCTCCCAACGCGACCGGCCATAGAGCACATCACGATCAATCCCCACCAAGCCGAATCGGCGGTGCCCCAGCTCGAGCAAATGCTCCAGCAAAATCCGCACCCCATGCTCACGGTCGACCGTCACCGAAGGCAGCGGACACTCCGCCACCGGGTCCACCGCCACCACCGGAGGATGTCCCTCCGACAACAAGCCGGAAGGATCATGGGCATGCGCGGGACTCAGCCCTCCAACCAGCACGATCCCGTCCACTTTCATCGCCATGAAGTGCCGGAGCACCTCGCGCTCGCGCGCAGGCTCCCCCTCCGTCAATTCAATCAACGCACGAAAACCTTGGTCCCTCAGCCGACCCTGCAACGCGGAAATCTTCTTCACGAAAACCGGCGTGCCGAAGGCTTGGAAACAGACCCCCACGATCCCGCTGCGGGCGCCGCGGAGCGCCCGCGCCAAGGGACTCGGCGTGAAACCCAGTTCTTCGATCGCCGCGAGGACGCGGCGGGATGTCTCCGCCTTGACTTCCGGATGCCCGTTGAGCACCCGCGAAACCGTCCAGCGCGACAATCCCAGGTGCCGGGCGAGCGCCGTTGTTGAGGTGATGGGCCTGCGGGATGTGTCCATGAGCAATCACCATTCATTTTTGCCAACACGTGTTTGAGGCGCAATCATTTTTCTGCCGCCCACCGCTGCCGCCCAACCCCCGCGCCGGGCGGCGGTGAAGCAAGCCCCGCCACACGCATCCACCCCCGCTGCCTTACCCCCGCAGCCCCAATCTTTTCCCTCGTTCCTGGCTTCCCTCAGGCCGCCTTTTCAGTGGCCCACTCCCAGAGTCGCCGAGCCAGGGAGCAGCGGGCAATAAAAGGCCGGGGACGGACTTTCCGCACTCCGGCCCTACTAAAGTGGCGCTAAAATGCGTTCAGACTTCCTTCGGCTGGATCTCTTCCCGGGGTTCCTTGATGTTCGGACAAGCGTCGATCCAGACCCCCTCCGGCCGCGCCCAGCGCACCGCGTTGGCGATGACCCGCTGAACCATCGGATGGTAATACGTCGGGAATGTTTCGTGCCCGGGCCGAAAGTAGAAGATCTTCCCGTTGCCGCGCCGCCAGCAGCAGCCGCTGCGGAAAACTTCCCCGCCCTCAAACCAAGAGATGAAGACCTGCTCCTCCGGCGCGGGAATGCCGAAGGGCTCGCCGTACATTTCTTCGCGATCCAGCTCGAAGCAGGTGTCGATGCCGGCGGCGATCGGGTGGCCGGGATTGCAGACCCAGATCCGCTCCCGCTCATCCGCTTCCCGCCAAGTCAGCGAACAGGTCGTCCCCAGCAGGCGCTTGAAGATTTTCGAGTAATGCCCGGAATGGAGCACAATCAACCCCATGCCTTCGAGCACCCGCTTCTGCACCCGGCTGACAATCTCGTCCTTAACCTCCCCGTGGGCCATGTGACCCCACCAAGTCAGCACATCGGTTTGGGCCAGCCGCTCCGTCGTCAGACCGTGGTCCGGTTCCTGCAGGGTCGCGGTCGAAACCTCCACGTCATCTCCCGAGGCCTTTAATGCGTCGGCAATGACGGTGTGCATCCCATTGGGGTATACTTTTGCGACAGTGGGGTGTTTGTGTTCGTGGACATTTTCGCCCCAGACAACAACTCGTAACGGTTTCATCACCGCCCACTCTGACGCCGCCCCAGGGCCTTTGAAACCAAAAACGGTCGTCTTTACAGTTGTCGCACCTCATCTGCGTTTCCATGCTGCCGCGCTGTGGAGTCGAATCGCCCCTATGACACAGTATCACTGCGCGACCTCGCCCGGGATGAGCGCCCCCAGGAAAAACTGGAACGCTTCGGTCCCCGCCATCTCAGCGACCGCGAACTGCTCGCCATGCTCATCCGCAGCGGCAGCCAGGGCATGGATGTGCTCCGGGTGGCGGACAAGTTGCTCGGCGAGTCCGGATCGCTCTCCAAGCTCTTCGCCTGGGGTCAGGATGAACTGCTCTCCGTGCGCGGCATCGGCAAGGTCAAGGCCCTCCAGATCGTCGCCCTCAACGAGATCATGACCCGCATCCACAGCAATCCCGACACCCCCGACCCGGCCTTCGAGTCGCCCACCCGGGTCTTCAACCATTTCGCCCCGCTTGCCCGCGGCCTCCAGGTGGAGCGGTTCTGGTGCCTTTGCCTTAACCGCAAAAACCGGCTCATGCGGCGGGTCGAGGTCAGCTCCGGCACGGCCAGCAGTTGCCTCGTCCACCCCCGCGAGGTCTTCCGCGAAGCGATCCGAGCCGGTTCCTCCGGCATTATCTGCGTGCACAACCACCCCAGCGGCGACCCCTCCCCAAGCAGCGCGGATATCCAAATCACCCGCCAGCTCCGCGAAGCCGCCAAGACGGTCTCGGTCGATTTGCTCGACCACGTCATCGTCGGCAACAAAGTCCATGATCCCGGCGGCCTCGGTTTTTACAGCTTCCGCGAAGCGGGTTTGCTCTGAGCCCCGGCCGCAGTCCCGTTCTTCAGGACGGGAAGGCCGCGTCGTCGAGAAGGAGCACGACTTCGACCCCCGGACCGTGCACGCCCTCGATCAAAATGCCCTCCACATCCGCGGTCTTCGAGGGTCCGGTCACCCAGATCACATTTGGATCATCACCGAGCCTCGCCGCAGCCGCCTGCAGATCGGGCAGAAGCGCTCCGGCCGGAAACACTGACACATGCACCCAGGGCGCAAGCGCAGCCAGACGGGCCGAGGTGGTGCGGTCTTCCAAAACCACCGTGCCGGTCTCCGCCACCGCATGGCTGGCCCGGGTAATGCCGAAGGCGTAGTCATCCGGCCGCGCCCTCTCAAATGTATCCAAAACGTCGATCTCCGGCCCCAGCCGCTTTCCCACCGCCTCCATCAACACCGGATCGCAGTAGCCTCGCCGATGTCCGTGCTCAAGCAGCCAGGCTTTGAGCGCAGCGGGCGAGTCAACCAGCACCCCGTTGACGGCCCGCCAGCGCTCCGCGAAACGTTTGCGCAGATCTTCCCCCGCCTTCACCGTCGAAACCAAGCCGGGGTCGTAGTCCGGACGGGGCGCCCGCTCCTTGAGCGGAGCCAGCGCCTCCCTCACCGCTTGGAAAATCTTTTCCCGGTCGCCGCTCATGACGGCTCCTTGGTTGCGGCCTGCTCCGCCCGCCGGCGCTTCAGCCAGCGGCGAAAACGCCCTCCGCCCCAAGGCGGCAAATCGCGGGAGGCATGCCAGGCCTGAAAGGCGCCCACCGGTATCCAACTTTTGGGGATGAGATCCATCGCCTTGCCCGCGCCGAGCGCCGCCCGCCAGAGTCCGGGGCTCGTCGCCATGGATGCCCACAGCCCCATCGGTGGCGTGCCGGGAGAGGCGATGCCCTCGCGTTTGGCCCGGTCCCGCAGCCGCAACAGCAGGTCGGGGATGGGAATGTCCACCGGGCAGACTTCGTTGCACGCCCCGCACAGGCTGGAGGCCTTCGGCAGGTCGGCCAGCTCGGGAAAGCGCTTGCCCGCCAGCAACGGCGACAGCACCGCCCCCACCGGACCGGGATAGACGCTGCGGTAGGCATGCCCCGAAGCCTGCCGGTAAACGGGGCAGACGTTCAGACACGCCCCGCAGCGGATGCACCGCAGGATGGACCGACAGTCCGAAGCGAGGACTTCCGACCGGCCGTTGTCCAGGAAGATGACATGCATTTCCTCCGGGCCGTCGGGCTGTTCCGCCGCCCGCCGCCCGCTGATGAACTCGGTGTATACCGTCAGACGCTGCCCCGTTGCCGAGCGGGCGAGCAGGTTGAGCATCAAGGGCAGGTCCGCATCCCGCGGCACCAGCTTCTCTATGCCCACCATCGCGATGTGCACCGGAGTGGGCGCGAGGCAGAAGCGGGAGTTGCCCTCGTTGGTCACGAGCACGATCCGTCCCGAATCCGCCACTACGAAATTCGCGCCGGTCAGGCCCGCATCGGCTTCGAAGTATTTTTTTCTCAAATACACGCGGGCGCGGCGCGTGATGACCTCGGGATCGTCGTTGTAGTCGCCGAGGCCCTCGCGCTCGAAGGTCCGGGCAATCTGCCGGCGGTTTTTGTGGATGATCGGTTTGACGATGTGGCTGGGATGGTCGCCGTCCACCTGCACGATGAACTCCCCCAGGTCCGTCTCCAGACAGTCGACCCCGTTTTTCGCCAAGTAGTCGGCCAGCTCGGTCTCTTCGCTCACCATGCTCTTGGCCTTCACCAGCCGCTTGGCACCGCGGGCCCGCAGGATGTCGAGCACCGCGCGGTTGGCCGCTTCCCCATCCGCCGCCCAGTGCACCTGCACTCCCCGCTTTCGCAGGCTGTCTTCGGCCTGCTCCAGATACCGGTCCAAGTTCTCGACCACATGCTGCTTGAGTTGGCCGGCGACGTGGCGGAGCGCGTCGGGAGCGGGATAATCCCCCCAAAGGATCTCACGGCGCTTGTCCGTCCCGGCGGCACTGTTGTCGTGCACGGCGTGGCGCACTTCGGCGTCCAGCTCGCGTGAATACTTGTCGATCGGTTGCTCTTTGGCGGCCATGGCAGGGGGGCGGGTCAGCGGGCGGCTGTGGACGGGGCTTCCCGCGCAACACCCGCCCGAAGCGCATCCCGCAGGAGCTGCGCCAAATGGAGGATGCGCGGAGTCTGTTCCCGCCGTGCCGCCATTCCGCCCAAGTGCATCAGGCAGCCCATGTCCCCGGATACCAGCACCTCCGCGCCGGACGCAGCGATGTGTTCCAGCTTCAACTCACCCATGCCTTTCGAGATGTTGGGGAAGGTCACCGAGAAGGTTCCTCCGAAACCGCAGCACTGCTCGCCTTCGCCAAAGGGCGTCAACTCAAGGCCGTCGATCGACCGCAGCAGCTTCAGGCTCGCCTCTCCGCTCGGGGTGCCGCGGGTGTGGCAGGAGCGGTGAAAGGCCACTTTCGCCGGAAAGCGTCCCGGCCAGGCGGTCACGCCAAGGCCGTTGACAATGAAGTCGGAAAATTCCCACGTGCGGTGCGCCAAGGCTTGGATCGCACCGAGATCCGGCTCCTTCTCGAACTCCAGCAGGGCGCCGTGAAATACCATCGCCGCACACGATCCGCTCGGCACCACGACCGGGTCCTCTCCTTCGAATACTTCCACCATGTGCCTCACCACCTTGCGCGAGGACTCCCAGTCGCCGGCATTGAAGGCCGGCTGGCCGCAACAGGTCTGCCGTTCGGGAAAGTCGATCGTGCAGCCGAGGTGCTCGAGGACTTCCACCGTCGCCGCGGCCACGTCGTCAAAATAGGCGTCGCAGAGGCAGGTGGCCATGAGCTTCACGTTCCGGGAAGCGGGGGGAGGGCGTTCGTTCAGATGCATCACCAAGAGCACTAGGACACTGCCGCGATTGGGTTGACTTGCAACCTGAACCTCATCCAAAACAGCGCCGTCGGCTGCCCCGCCCCGCCCCCAAGTTTCTTTTCCCATGACATCCCGGACCCGCAAATCCGCTTCCCGCCCTCACCCAACCCAAGCCGTCGCCATCGATCTCGGCGCCACCAGCGGCCGTCTCATCCTCGGCACCCTCGGCCCCCGCTCCCTCAAACTGCGGGAAATCCACCGCTTCCCCAATCGCTTCGACCACCTCGGTCCCCATTGCTACTGGAACCTTCCCGGCCTCCTCGCCGAAATCCTTCAGGGCCTGCGGCTCGCCCGGCGCGTCGCCCCCGAACTCGCCTCCTGCGGGGTCGACACTTGGGGCTGTGACAGCGTCCTGCTCGACCGCTCCGGCCGCCTCGTCTACCCCACCCACGCCTACCGCGACACCCGCACCGAGGAGGTCTTCAAGCGGCTCGCCGCCCGCGGTCTCGATCGCGTCTACGAATGGACCGGGCAGCCCAATCTTTCCTACAATACGAGTCTCCAGCTTCAGGAAATCGTTCGTGCCCATCCGGGCATGACAAAGGTGGCGAAACGCTGCCTCTTCCTTTCGGATTACTTCAACTTTCTCCTCAGCGGCAGGATGGCCAACGAGATGTCCGTCGCCAGCACCTCGCAGCTCCTCGATGCCCGGTCGAAAAGCTTTTCCACCAAAGCCCTCAACCACTTCGGCATCCCGCCCTCCTGGTTCACCAAACCCCGCCTTTCACCCGCGCCGTTCGGGGCCGTCACCGGCCACCGCGAGCTCGACGGCCTCGCCGTCACCCTCGTCCCCGGCCACGACACCTCCTGCGCCTACGATGCCATGCCGGCCGATGAAAACGGTGGCGACATTTACCTCAGCAGCGGCACTTGGTCACTGCTCGGCTTCGAGTCCGACCAACCCCTGCTCGGGCCACGCGCCCTCGACGATGTGGTCTGCAACGAACGCCTCGGCGACGGTCGCTTCCGCCCCCTCAAGACCTGCCTCGGGCTCTGGCTCCTCGAGCAGATCCTCCCGGCTTTCTCCCGCCGCCCCGATTCACCCAAGGATTGGGAAAAGCTCATCACCGACGCGGAAAAAGCCCCCGCCCCCCGCAAGCTCATCAATGTCACCGACCGCGCCCTTTTCAACCCGGCATCCATGAAGGACGCCATCGACGCCCAGCTCAAGCGCCGCCGCGCCAAGCCCCCGTCATCCCTTGCCCACTACACCCGCCTGATCTGCGAATCCCTCGGCCAAGGTCATGCCGACGGAGTCGCCGCTTTCGAAGCAATGACCGGCCGCAAGTTCAACCGCATCCTCATGGTCGGCGGGGGCTCGAAAAACCGGCTCCTCTGCCAGACCACCGCCAATCGCGCGGGCATCCCGGTCGTTTCCCTCAATCTCGAAGGCACCGCCGTCGGCAACCTCGCCAATCAGTTCATCGCGCTCGGCGCGGTCGAAAACCTGGCCTCCTTCCGCCGCCTGCTCGGGCAGACCCTCCAGGCCCGCACCTTCGAGCCCGCGGGCTGAGCCCGCCTTCACCGGCGCGCTTTTTTCTCCCCGCGCTTTCCCTTGCGCGAAGCCGCCATCCGCTCGCGCGCCATCTCCATCACCATGGCCGGCGCCATGCCCCGCTGCAGGAGCTGGCCCATCGCCTGCATGGACGGATCGATGTGGTTGAAAAACCGCTTGTAGGCGGCGCAGAGATAATTCAACCCCGGCTCCCCGTCCGGCGTCTCGATGAAGCGGTGCTTCGGACACTCCCCGTTGCAGGCGAAGCGCACCTCGCACTCGCGGCAGTAGCGCGGCAGGGCGTCGCGTTTGTCATCGCCGAATTTGCGCTGGCGCTTTCCGTCAGCCATTTCCCCGATGGTGCCGTTGAGGATGTTGCCGAGTTTGTACTTCGGATATACGTAGTGATCACACGAATACAGATCGCCGTTGTGTTCCATCGCCATCGCCCGTCCGCAGGTCTCGGCGAAGACGCAGAGGCCGCTGCCCGCGCCGATCCAGTTGCCCAGGGCGACGTCGAAGAGTTGCACGAAATACCGGCCCACGTCACGGGTTACCCACTCGTCGAAGATGGTGCATAGAAATTCCCCGTAGCGCTCGGGCCGAACGCTCCATGAGGTCACCGTTCCGCTGTAGGCATCCGCCTCCGGGTCGGGCGGCTCGGCCAGCCACAGACCCAGCTTCTCCTCCTCGACCCCCGCCTTCCGCTCCACCAAGGGGATGAACTGGATAAAGCCGGAGCCGATGTCTTTCAAAAACCGGTAGACCTCCAGCGGGTGCTTGGAGTTTTCCCGGTGCACCACGGTGAGGGTGTTGAAATCCACCTGGTGCTTCTTCAGAAAACCCAGCCCCCGCATCACCTTGTCAAAAGTGGGCCGCTGGCCTTTGTCCACCCGGTAGGCGTCGTGGAGCTTGCGCGGGCCGTCCACGCTCAGGCCGACCAAAAAACTGTGCCGGCGCAGAAAACGGCCCCAGTCGTCGTCGAGCAGGGTGCCGTTGGTCTGGAGGGCGTTGGAAATGGATTTGCCGCCGCTGTACTTGGACTGCAGCGCAACGACCTTTTCGAAAAACTCCACCCCCAGCAGGGTCGGCTCCCCACCCTGCCAGGCGAACGAGACCTCCGGCCCCGGCTGCTGCTCGATGTATTGGCGGATGTAGGCCTCCAGCACCTCGTCGCTCATCCGGAAGTTCCGCTTGTCCGGGTACAAGTGCTCCTTCTCCAAGTAGAAGCAGTATTTGCAGTCCAGATTGCAGAGAGAGCCGATCGGCTTCGTCATCACGTGAAAAGGGCGTGATGCCACCGGCAAAGCGGCATTCGGGGGTGATTCGGCCATACGACTCCCACCATGACCAAGCACCCGGCCCGCTCCAAGACCAAAGCACCCCGGCCTCCCCATAATAAGGGACAGGCTATTAGTTTGGGGGGGAAGTCTCACGCATGCGGACGGTCGGCTCGCTGGGATAAAATAGGGACAGGCTAGGGATAAAATAGGGACAGGCTATTTGTCTCCTAGCCACTCCGCCCAGCCGCCCAACCAAGACTAGATCCCTTTGCCACCAAAATCCCCATTGCGGCCAAATGCAGGGACGGGGGGATCATCAGGGACCGCAAGCGTCACTCGGCTTTCCTGAACCGCCCCTTTGGCCGCCTATCATCAGGCAGGAACCACCGCGCCACCCAGTTCTCGCCACCACGGGTTTAACTCCGATTCCACCAGGTCGATAAGGAGCTTTACCTATGGACGTTCCTCAATTTCTCCTCGGCATCGCAGTGATCTTCACCGGCTCGCTCGCCATGATCGGCCTGGCGTGGAGAGAATATGCACATGCGCGCACTCCCACCCGCCTGCGCATCGAAACCTTCACGGGCATTCAGCTTCTCCTTCTCGGGGTATTGGCTACGGTCTACGGCAAGCCCTCATTCAACGTGCTCGTCCTCTGCCTTATCGCCATCACGGTCGGAACGGCGAAAACAATCCTTTCCATCCGCAATCACTACGGCACTTCGATGGCCAATCTGGGATCTGGGGCGGGTTGAGCGGTATCCGCTTCGCCTCAACTCAGCACATCACGTCGAAGATCCCGGGCCACGTTCAAGTCCCCCCAGTCGGCTCCAAGCATGGGACGGGCTCCGGAGGTTCGCTTTTTCCCAAAGAGATCCCGATAATTCGCGAAAAAGTCCTCCAAGAAGGCTTTGCTTCCCAAAGCCAGACCGTCGGAAAAATACCGCACCCGGCAGCGCAAGGCGACTGGCAAAGGCAGTTTGCCTCCAGCCTCCATTACTGCCCGGGCCGCTTCTTGGGGAATGATGTGGCCTTTGCCAAGGGCGGCAGGCCCAGAGCCTTTGCCAAAAAGGCACATCCGGTAGTCCGCGGCGGACGCTGCCCATGACTTGGCTCCCAAGAGAGAGATCAAGCCCTGTCGTGCTTCTGCACCCCCTCCGCAAGCCTCGCCATAGCCTGAAAAACGGTAATCCTTGGGATCCTTGACGACCCCGGCCCGAACGGGGTTGAGATCAATGTAAGCGGCCACCGTTTCGAGGGCAAAACGGCGACCCTCGATGAGGACGCTCTTGAATCGCTCCGCCCACAGAGTGCCGAAACGCCGGTGGGTCTTGTTGTACCAGATGCTGAAACGTTGCTTGAGCTCCTTCACAAACACCGAGACATCGAACATCCTCGCCTTCAGCCTCTTGCGCAACTTCTCCTTCTCGGTCGCGTCGCTTCCGCGCAAAACCGCCGCCACCATTTCCGCTGGACCCTTGCCACTTATGGCTTCGACCCGTTCCAACAGCTCCTGGTCCGTGACTGGCACAGGGGCGGGCACGCGGACGAGGAGGTGAACGTGGTTCGAAAGTATGCAGAACGTCAGTACCTCTACCCCGCAAAAGCGGCTGACCTTGCGGAGCATTTTGCGAAAGACCTCTTTCTCCACACGGCCGAGCAACGGCGCCCCGGCCACCGTGCGCGTGATGACATGATAACAAGCGGTTTGGCCGCTGACTTTGGCTCTCCTCAGTCGCATGCCCCCTTTCCTATCCGGGCTGCGGGTGAAGATGCAAGAATAAATAGCCTGTCCCTAATTTGTTTGCCTTGCTCCTTTTCCCCTGCGCTTCAACGTTCACACCGTGCAATCCGCCCGATTCGACTACTCTTTGCCTGCCGAAGCCATCGCCCAGAAACCAGCTCCGCAGCGCGACCAATCAAGGCTCATGGTCGTCGACCGCACCACCCGCCGGGTCAGCCACACCCGTTTTCACGACCTCCCTTCTTTCCTCCGCACCGGCGACTTGCTCGTCCGCAACACCGCCCGCGTCCTCCCGGCCCGTCTCACCGGCCAAAAAGCAACCGGCGGTTCCATCGAATGCCTGCTCCTCCGCCCCACCTCGGATCCCTCCCGCTGGCATTGCCTGCTTCGGCCCAGCCGCCGCCTGCCGCCCGGGTCGTCCTTCACTCTCTCCGACCGGCAAACCACCGCCCGTGTCGTCGCCCGGGCCACCGACGCCGAATCCATCGTCGCCTTCGACCTTCGATCCGATGAATCGGTCCCCGACCTCGCAGCCCGCCTCGGGTGCCTCCCCCTTCCTCCTTATATTTCGCGCCCCGCCGATCAACCCTCCTCCGATCTCGACCGCGACCGCTACCAGACCGTTTACGCCTCGACGGCCGATCCGGTCGCAGTCGCCGCCCCCACTGCGGGCCTCCACTTCACTCCCGAACTACTCGCCCGCATCAGTGCGCTCGGCATCCCCTTCGCCGACCTCGTCCTGCACGTCGGCCTCGGCACTTTTCGACCCATCTCCGCCGAACGTCTCGAAGCCCACACCATGCACCGCGAGACATTCGAAATCCCCGCCGAAACCCGAACCGCCCTCTCCGCCGCCTCCATCACGCGCCGCATCGCCGTCGGCACCACAACCCTCCGCACCCTCGAAGCCTTCGCTCGCCTCACCCCCCCTCCTCCGCCCGGTAAGTTCCTCGATTCCACCGATCTTTTCCTCTACCCCCCCGATCCGTTTTTTCTAACCGACGCCCTCATCACCAATTTCCACCAGCCCCGCTCCACGCTCCTCTGCCTTGTCGCCGCTTTTCTCACGCCAGGATCGACCGATGGGATCGATTGGCTCCACTCCCTCTACCGGGAAGCCTTGGACCATCGGTACCGGTTTCTCAGCTATGGCGATGCCATGCTGATCCTCTGAGCCTCGCCCGATCGCGCCTCGAGCTCCTCCGGAGCACGCGAAAGTCCGCCTACGCCTTTGCCAATCCGCTCCGAAGGATCCATCCTTTGCCCTATGGAAGCGGACCGAAACGACCCACTGGAGATCAGAACCCTCATCGAAGAGGCCACGTTCGCCTACACCATGGGCGACCACCGCGAAGCCATCGCCCAACTCACCCGCGCCCTCGACGCCGCCCCGCAAAGCGCCGCCGCCTGGCACGCCCTTTCCGAAGTCCATCTCGACACGGGCGACCTCGACCAAGCGCTCTCTGCCGGCGAAAAAGCGCATGCCCTCCGCCCCGACGACCTATTCATCAACACCACCCTCTCCCGCATCTGGGTCCGCAAGGGTGACAAAGCCCAGGCCGAAAAATTCAACGCCCAGGCCAAAATCCTCGGCTGGAAGGAAGATCTCAAAAACCCGCCCTCCGCCGGCGACCTCGGTTGAAGAAGCCGCAAGCCTTCCGCGCCCCCGTTTCGTCAACCACATCCAGGGCACCCCGCCGCCTCCTATCCAACCCTGCCAGCCCGGTCGCCGCGGGCTGCACGGTTGACACTCCCCGCCGCACACCGCAGGGTGGGCCGCTGGTCAGGTTCCGCCACGATCGCACCTCATGGATTCCAACCTCTACATTCTCGAATTCGAGAAACCGCTGCGCGAACTCAGCAGCCAACTGCAAAGCCTGCAGCGCAGCGCCCAGGAAAACCAACTCGATCTCTCCGCCGATATCGCCAGCATCGAGGCCAAGCTCGTCGCCACCAAACGCCAGATCTACAGCAGCCTCTCGGCTTGGCAGCGCGTCCAGCTCGCCCGCCACCCCCGCCGCCCCTACAGCCTCGACTACATCCGGGCCCTCTTCACCGGCTTCGAGCAGCTTCACGGCGACCGCCTCTTTCGCGACGACCCCTCCATCGTGGGTGGACCGGCCCTGTTCGATGGTCGCCCGGTTATGCTCATCGCCCAGCAGAAGGGCCGCAACACCAAGGAAAATCTCCTCCGCAACTTCGGCATGCCCAACCCCGAAGGCTACCGCAAAGCCCTCCGCCTCATGAAGATGGCGGACAAGTTCGGCCTTCCCGTCATTTGTCTTGTCGACACCCCCGGCGCTTTCCCCGGCATCGGCGCCGAAGAGCGCCACGTCGCCGAAGCCATCGCCGTCAACCTCCGCGAAATGGCCTCCTTCGGTGTCCCGCAGATCAGTGTCGTCATCGGCGAGGGCGGATCCGGCGGAGCCCTCGGCATCGCCGTCACCGACCGCGTCTACATCCTCGAAAACGCCTACTACTCGGTCATTTCGCCGGAAAGTTGCTCGGCCATCCTCTGGAAGGATAAAAACTCCGCCGCCCAGGCCGCCACCGCCCTTCGCCTTGGCGACCAGGAAATGCTCAAACGCTTCGGCATCGTCGACGGCGTCGTCCCCGAGCCCCTCGGCGGCGCTCACAATGACCCCGAGGAAGCCGCCGCCAATCTTCGGACCGTCCTTTCCGCCGCTCTCAAGGACCTGAGCCGCCTCTCCCCCGACGAGCTCCGCGATGCCCGCTACCAACGCTTTCGTGCCCTCGGTGCCTTCGAGGCACCGCCCCAGACCCCGGCCGCGGCGCCCTCCACCGAAACGGTTCAAAAAAACTCCGGCAACAGCGTCCCCGCCACCACCTGAGCAGCCTCGGCGGCCCCCGCCTTCACTCCGGAGCGAGAGCCCGCGCCCCTTTGCACTCCGGGGTTGCCGGCTCTGACACCCCGACCACATTCACCCGGTGCAGGTTTTTCACCACCCTGAGTACTGCTTCCCGCTGCCACCGGAGCACCCCTTTCCGATGGAGAAATTCGCCGACTCGCGGGCGCTCATCGAAGCCGCCCTGCCCGGCATCGCCATCATCGCACCCGAGCGCGCCACCTTCGAGCAGCTCCACCGGGTCCACCACCCCGCCTACCTTCGCTCCATCGCCGCCGCCACCCTCGACCGCCCGGCCCGCATCCGTCTCGGCCTTCCTCCCGGCCCCACCCTGCTCGATCGCTGCCGGCGCGAGACCGGCGGCACCCTCGCCGCCCTCAGGGCCGCCCTCGACCACGACCTCGGCATCAACCTCGGCGGCGGCACCCACCACGCCTTCGCCGACCGCGGAGCCGGCTACTGCGTGCTCAACGACGTCGCCGTCGCCCTCGCCACGGTTCGCGCGGAGCGGGGCCCTTTCCGCGCCTTCGTCCTCGATACCGACGCCCACCAGGGCAACGGCACCCACGCCCTTCTCGCCCGCGACCCCGACTCCTTCTGTTTCTCCATCCACGTCGGCCCCAACTACCCCAGTGAAAAAGTCCCCGGCGACCGCGACGTCTCCCTCCCCCGCTGGACCACCGGCCCCGCTTACCTTCAAGCCCTTCGGGCCGCCCTCCCGCCCGACCTCGACGCTTTTGATCCCGATGTGGTGCTTTGGATTGCCGGCGCGGACATTCATCGCGATGACCGCTTCGGCCAACTCCACCTCGACCAGGCGGACATCCACGCACGCGACCGCTTCATCCTCGAGACGCTCCGCGACCGCGAAATCCCGCTCGCCCTGCTCTACGGCGGCGGCTACAACCGCCGTCGCCCCCTCACCGCACGCATCCATGCCGACACCGTCCTCCACGCCACCGCCATCCTCGCCAACCCCCCCGGAAGCGAACCCCTCCCCGCGGCTCCGCTCCCAGATCGCTTTCCTGCTTGAGGCCGACCGCCTCAAACAAGTCCTCCGCCGCACCCGCCTGATCCACCTCGATCGCCGCGAAAATTCCGCCGAACACTCCTGGCATCTCGCCCTCGCCGCCCTCCTCCTCACCGCCGACGAAGGCGCCCCGGGCCTCGATCTGCTCAAAATCCTCCGCCTCGTCATCCTCCACGACCTCGTCGAAATCGACGCCGGCGACACCTTCGCCTACGACACCGCCGGCCGCAGCGGCCAAGCCGAGCGAGAAGCCCGCGCCGCCGACCGCCTCTTCGCACTCCTCCCCCCCGACCAAGCCGCCTCCTTCCGCGCTCTCTGGGACGAATTCGAAGCCGCAAAGTCCCCCGAAGCCCGCTTCGCCGCCGCCCTCGACCGCCTTCTTCCTGTCCTCCTCAACCTCCACACCGCCGGCCAAGCCTGGCGCGAACACGGCGTCACCCGCCCCATGGTCGAGGAGCGCAACCGCATCATCGCCGAAATCAGCCCCGCCCTCTGGGGTCTCATCTCCGAAATGCTCGATCAAGCTGTCGCCCGCGGCCACCTCCACCCCGGCTGACCCGGTCGTACCCGTCCCGATAGGGCGTGCTTGCCGAGAGCGCCGCATCCCACACCTCCGTGGCCGTTCCGGTTCGCTGACGCGCCCGGCTCTGCCCCCCCGACCGTAGGGACTTGCCTCCGCCCTTCCCCGTGACCGCGGGGTCGGCACTCCGCGCCTCGGAACAGCTTTTCCAAATCCCTCCACCCCCGAAACGCAACTCCGCATTAAATTGACACCTTTGTAACAACAGTTAGGGTTTACCTTCCCTCGCCTTCATCCACTCGAAAGAAGGGCGGTTTCGTTCCGCCAATCCTCGAAATCCTCCCTCCGTATCGCATGCCAACCGCTCTTTTCGGCTTTCGCCTCGGCCAGCTGCCGCAGCTCAGCCTGCTTCTCACCTTCCTTTCGGTCCTCTCCGTCCCGCTCGCGGCCCATACCGTCCGCATCAACGAGGTTATGGCCTCCAACGTCTCCACCATCGCCGACGAAGACGGCGACTACGAGGACTGGATCGAGCTGTACAACTACGGTGACCAGTCTGTCGGCCTCGAAGGCTGGGGTTTGTCGGATTCCTATTCCAACCCTTTCAAATGGACTGTCCCGGATACCTCCATCGCACCCGGGCAACACCTTCTCGTCTGGGCCTCTGGCAAAGACCGAACCTTCTCTCAGCCAGTGTCTCCACTCGACATTGAAGGCCTGATCCTGTGGCTCTCCACTGATTCTATTGACTTCGCTGACGCCGCTGTAGTTCGCAGCGAAGATGGCACTTCCTACCTCCAACGGTGGAATGACATTTCCTCCTTCGAAAACGATGCCATCCAAGAGGATACTGCGAAGCAGCCTCGCATTGTTTTCGACAAAGATCTGCAACGCCACATCATAGCTTTTGATGGCATTGCACAGGTAATCGGAGTTCCTGATTTTACTCGTAACCATCTTGATGGACAATCTTTTACGGCCCTTATGGTTACCAAGTCTGATGTATCGAATTTCGGCATTCGAGCCCATGGGGTCGATGGACGCGCGGGGGTGCCCCGCTTCTACTTTGAAAGAGAGCACAGTAGTTATGACACCTTCCGCACTATCGAGCTGCGTCAAAATCCCGGTCTCCTTGCCCTGCACACAATCAGCCATGACGGTCTCCAAACATTTTCCGGCTGGGTCAACGGAACGCCGACTGGTTCGGCACAAATTACAGTTGTCGACACCTTTGGAGGCCAAGGCGGCCTTGGCATACCCTCGGCTTCTCAGAGCACTCCGCACAGAGGGGAAATCGCAGAAATTGTTTTTTTCGACCGGCAATTGTCAGCCACCGAACGCAGCGCAGTTGAAACCTACCTTCGCAACCGCTATCCACCGCTTCGGGCACGCTACCACACGAACTACTCCATCTCCTCATCCGGCGAAGAGGTCATCCTCACTCTGCCCGATGGTCACCGCGTCGACGAACTCCCCCCCACGCCCATCCCCACCGACATCTCCATCGGCCGCTCCGACCTCCACCCCAGCCAGTGGGTCTATTTCGAACAACCTACCCCGGGGCTCCCCAATACCACTGCCACCTACCTCGGCATCACGGAACCTCCGTCCTTCTCCCAATCCGCTGGCTTCCACACAGATGCCTTTAACCTGGAGTTGAATGCTCCCTATCCTGACGCCCTTATCCTCTACACCACCGACGGATCCGAACCCCACCCCGATGCGCTCGAAGGCGTCGTTTACCACTACAAAAACGAATACCCACAACATCCCGGCGACCCCATGGGCTCTCTCATCGAAGCGGAAATTCGCAGTCACCTATACCATCAACCTCTGCTCATCGAAGACCGCACCAGCCAACCCAACCATCTTGCAACTCGCTCATCCACTTGGCACCGCAATCCTCCTTACCTGCCTGAGACCACTATATTCAAAGGCACCACCGTGCGAGCCCGCGCCATCCGGGACAACTACCTACCCAGCCCGGTTGTGACCCGCTCGTTCTTTATAACTCCAGAAGGCTGGAACCGTTATAACCTTCCGGTCATCTCCTTGGCACTCTCATCCAAAGACATGTTCGACTATGAATCTGGCATCTACACCGCCGGCTTGGATTTCGACCAATGGCGGCAGGATAATCCGGATGAACCGGCGCACCATACAAACCCCGCCAACTATCGCAGGCGGGGCAGAGAAGCGGAATACACTGGTAATTTCGAAATATGGCTTCACAATGAAAACGAAGCTTTTAATCAACTACTGGGTTGGCGGATACATGGGGGGGCCAGCCGCTTTGCACAGCAAAAATCGTTCCGAATCTATGCTCGTCCCGGGCTTGGCGCTCCCGATACGATTACGTTGCCCATTTTTCCCAACCTAAGAGGACGAACCACCCAGGATCCCATCCAAAATTTCAGGCGATTAATACTTCGAAACGGTGGCAACGACCATCGCCGAATCAGAATCAGGGATGCATATACACAAACCTTGACGTCACACCTCGGCCTCGACCACCAAGCCTACCGCCCTGCCGTTCATTTCATCAATGGTGAATACTGGGGATTGATCAACTTTCGAGAGCGGGTAGACCGTTATTTCATTGCCAGCCATCACGGAGTCGAACCTGAGGATGTAGTAATTTTGACCGGAAATGCGATCATAGATGACGGAACGTTTCAGGACCGACTTGATTACCTCCAACTTCGGGACTTCGTTGAAGCAAACGAGATGACTTTGGAGGAGAATTTTTCATGGGTTTCTGATCGAATGGATATGTTGAATTATATAAAGTATAATGTCATTCAAATCTATGTTGGCAATTGGGATTGGCCGCAGAACAATGTCCGGTTCTGGCGTACGAGCCAAGCCGATTCGCAATCTCTTAATTGCGCCCACGACGGCCGCTGGAGATGGATTCTTTTTGATCTTGACGCCGGCCTTCTTCCGGTTGGCAGGCCGTGGAGCACGGCCGACTTCAGTCATCTTGAGCGCGTCTTCGGCAAGGGCCCCGAAGCTCCCGTTCCTTGGTCTACCTCTTTACTTTCCGGTTTGATCGACAACAGTTGGTTTCGCAACAGCTTTATCAATGCGTTTTCTGAGCAAATCGCCACCACTTTTTCACCGGAAAGAATGAATTTATTACTTGATGACATGTTGGCAGAAATGGAAGGATCACTTCTCGAACATTCACTGCGTTGGACCAACATGGTTGATGTATCCGATGACATTCCCGGCATTAAGCGTTTCGCCACCGAACGTCCTGCTCATATGCTCGAACATATCGTGCAGTATTTCGAACTGAAAGGGACCGCACAGATTTTTTTCGGTGTCACCGGCGAAGGATCAGGTGGATTCCGACTCACCACAACCCCCCTCAACGACAATACTCCCGGCGTTATCACCTCTCTGGCTGAAGAGCCCTTTCCCATCACCTACTTCCAGGGCGTTCCGGTCACTATCACCGCGCTGGCCGATCCTGAGAGCGTCTTCACAGGCTGGGATGAATTTCCCGATGACCCCTCGCCTACATTGACAATCATTCCCGAGGAAGGACTGACACTCACCGCACGCTTCTCTACACAACCCATCCCCGCCCCCCACGACCTCTCCTCCGGTCCCTACACCTTCTCCTTCTGGAGCGAGGACGC
>REEB01000051.1 GCA_007695295.1 Puniceicoccaceae bacterium
GCATGAACCAGCCCGAGCGGGCCGTCAGCCACCTCGAGGTCCTCCGCCGTCTCGGGCGCGCCGACGCCCCCTCCCTCCTCCTCCTCGGCGACATCTACACCAACCAAAACCTCAACCATCTCGCCGTCGCCGCCTACCAGGAGGCCCTCGGCCTCGAGCGCCCCGCCACCGCCGCCCAGGCCATCCGCATCGCCGGCACCCTCACCGCCCGCGGCCAGTTCGATGATGCCGTCGACTTCATCGGCCGCATCCGCACCTCTTTCCCCGACCTCGAGGACCGCCAGGAACTCGAACTCCTCAACCTCGAAGCTGAAATCGCCCTCGCCGAAGGCAACGAGGAGGAAGCCGCCGAAATCCTCGAGCGCATCGTGGATCGCGACCCCATGAACGGCCGCGCCCTCCTTACCCTCGGCAACTACTACGCCGGCCAAGAGGAGTTCGAAGAAGCCGCTTTCTTTTTCCAGCGCGCCGAAGCCCTCCCCAACTTCGCCGCCGAAGCCTTCGTCGACCATGCCCGCATGCGCGTCGCCCAGCAGGAGTTCGGCGATGCGGTCCGCCTTCTCCGCCGCGCCCAGGAAATCCGACCCCGCGACAATGTCGCCCGCTACCTCGAAGCGGTCGAGCGCATCTATCAGATGCGCCGCCTCTGAGAAGCCGTTCTTACGGAGAACCCCGCGGCCGCCCCGTCTTCTGCCGGAGCACCCGCCACGCATACCGGGTCCCGGCATCCCGGTAATTTCTGCCGCGCCTGATACCTACCGAGCGAGGCTTAGACGAGCGCACCCCGCAAACGTTCAAAAAGAATTCTTGCGCTCGACCTCTTCTGGTCCAGTATCTGCACCCGAAAACAAAGCGCCGGTGCTCTTCAGCCCGGGCAAACGTTCAAACTGCAAACCTGATTATCATGAGTACATCCAAGCTCGACTCCCTCCGGGGGGGCTGGCGCTGGGCGGCCTTCGCGGGCCTTTCCACCGCCTTGCTCGCCCCGTTGCCGCTCGCGGCTCAGGCAGACGACGACCTTGAGGAACTGGAGGCTTTCACCGCCACCGGCTCCCGCATCAAGCGCCTCGACGTCGTGCCGATCAACCCGGTTCTCTCCCTCGACCGCCAACAGCTCGACGAGACCGGCTTCACCACCGTCGGCGATGCCATCCGCAGCCTGCCCTTCGCATCCGGCCAAGCGCTCACCCCCGATGATTCGGGCACCAGCTTCACCCCTGGCGTGAGCTCCTTCAACTTGCGTGGCTTGGGCAACAACAACCTGCTCGTCCTCGTCAATGGCCGCCGGGCCGCGCCCTACGGCGCCTCCGGCTTCAATGGCTTCCAGTCGCTCTTTGACTTCAACAGCCTTCCGACCGCCGCCATCGAGCGGATCGAAGTGCTGAAGGACGGCGGCTCCGCCATCTACGGCTCCGACGCGGTCTCCGGCGTGGTCAACATCATCCTCCGCCGCGACTTCGAAGGTCTCACCACCTCCTTCATGGTCGGCAATACCGACCGGACCGATTCCACCTACATCGGCGGCAGCGCCATCGCCGGCACCAGCACCGCCCGCACTTCCATCATCGTGGCGGCGGACTGGGACAAGCGCAACAGCATTGCCGCCCGCGACCTGAGTTGGTCCACCAACGCGGACAAACGCCCCCGCGGCGGCCGGGATTTCCGCTCCTCCGCCGGTTTTCCCGGCTTGGTCTTCGTCCCTGGCGTCGGCTACCGCTCTTTCCTTGCGCCCACCACCAATCCCCGGGCCGAGGATGCGGTGCCCTTCGGCGCCCCCACACCCGACGGTGGCAACGCCGGTCAATACAACTTCCTGGCCGCTTCCGACATGTTCCCGGAGACCGAGAACATCGGCTTCTACAGCCGGATTCGTCATGAGCTGACCGACACCCTCTACTTCCACGCCGAGGCCTCCTACCGCCAGGCCCGCTCGATCATCGGCTCCGCCCCGACTCCGATGTTCAACTTCAACGAGCAGGGCTACTATCGCGAGATGTTGTCGGCCGAGGAAATCGAGGCCGCCTTCGGCACTGGCGTCACACCCGATCCCACCAACCGCGCCCACTACCGCGAAGGCGTCATCGAAGCGCCGGAAATCTCCATTCCGGCCTACAACCCCTTCAATCCCTGGGGGGTGTTGCTCTTCGATGATGTCCGCGTTCGCTTCGTCGAACTCGGCAATCGCGTCAATGACGTCATGGCCACCACCCCGCGCCTGCTCTTCGGCATCGGCGGCGTCGTCAACGACGTCTGGGAGTGGGAAACCGGCATCATGCGCACCGAGAGCCGTGTCACCAACCGCAACCGCGGCAACGCCCAGGACCGCTTGGTCCAGGATGCCTTCGATGGCATCACCTTCGACGCCGGCACTCCGGACGAGGTCACCCTCTACCTCAACCCGTTCGGCCCGAACGACCAGCGCATCCTCGACTACATCTCGATCAACAACCCTGTCACCGGCATCTACAAGGTCGAGTCGTTCGACATCGGAGCGGTGAACAGCGAGATCTTCGAGGTTCCCTCCGGTGTGATTGGCTTCGCCGCTGGCTTCGAATACCGCGACGAAAACCTCGATGACATCCGCACCGCCCTCAATGAGACCGGTCAGATCGTCGGTGGCTCCGAAGGCAGCTCCGTCCAAGGACGCCGCGATGTCATTGCCGTCTATGCCGAAGCGACCATTCCGGTCCTGCCACAGGTCGAGATTCAGCTCGCCGGCCGTCATGAGCGCTACAGCGACTTCGGCACCACCACCAAGCCGAAGGTCTCCATCAAGGTTCGTCCGGTCGACTGGCTGATGCTTCGCGGTTCCTACGGCGAGTCCTTCCTCGCCCCCAACCTGCCGTTCCTCTACACGGCCCAGAGCACGAGCTTCACGCCCAACTTCATTCTGGACGAAAAGCGGCCCGACCTCCCGGCCCAGCAGATCAAGATGCTCGGTGGCGGCAATCCCGACCTCCAGCCGGAAACCACCGAGACATGGTACGCCGGAGTGACGATCGAGCCACCCTTCCTCGAAGGGCTCGTCTTCGAAGTGGATTACGTCCAGTTCGACTCGACCAACCTGATCGACCGGTTCGAAGCCCAGTTCCTGCTCGACAACGAAGACGATCCGGCCTTCGGCCAGTTCGTCATCCGTCGTGCTCCCGAGCCCGGCCAGACCATCGGCCAGATCGAGTTTGTCCGCACCACTTGGGAAAACACCGCCGAGCGCAAGGCCCGCTTCCTCGACCTCGCCGCTCAGTACACCCTCACCACGGACAACCTCGGTCGCTTCCGCTTCCGCGCCCTCGCCACCTACTTGGATCACATCAGCTTCGGTGGCCGCAACTTCGCCGGAACCCGGCTCTACCCACAGTGGAGGGGCAACTTCTCCACCTCGTGGACCCGCGGCGACTGGGGTGCCTCGGTCTTCGTGAACTACACCGAGAGCCGCAAGGATCCTCTCGGTACGGTCCAGCAGCGCTGGGGCAGCTTCACCACCGTCAACCCGCAGGTTTCTTTCTCCGGGTTGCTCGACACCACCATCACCCTTGGCGCCCGGAATGTCTTCGACCGCATTCCGCCCTTCGACGACGTGAACACCACCGGCTACACCGACGGTATTCACAGCCCCGAGCCGCGCTTCTGGTACCTGCGTGTCAGCAAGGACTGGTAAACCGGCCTCGGTTCACCTGACCTGACTTCCAGCGGGCCTCCTTCGGGAGGCCCGCTTTTTTGCATTTGAGAATCCGCTCCCCCGGGCCACCATTCCCTGCATCCAGACCACCACCCGAACCGCCTTCCCGTCATGCCGTCATCACTTTTCCACTACACCACCGGCGCCGTTCTCCTGCTTACCGCCGCCGCTTGCTGCCTCATGGCCGAAACCGAGATCGTCCCCCGTCAGGATATTTCCGAACTCATGACGGAGGAGGAATTCCAGGCGGCCGGCCTTCAAAAGCTCTCCCCGGAGGAGCTGGCCGCCCTTAACACTTGGCTCTACGGCTATGTCGAGGTGGAGCGCAAGGTCGCCGCCGAAAAGGCCGTCGAGGAAGCCGTGCCCAGCGGGGAACGCGCCTTCGGCCTCGAACAGCTTCCCGGCCGCGTCGCCGAAATCTTCCGCTCCACCCCCGAGGTCATCGAAAGCCGCATCCTCGGCCGCTTCACCGGCTGGGAGGGCAACACGGTTTTCCGCCTCGAAAACGGCCAGGTCTGGCGCCAGGCCGAGCCGGGCGTCTTCTACCTTCCCCGCACCGACCCGGTCATCCGGATCGAAAAGGGCATGCTCGGAGCCTACTTCCTGCGCGTGGATGGTCAGGGCACCCGCGTCCGCGTCCGCCGCATCGAGTAGGCGCGGCATCGCCCGTGACAGCAGGTCAACCCTCGGTCAGGAGCGGCGGCGGCGAAACCACCACACCACGCCGAGACCGACCAGACCCGCCATCAGGCTCGCGCTGGTCGGCTCGGGAATGGCGGTGACTTCGAGCTTGTCCACCAGTTTCACCAACTGACCGGTGTCCGGCGGCCCTCCCAAGGTCGTGAAGGTAAAGGTGATCGAGGCCCCCGAAGAGACCTCGATCACCAGCAAGGGCGGAAAAAAGGTTCCGAAGATGCCACTGCTGGTCGCCGCCAATCCGAATACCTGATCCTCGGGAAACAGATCCGAGGCGGCGAAAAGCACGAAATTGCTGAAGGTGCTGGTCTGCCCGTGCAGTTCGATCGAAGTGATGGTCTGGGTGCCGCCGGTGGTGTTGGTCAGGGTGAATTCAAGAAAGGGCGTCTCCTGAAAAGCCGGACCGCCCAGCGTGCTCACCCCGGAGGCATCAATCGTCGTGCCCGCCCCCAAGCCGGTCAGCAGACTGGCCTGCCACTCCGGATGGACGGCCGACGGCGCCGCCGGATCGGGTTGGTCAAAAGCATAGGTCGCCACCACCACCGGCGAAGCCCGGAGGGCGGCGGCAGTAACCAACGCGAGCAAAAGGAACAGTCGGACGAAAGATAGAGGGTGCATCGGGCAAGCTCATGCCCGGCCGCGCCTCGCTCCGCCAGCTCAAAGTCGCTCCAGCAACCGCCGCAACGAGCGGGGCTGCAGGTCCGGATTGGTGCGAACCGCTGCTTCCGCCGCCCCCAGGGAGTCGAAAAACAGCTCCACCGCCTGCCCGGCGATCAGGTTTTCGGCTGATGCCCGCCCGGTCGGCAAACGTGAGGCGAGGCCTCCGAGTGATTCCCCGAAGCGTTCCTCCAAGTCCATCTGTTCGGCCACCGTCGCGACCGCAGCCTTGAGATGAGCTTCAATGGTTTCTCCATGACTTTGTTTCAAACGGTTGGTCACCGCCGGGCCGTCGGCGGTCAGGAGTGCCTTCGCGTCCTCGATTTCCCACCCCGCCACCACTTCCCGCACCAGCGGGGCGGCCCGCTCATAGCCGGCACAGTGTCCTGTAACGGATCCGGAACAGTATCCACCAGAGACTC
>REEB01000168.1 GCA_007695295.1 Puniceicoccaceae bacterium
AGGCGGCCGCCGCACTCGCGGCGGATGAAGCGGATGATCTCCGTGGATCGGGTTCTCAGGGGTCTTCCGCTCAACCCGCCGGCTTGGTCCGATGCGGCCGGCACCCCCGTCCGCGCCAGCGTCGTATTGGTCGCAATAATACCGGCAAGCCCGTGTTCCAAGGCCAGGCCGAGGATGGTCCCGATGGCCCGGAAATCCAGATCCGGGGCGATCTTCAGCAAGAGGGGCACGGCCGCTTCGCCACTGCGACCGGCCCGCCCGCGGTTTTCCTCCCCCAGAGCGCCGAGCAGCTCGGCCAACCGGTCGCTCTCCTGAAGTTGGCGCAACTGGGGCGTATTCGGGCTGCTCACGTTGATCGCGATGTAGTCGGCCGCATCCGCCAGCAGCCGGAAGGAGCCCAGGTAATCCTCCACCGCTTCGTCCAGCCCCACCGTCCTTGATTTGCCGAGGTTGATGCCCAGGACCGGACCACCGCTCCGGGGACGACGCCGCAGGCGCGCCGCCACCGCCTCCGCCCCTTCGTTGTTGAACCCCATCCGATTGACCAGTGCCTCCGCTTCCGGGTAGCGGAAGACCCGCGGGCGCTCGTTGCCGGGCTGCCGCCGGTAGGTCACCGTGCCGATCTCCACATGCCCGAAGCCGAGTGCCCCCGCCCCGCGCCAGCAGACGCCGTTTTTGTCGAAACCGGCCGCCAGGCCCACCCGGTTGGGAAAATCGAGGCCGAACAGCCGCACCGGCCGCGCCCCCGCCGGCAACCGCAGGAGTGCCCGGGCCGCCCAGCGCACCGCCGGCAGGCTCAGGAGCCGGAGCCCGTCGACGGCCCACTCATGGGCCTTCTCGGGATCCAGGCGAAATAACAGGGGGCGCAGCAAGGTTTCGTAGAGCATGGCACAGGCAATGAAAGCGGATTTGTAACTCCAGCCGCTAAACTCAGCCTGCCGCCGCGTCGACAAAAGACAAGCGCCGCCGGATCAACGGCCTCGCGGTTCTCATTTCCGCTCCCCGAGCCCCCGGGCCGGGTCGCTGAATTTTATCTCGACGATGAGTTGACTCGTTTCCTCGCAGCCGTTTTTGCTCCAGCCAGTTCCACTCTATGGCGAAATCTAAAACCAGACTTGAATGGTGTACCGTCCGCCTCGGCGAAGACGTAAATTGGTGGGTCCACGAAATCAGCGACGATGTCCAATGGGACATCGATGGCCTCAGTATCATCGACCCCCGCCAAGTTGCTCACATCATTGACTTGATCGAACCACTCCGCGACTACGGCTTTGAGCCCGATGTCATGGATCGGGCTTTCATCCCCTTCCGTATCGACAAGGATCTCGGCAAGGGATTCATCCGACTCGTCCGCACCAAGGAGTCCATCCTCGAGTCCGAGGATAAGCTTTTTGCCCTGCCCGATGTCATGGACGACGAAAACGGGCCTTACGCCGACTTTCTCGACCACGTCACCAAACTGCGGGTCAAGATGCTCAACGATGTCTTCGACTTCGAGCAGAAGCTCACCGTCGATGAGGTCGAGGAGGAGATCCGCGAAGGCGAAAACAACGAGTTCATCGAAGGCAAGGCAGTCCATCTCTTCACCGAGATCTGCGCCATCCTCGATTATGTCCCCTCAGGCTGGGAAATCGATGACGAGGAGGACGGCGGCAAAAAAGCCGCCGAGGAGGAGGACGACTTTCCCGACATTGAAGACGCCGAGGGCGAGGAAGAACTCAAGGACGACAAAAGCCTCCGCTGGGACGAAGAGGAGGAGGAAGACGACTTTGATGAGGACCTCGAGGAGGAGGACGGCGACGACCTCGGCGACGATGACGAGGAAGAAGAGGAGGAGGAGGAAGGCCTGGAAGACGAAGAGGAAAGCGACAAGCCGCCCCGCCGGCGCGGCTGATCAAACCCCTCGCAGCTCCTCCAGCACCTTTCGCGCACATTCCCCCCACCCCGGCACCCACCGGGCCCGGGCCTGCGCCCGCAGCTCCCGCAAATGGGCCGGATCGGTCAAGAGCCTTTCCATGGCTGCCGCCAGATCGTCCGGACCCGCATCAGGATCAAAGAGGACGCAACCACCGTCCGCGGCCGTTTCCCGATGGGCCGGGAGGGCGCTGGCCAGGCAGGGCGTGCCCGACGCGATCGACTCCAGCAGGGGCAATCCGCAGCCTTCCGCCCGCGAAGCCACCACCGTGAACGCGGCCGCCTGGTAAAGCCCCTCCAGTTCCCGGTCGCCACAGCGCAGCCGGTGCTCGAGGGGATACCCGGCGCGGCGCAACCGTTTCAACTCAGCGGCGAGCGGCCGACCAAACTCCGGATTCACCCGGCCGGCCAGAAGCAGCCGGAAGGCGCACCCTTTGTCCCAAAGCCTCCGGGCTGCTTCCGCGATCAGCGCCTGATTTTTCCGGGGCTCGACGATACCGACCCCCAGCACCAGGGACGGTGCGTCCTGCTCCGGCTCAGGCGCTGGGCTTGTCGCCGTCCCCCGGAACTCCGCTCCCGCCCACACCACCGCAATGGAGGGTCGGGAGGTAGCCTCCAGCCAGTTCCAATACCCCTCCAGGCAGGCCGCCATCGCCCGGGTGAAAACAAACACCCGATCGTGGACAAGCAGCCCACGAAGATGATGAGGCATTCGCTCCACGCTTTTCGCCCAAGTGATCTCCGGAAGCTGCAGCGGGATGGCATCATGAAACCAGGCCGCCGTATTCCAGGCCCTCCCGGCCAGAAACGACGCCGAGCCCGGCCGTTCCGCTTCCGCATAGACATCCGTGGTGAGAAACCAGTCGCCCGGAGAAGGGGGCGGCAGCCCCTTCCCCCCGTCGAGAACATAACCTCCGCGCCAGCGGCTCCAGTGCACTCCGACGAACCGCCCGCCCGCCTCGGAAATGGCCCCTTCCAGCGCACCGCCGAGGCTGAGAGCAACCCGCATCAGTCCGGAACGATGCCGGTGGCGGCGCGCGTTCGTCTGGTCGAAATAGAGCGTGAACGGCCTCATCGCCTCACCCAACCAGCCTCAAGCGCCGCGAGCAGCCGGATCTGATTCAATGGCGCGGCGAATTCTTTCTCCACCCAGGCGCGCGCTTTTTGCCGGACGCGCCCGGCCAGTTCATCGTCCTGGGCCACCCGCCGCAGCGTGGCCACCCAGTCCTGCGGCTCTTCCAGCCGGTGAACGAAACCGTTGTCTCCATGTGCAATCACCTCGGGGATGCCCGCCGCCGGGGTCGCCACCACCACCGTGCCCACCGCCATGGCTTCACCAATGGCATTGGGAAAGCCGTCTTGGTCGCCGTCCGGGGCAATCACCGAGGTGTGCAGGAGCACATCCGCCCAGCCGTGACGGTCCCAGACAGCTTCTTCCGAAACCTCGCCCATGAGATGGACACTGTCACTCAGTCCGGCTTCCGCCAGCGCCTGTTTGACCGCATCCTCCATCGGGCCGCCGCCCACGATGAGGGCCTCGAAGGGCAACCCGGCGGCCCGGAGCGCGGCATAGATCCGCACCTGCTCAAGGTAGCCTTTCTTCGGCACGAGTCGCCCGACCGCCAGCAGCCGCAGGGGGGTGCGGGGACTCCGCAGGGGTTTTATTTCGGGAAACCGATCAAGCCCCCTCCGCACCAGGACGATCCGGTCGCGCTCCACACCCCGCTCTTCCAGCCGTCGGCAACCCGCTTCCGTTGAGGTGCGCACCAGAAAAGCATCACGCGCTTTCTCCTCCAACAGCCAGTCCCCGCCGCGTTCATAGAGATCGTAGGCATGGGCGGCGAAGCTGTAGGGCCGGGCCAGCAGGCGTGCCGCCACCCAGGCGGCCGCCGCCGGCATGCTCGCCCAGACGGCGTGAAACTGCCACCGCCCCTCCCGGCGGCGGAAATCCGCCGCCAGCAGCACGCCCTGGCCCAATCCGCAGAGGTTTTCCCAGAAATTCAGCCAAGACCGCGGGCGGTGCCGGAATAACCTACCCACCATCGATCCCACCAGTTGCGGCTGCCGCCAGGCCTCCAGGGGCAACCGCCAGAACAGCTCGAAGAGACGGCCTTTGTGGTGCCGCTGCACGGGAAGGCCGGCGAAGGCTTCATCACCCCGGTGCAAGGAGTGCAACTCCACCCGCAGCCCCAGCTCCCGCAGCGCCCGCACCTCCCGCTGCAGGAAGGTCTCCGTGGCCACCGGGAAGCGCGTGAACAGCAGCACCAGGGCCCCCTCGGGAGGCTGCCACGGCGAAGACTCTGGCAGGTTGGAAGCCACCGCAACTCAGACCAGAGGAGCCGCCCGGGCCGCTTGCGCACTCGGACGAGGAAGCGGATGGGCCGCCTCCCGCGCCAGCGCGACCAGCTCCCGGATGACCCGCTCCGGCTCCTCTTCATAGCGCAGGCGCAAAAAACGGCCCTTCAACTCCGCAAAGGCGTCCTTTTCACGTATCCATCGCTCCAGAACACGCCGCAGATCATCGGACCGGCTGATCAGCACCGAGGCCCCGTCCTGCATGAAAAACTTCACCGTCAGCCGCTCCTGCGGCATGACCCCGCGGAAGCCATTGAGCAGGATCGGGCACCCGTAGTGGAGGGCTTTGGCGCAGGTGGTGGTGCCGCCGCGGCTCACCATTACGTCGCTGGCTTGGATGAGCAGGTGCATCTGCCGCGAATAGCCTTCCACCGAGCAGCGCAGCCGGGGATGGTGCCGCCGCCACTCCAGGACCTGGCGGTAGGCGCGCTGGTTTTTCCCGCACACCACCACCGCCTGGTAATGGTCACTGAGGGAAGCCAGTACTGGCAGGAGTTCGAGGTGGTTGTTGGCCCCGGAGCCGCCGGTGGCGAGAAAGACGGTGAACTTGTCCGGATCCAACCCGAGTTGCTCGCGGAACTGGCGGCGCCGGGGACCATCCAGCCTTTCCTCGTAAACACAGGGCGGCATGAGGTGACCGCGGACTTTGAGCCGGGCGGGCGGCAACCCGAGGCCGATCGCATAGTCCGCCGCCGTCCGCGTGCGCGAGAGGTAGAGATCGACCGTCGGCTCGACCCAGTTGCGACTGTAGCCGTAGCCGCCGGAAAACTCACTGCAGTAGGTGGCGCAACGGACGTTTTCCACCCCCAGCACTTCCCGGGCGGTCTGGAAAAAACCGCGGTTGAGACAGTCATGCACACTGAAGACGAGGTGCGGCCGGAAGTTTTTCAGCACCTCCCGGTAATAGGCGCCCCCCACGTGCACCCGGTCGCGGTTGAGCCACCCGTATGCCTCCACGATCCAGTAGAAGGGATGGTGAAACCAAGGCGCATGCTTTTGGATGAAGTTGTAGAAGTTGACGCCGAAGCGATGCAGTCCGGCCGAGTCCTCCAGCATGCTCTCGATGTGAACTTCGACCTCCCAGCCGTAGAGCCGCCGCACCCATTGGGCGAAGGCCTCGGCCCGGGCGTCGTGGCCGCCGCCGGTGCTCGAGGTCAGAACAAGGATCCGCAATTGGGTCATGGTGTTCAAAGTCCGTAATAGGCGCGCTGGCAGCGCCGCACCAGCCGCTGCGGGACCAACCGCGCCAGCAGAGGCGCCAAGCGGGCTTGAGCAAAACTCCCCGAGCGCACCACCCCGCCACGCCCGCGCTCCAGCGCCCGCCACAAATCCCGGGCAGCCCGCTCGGGCGGCGGCCCATTCGCCAGATGGTGCTCCAACCGCCGCCACACGGCTGCGGCCCGCGGATCGGCACTGCCATCAGTCGAGATGCTGGCCATCGCTTGATTGAAGTCGGTCCGGTAATCACCGGGTCGAAAATCGATCAGTTTGATCCCTGAATCCGCGAGTTCAACCTCCAAAGCCGCCGTCCAGGCGCAAAGCGCGGCCTTGGCCCCGGCATAGCCGCCCATCATCGGGATGGGAAATTCCGCCGCCAGGGAGGTCACGTTGACAATCCAACCCCGGCCCTTCGCCATCATCCCCGGCAGGGCCAGCCTCACCAAGGCCGCGGGCGCGTGAAACAGGACTTCCGCCTGGCGCCGGAGCGCGTCCCCGGCATCCGGCCCCGCCGCCGGAGAAAAAATCCCGAAGCCGGCATTGTTGACCAGCAGATCCACCCCCTCCCCTCCCGTGGCCGCCTCCACCTCCCCCCAGAGCCGCTCCGGGGCGCCGGGCGCCTCCAGATCGCAGCGCAGCCAGCGCAGGGTCGGCTCGGGCGCCGGCAACTCCTGGCGCGTGGTGGCAAGGACCTTGAGCCCGCCCTCCACCAGGCGGTGGCACACCGCCCTCCCCAACCCGGTGCGGCCTCCGGTGACGAGCGCACGGCGGGGAATCCTGTCAGACATGAGCCGGCAGGTCGGCGGAACGCAGCACCAAACTGGTGTTGGCCCCGCCAAATCCGCTGCTGTTGCTGAGCGCAACCCGCGGAGGGCGATTGAGGGTGGTCCGGGGCAGGTTGAATCCCGCCGCCTCCGGGTCGGGCTCTTCCAAGTGAGCGCAGCCGGGCGTGAAGCCGCCTTGCATGGCCAGCAAACAGAAGGCCGCTTCCATCAGGCTGGCCAGGGAAAGACCGTGCCCGGTGAGGGCCTTGGTGCTGCTGATCGAGGGCCGGCCCGCCAGCGGACCGAAGACGGTCTTGATCGCTCTTAACTCGCTGGTGTCGCCGATCAGGGTCGAGGTGGCATGGGCGTTGATGTAGTCCACCGCCTCCAGCCCAACCCCCGCATCCGCGAGGGCATGGCGCATCGCCCGCACCAAACCTTCGCCATCGGGATGCGAGATGGCCACATTGTGGCCGTCGGAGGCTTGGCCCCAACCGGCAATTTCACCGTAGACGCGGGCTCCACGCTCCCGGGCCAGATCCTCCCGCTCCACCACCATGACCGCCCCCCCGCCGGTCCCGACAAAGCCGTCCCGCCGCCGGTCAAAGGGCCGCGAGGCGGTGTCCGGGTCCCGACTCAGCGTCAGGGCGCGCATCCCCGCAAAGGGCAGGATGCTGTCGCGGTTGCAGTCTTCACCGGCCACGACGAGCATCCGCCGCTGCCGGCCCGAGCGGATTTCCTCCACCGCATAGCCGAGGGCATGGCCGGAGGAAGCGCAGGCCGACGAAAACCCGCAGGAGGCGCCTTTGATTTTGAAGGCCGCCACGAGGTTGAAACTCAGTGTCCCCGCGATCGAGGCCACGATCCCGAGCGGGTGGCAGCGCATCACGCCGAGGCGGTCCATGCGTTGAAAATTCCGGTGCATCAAAAAGGGCGATCCACCCGAGGCGGTGAACATGCCCGTCTCCGGCTCGCTCAGGTCGGCGGCGTCCAGCCCGGCGTCCCGGATCGCCTGCAAAAGGGCATGCCAAACATAGAGACCGTGCGGCGGCAGCCCGCGGATGATCTCCCGCTTCAACCTCATGCCTTCCGGGTAGGTCCAGTCTTCGGGGTCGGTCGAGTCCACCCCGAAGCCTTTGACCGTGCCCACCACCCGGACCGGTGAATCCGGAGTGTCATACTCCGGAGGACATTCGAAGCCGTGGCGCAGCTCCCGCAAGGCCTCCGTCACCGTGGCCAGGTCATTGCCGATGCTGGTGACCAGCCCGATCCCCGTGACGACGACTTTCGGCCGGGCGCTCATGCGGGTGCCGCCGCGCGGCGACGTGAAAAGCGGCGGGCCGGTTGTGGGCGGGGATGCGCTGCCGTCATGCCGCGGAGGTGGTCTTCAGGCGGGACTTGCGGTGCAGGAGTTCCGCGATCTGGAGCGCGTTCAAGGCCGCCCCTTTCCAAAGCTGATCCCCCACTACCCAAAGCGCGAGGCCGTTGGCGAAGGCACGGTCGATGCGCAGGCGGCCGACCGCACAGGCTTCGCGGCCCGCCCAGTCCACCGGCATCGGGTAGCGGTTTTCGCCGGGGTCGTCCTCCAGCTCCACGCCGGGAAAATCCGCGATCGCCGCCCGCGCCCGCCCGAGATCCACGGGTTTCTCAAATTCGGCGTGGAGAGCGATCGAATGCGCCCGGAAGACCGGCACCCGCACGCAGGTACAGGAAACCTTGAGATTCGGCAGGCCGAGGATTTTGCGGCCTTCGTTTTCCATCTTCATCTCTTCCCGGGTGTAGCCGGAGTCGAGAAATCGATCCACGTGGGGCAGCAAATTGAAGGCGATCGGGTGCGGGTAAACCTCCGGCGCCGCCGGCGACGCCTCGCACCAGGCCCGGACCTGCCGCTCCAGCTCCGCCATCGCCGCCGCCCCGGTGCCCGAGACCGCCTGGTAGGTGGCCGCGATGACCCGCTTCAATCCGAACGCACGGTGCAGGGGATAAAGTCCCATCAAGGCGATGGCGGTGGAGCAGTTGGGATTGGCGATGATGCCTTCGTGCTCCAACGCCGCCCCGGGGTTGATCTCCGGCACCACCAAGGGCACCCGCTCGTCCATCCGGAAGGCCGAACTGTTGTCGATCACAAGGCAGCCGCGCTTCACCGCCTCCGGCGCCAGCTCCCGCGAGAGCCCGGCCCCGGCGCTGAAAATGGCCGCATCCAGTCCGTCAAAGGCCTCCGGGGTCGCCTCCCGCACCGTGACTTCGCCCCCGGCGAAGGACAGGACCTTGCCCGCCGAACGCGCCGAGGCCAGGGCCACCACTTCCCCCAGCGGCAGTTCCCTGCCCGGTAGAAGCGACAACAACGCTTGACCCACCGCTCCGGTGGCGCCGACGATTCCGATTCGATACTTCATGATTTCTCCGGATAGTCTCCTGAGTGGACTCATCGAAAGAGCGTCCGCCCTCGGCATCAAGCCAACAAATGACCGGCTGGTCGCCTCCATCGCCTCCCAGCGGCTGCTCTGGTTTTCCGGCGACCGGCTCCTTCGGACCTTGGTGATGTCAACTGGCCGCAACCCTCCGTCCTGCCGCGAAGGCTCCGAGGGCACCCCCACCGGGCTGCACCGGGCCGCCGACCGGATCGGGCGGGACCAGCCAGCGGGCATGGTCTTCACAAGCCGCCTCCCCCAAGGAAGATGCTGGCCGGAGTTCCCCTCCAAGGAACAGGCCGGAAACCTCATCACCACCCGCATCATCCGCCTTCGCGGCCTCGAGCCGGGCCACAATGCCGGCCCCGGGGTCGACACCTACGACCGCTACGTCTACATCCACGGCACCAACCACCCCGATCGGCTCGGCCGGCCCCAGAGCGCAGGCTGCCTGTTGCTTGGTGACGACGACCTGATCGAGCTCTTCGACCGGCTCGAGGATGGGGCGCTTGTCTGGATCACACCGGACTGAAGCGCCCCGCATCCGGAGGGAGGTTTTTCACCACCTCCCGGCAAACCTCCGGCGAACCGGCCACGTAGGCCAGCGGACGCATCCGCACATCGAAGGCGCGCACCGGAAACGGGTTCACCCCGAAGAACTCCAGGTGCGCCCCGCTCTCCCGGCAGAGCGCCACCCCGGCGGTGATGTCCCAGACTTTGATCGTGAAATCCGCCGCCGCATCCACCCGCCCGAGGGCCGCATAGGCCAGGTGAAGCGCACCGGAGCCGAAGCTGCGCAACTTGAAACGCTCCATCACCCCCGTCGCCCACGGGGCGAAGCGTTGCCCCAAAGGCGTGTGCACCGCCACCACCGTCTGCCTGCCGGGAGCGCGAAACTCCGGCCGGATCCGCTCCTGCCCCGCCCAGAGGCCCCGCCCCGGCCCGCCATGCAGCAAAACCCGCTGGCCGAAGTCATAGACCCAGCCGTAGACCGGCTCACCTTCGTGCAACAACCCCAGCGCGATCGCACACATCGGGATGCCGAGGGCGTAGTTGTTGGTGCCGTCAATCGGGTCGAGCACCCAGGAAAAGGGCCGGTCCGCCGCCAACTCACCCTGCTCGGGCGGCATTTCCTCGCTGAAAAAACAGTCGCCGGAAAACCGCGCCGCCAAGGCCGAGAAGAGATCGCGCGACACCGCCAGATCGGCCGGCGTCACACGGGAGCCGTCTTCCTTCCAGCGGCTCTCGGACCGCCCGAAGTGCAGATGCAGAAACGCACAGCGGTCCATCACCGCCGATCGCCCCGCCTCGATCCGGGCCTGCAGGGAAGTTGCTGATGACACCCGCCCCGGCATACCCGCCCGCACCCGCAAGTCAACTGCCGCGCCGCCGGCATTGCCGCTTGCGGCCGGACCTGAGTTCAACAGTGGGACACCCTCTCCAAGCCCGTAATCGTAATCCTGCTCGTAATCGTAATCCCACTTCCCGTTCTTCCGCAGGTCCTGCACCGTGCCCAGATGATTCTTCATGGATGCGGCTGGCAGAGGTGCTGCGGACTAGGCCCACGAATTGATGCCCTGTCCAACTGATGGTAAACCGCAAGGTTCCTGGGAAATCCTGCGAGCCATTCATCAACCCAGGAAACCCAGGAAACAAAACCGATGGCATCCCGGCACACATCCAACGTTTCATGACCAAGGGGTGTTTTCGTGGGGTGAAATGCAGTCACCGGCACTCGATCAGCAGATTATGATTACGAGCAGGATTACGATTAAGATGAGCGGCGGGACACCCAATCCAGCAATCCCACCAGCGCGAATCTACGACTATATGCGCCATTGGAGAAGAACGCACCAAGGCTCGCACCGCTTGGAGAGTCTGGCGGCGCCGCAGTCGTCCCAGCTTGCGGCCGGTGGTTGAACCCCGTGCGGCGGGAAAACTGGCACCGGATCACCGAGGCGCTTGGAAACCACCCCGAAGGCGGAGCCGAAGGAGTCGCCGCATCCCGGATGCCGAAACGCCCGCCGGGAAATCCCGGCGGGCGCTGGCACGTTTCGTCATAGCCTTCCGGCTGAAGGTCAGAAGGGCAAAGTGAGCGAGATTTCGTAGGACCGCCCGAGGGGCGAGTGCAGACCACCGTTGAAGCCGAAAACGGTGTTGGAGAAGGGCGGTTTCTCGTTGAAGATGTTGCCGATGCCGGCGCCGACGCGCAGGCCCCGGGCATGCCCCCCGAAGACGCCTTCGACAAACTCATAACTGCCGCGCAGGTCCACCGTGGTGAAGGAAGAGAAACCCTGCGGAGCGAGCCAGTTGCCGCCGCGGTTCGACTCGAAACTGCCAATGTAGTTAACAAACATGGATGCCGACCACGGATCGCGATTCCAGAGGACCGAACCCACGAAGCTCCACTTCGGCGGCGAGAAGGTGTCGCCTTCGTCCTCCTGCAGCGGCTGGCCGGGCTGGACTTCGATGCGGGAGCGCAGGGTGCGGGTGGCCGCGCCGGTGAAGCGGAAGCGGCCGAGTTCCTCTGTGTTGATGGTGTAGCGCAGGACCGTGTCGAGGCTGTGGCTCTGCACGAGGCCGAAGTTGACCAAGGTGAGGTCCACCTGGGTCACGGCCCCGGGCTGTCCGAGGGCGATGTCATCCTCGGTCGGGGCCGCCCGCACCACCCGGCCTGGGAAGAGGTCTTCGTTAGCCACGAAGGCGTTGGCCGAAAGGCTGCGGATACTGTCACGCTGCTCGGTGCGGTGGTAGCCGACTTCGATGCCCAGACCCGGTACCACCGGCGGCTCGAAGACGAGACCGTAGAACTCGTTGGTCGACTTTTCGGGTCGGATGTCTTCGTTGGAGCCTCGCTGGAGCTGGACGCCGGAGGTTTGCGCGGGCTCGCGCCGCGGGTCGGTAATGGTACCGGTGAAGGAGGATCCGGCCACTTGGTACTCCGTGAGATCGGGGGCGCGAAATCCGCGCGAGTAGGTCGCCCGCAGGAGCAGCGACTCATGGGGGACCCAGGCCACTCCGACCTTGGGCACGGTGGTGGAACCGGCGCGGTCCTGGTCCTCGTAGCGGGCGGCCAAGCTCAAGTCGAGCCGGCGCGCCAGCTCGACGGCATTGTCCCGCCCGAAGATCGGCACGGAAAATTCCGTGAAGAGCGCGTAGGTGTCCTCGCTGCCCCGGACGACCTCGTCGGGCGTCGTGCTCACGGTGCTGCGGTTGCGCTGTTTGTTGTATTCTCCGCCGGCCGCCATCTGGACCGGGCCGCCGGGAATGTCGAAGAGTTCACCGGTGGCATGGAGGTCGAGCGTCCAGAGGCTGGAACGGCCTTCTCGGAGCACGAACTGCTCGAAGGCGCGGTAAATCTCGGACTGGTCCACCCCGCCGGCACGGGCGTCGGCAAAGGGATTGAGCCGGAGCGCGGGGTCGGGATTGGTGAGCGCAGCGGTGATGGCGGCCCCGCTGAAGTTGCGGGTCAGCTCGTCGGAGGAGCCGCGGCCGTAGTTGAGGCCGGCGTCCCACTCCCAGCTCGGTCCGATCCGGCCCCGGGCGCCGACGAGTGCGTGCACGCTTTTGTTGATCGTATCCTGGTGGATGGATCCGAACTCATAGTGGAACATGCCCACAAGTACATCCTGGCCGAAGGGGTTGTCGGGATTGGGCTGACCGTCGATTTCCGCCGGCACGATGCTGGCAAATTGGCCGAAGAACGAGGCGGCGGCGGCGGAAGACACGCCCGGCTGGGTGCTGAAGCGGCCGCGGCGGTCACTGTAACCGATTCGAGTATACACCTCGACAAGTTCGCTGGCTTCCGCAGTCAGGTTGAGCTGGGTGGCCCAGCGCTCGGACTCCGGGATGAGGTCGAGAAATTCCGCCGTGTTGCCGCGCCGGGCGCCGGAGGGAAAGGCCTGGGCCACTCCGATGAAGTCGGCGGGGGTGAGGTTGGTGCCGTCGGTTCCCTCCGGCGCCAGGGCCACCCGGGTGGGGTTGCCGTTGGGGTCGAGCACGCCGTTGAGATCCCCTACCCGCGCCTGCACGGTGGCGGGGTAGCCCCAGTTGAGCCGGAGGTCGCTGCCGAAGACGGGATTGCCGTCGCCGTCGATGCCGATCTGGATATCACGGTGATCCTGGTTGGCGGAGAAGGAGCGCTGGGAGGCTTTGAGGGAGGAACGGTCGAAATACTCGAAGGAGAAAGTGCCGCGCAGTCCTTCGCGCGCGAAACCGGTCGTGAGCAGGGTGCTCCGCTCGCGGGCGCCACCGTCGAAGGTGCCGCGGTAGTTGCCGCTCAGCTCACTGCCGATGTAGTCTTTTTTCAATACGATGTTGATCACTCCGGCGATGGCATCGGCGCCATAGATGGCCGAGGCGCCGTCGGTCACGACTTCGATCCGCTCGATCATGCCCAGCGGGATGCTGTTGAGATCGACGAAGCCTTGGCGCGAATCGGACGAGCGGTTGCCGAAGGCGGACTTGGGCAGGCGGCGCCCGTCGACCAGCACGAGGGTCGAGCCGGAGCCGAGCCCGCGCAGGCCCGCTCCGGAAACACCGGTCTGGCCGGGAGGCGCGGCGGACGCTCCGAGGACGAAGTTGAAGGCTGGCAGGGTGGTCTCGGTGCGCTGGCCGAACTCAGGGTTGAGCTCATTGGGCGTGCTCCCTCGGCCCGCCGCGATGCCGGTGTAATTCTGCGGCAGAGTGCGGAGCAAATCAGCCAAGGTGAAGGCACCGGTGGCGCGGATGTATTCCTCGTCGTAAATGGCGAGCGGGCTGGGGCCCTCGACCTCCGTGCGGGCAATGCGGGAGCCGAAAACGGCCACCGGCTCAAGGCGCTCGGCGTCGGTGGAGGCCGGCGTGGCTGATGGAGTGGCGGGCTGGGCGGAAAGAAGCGCGGGAAGCAGCGCTCCGGCAATAAGGAGGCGCGACAGCAGCCTCCGGTGGTTGCGGATAGAATGCATGGGAGTCGATCGTTTCGTAGTGGCTGGAGAAGGACGGGGTCTTTGTCCGTCGGTGTGATGACAAGGTTATAGAAACCAAGGAGATCGGGGAATAGGCCTTTGGTCACAATTGATCAATCCTCGGGGAACAATAGCGGCGCACGAACCGGGCACGGTCGTTGACACCTCCGCCCCCCACGGAATGCTTGCCCCGCGATGGCCAAATCATCCCCCCGCTCTACCGCTCCCGCACCCGTTCGCATCGGCATCATCGGCATGGGCATCGGCCGCGAAAACGCCCGCGGCTTCCTCGCCGATCCGCGGGCCCGCATCACCGCCCTCTGCGACCTCGATCCGGCCCGCATGCAGGACTTCGCCAAGGAACTGCCGGAGACGCCGCAGTTTTTCACCGACCACCGCGCCATCTGCCGGGCCGCCGAGGTGGATGCGGTTTTTGTCGGCACGCCCAACCAATACCACGTGCCCGTGGCCTTGGAAGCCGTCCGCAACGGCAAGCATGTCATGGTCACCAAGCCGTTGGCCGACTCGGTCGCCGCCGGCAAACGCCTGGTGGAGGCCGCCGAGGCCGCCGGGGTGGTCAACATGATGTCCCTGAGCACCCGCTTTTCACCCGGCTGCCGGCATCTCGGCAACATCCGCGAGGAGGGTTTCTTCGGCGATCTCTATTACGCCCGCGCCCGCAGCATCCGCCGCAGCGGCATTCCGGCATGGAACCTCGGTTTCATCACTCCGGGCGGCGGAGCCTTTCGCGACATGGGGGTGCACGTGCTCGACGCTGCCTGGTGGCTGCTGGGCCGGCCCCGGCCGACCACCGTTGCCGGAGTCGCCGGCGCCCGCTTCGGGCCCCGTGGACAGGGTTACTGGGGATTCTCCCCCGTCGCGCCGGAAATCGCCGCCAAGTTCGACACCGATGACTACGCGGGCGGCTTCATCCGCTTCGAAAACGGCACCGGCCTGCAAGTCGAAAGCTTCTGGGCCTCCCACCAGCCCGAGGAACTCCAGGTCGAGCTTTTCGGCAGCGAGGGTGGCGCCCGCATGGCTCCCCCCACCCTCTACCGTACTGTGGCCGGGGCGCCCCACGACACCGCCGTCACCCTGCCCAAGAGCCTGCCCGGCCCTTGGGCGGCGATGGCCCGCCATTTCCTCGACTGCATTCTCGGCAAAGCCACCTGCGAAGCGCCGCTCCGCGATGGTCTCGCCGTCCAGATCATGATGGAGGGCCTGCTCAAAAGCGCGGCCAACGGCAAGGAAGTCCGCTTCCCACGGATCTGAGCAGCCGACCCGCGCGGAGCTCAAGTTTAACCACTTCCGGCATCCGCTCTCCCGCCGCCTTCGGAGTCTGAGCGGCAGGCTTGCAGGCGGCGGGCAACAATTGCCCGGCGGACCCGGCGGTGGCATGCGCCATGCTACTTCCCAAGCATCAGTCATGCATTCCCTGTCAGCAGGGATATTTGGGGTAACATGGATGTTTCGCTCAGCGAAACGAGAAAATAAGGGGGCCGGCGTTAGGGGTAATCGCCGGCCCCTTCTCATTGTCCCCGGGACCGACGCTGTTTCGCGGTTGAATTTTTCCCCGATTGCCGGAGTGTGTTCGACATGTCGAACCGGAAACCCGCCTGGCTCCGTGCCAAACTTCCCGCCGGACCTGAACACGCCCGGGTGCGCAACTTGGTGGACAGCCAGAAGCTCCACACCGTCTGCCAGAGCGCCCAGTGCCCGAACCTCGGCGAATGCTGGTCGCGCGGCACCGCCACGGTCATGATCCTCGGCAACATCTGCACCCGCTCCTGCCGCTTCTGCGCCATCGAGACGGGCCGCCCCACCGAGCTCGATCTCGGCGAACCCGCCCGCGTGGCCGAGGCCGTCGCCATCATGGGCCTGCGGCATTGCGTCATCACCTCCGTCGCCCGGGACGAACTGAGCGACGGCGGCGCTTCGGTCTGGGCCGCCACCATCCGCGCCATCCGCCACCGCACCCCCTCCACCGCCATCGAAGTCCTCATCCCCGACTTCCAAGGCCGCCTCCAGGATCTGGATACGGTGCTCGACGCCCGCCCGGACATTCTCAACCACAATCTCGAGACGGTCGAGCGCCTCCAGCGCAAGGTCCGTGTCCAGGCCCGCTACGACCGCAGCCGCTCCATCCTCGAGCACGCCAAATCCCGCGGCTTCACCACCAAGTCCGGCCTCATGCTGGGCATCGGCGAGACCAAGCCCGAGATCGAACAAACCCTCCGCGACCTCCGCGACTCCGGCGTCGATATCCTCACCATCGGCCAATACCTCCAGCCGACCGCCCGCCACCTGCCGGTCGACCGCTGGGTCACCCCGGAGGAATTCACCCATTGGAAGGAATTCGGCCTCTCCATCGGCTTCGGCGTCATCGAATCCGGCCCGCTCGTCCGCTCCTCCTACCACGCCGACGAACAGTCCGCCCGGTACGCGGACAAAGCCGCCACCCAGGCCTCCGCCTGAGCCTTCCGCCGGGCTGCCGCCACCCTTCATGGATTGGGATCTTTCGTCCTATTTCCCCGGCTTCGACCACCCCGAGTGCGAAGCCTTCGCCGCCCGTCTCCAGGGTGATCTCGAACTCCTCGAAACCCGCTTCGCCGAGCTGCCCGCCCCCGGAGGCGAAACTGCCGACGCCTGGGCCCAAGCCCTCCGCGCCCTTGAGGATTCTTTGTCGCGCCTTTCCCACTACAGCAGCTACCTCGGCTGCCTTGCCGCCGCCGACTCCGCCCACGAAGGCTATGCCTCCGAGGAAGCCCGGCTGGCCGGCCTTCACGCCCGCCTCGAACGCGCCCAAGTCCGCCTGCTCGAACACTTCCGGGGCATCGCTCCGGCCGACCTCGCCGCTCTCAGCGCCCACCCCGGTCTCAAGGACCTCGGCGCCACCCTCGAAATCTGGGCCGCCCGCGCCCGCCATCGCATGGCCCCGGACGAGGAAACGCTCGCCGCCGACCTCGGCGTCGACGGCCTTCACGCCTGGAGCCGCCTCTATGACAAGCTATCCGGCAATCTCGAATGGACGTTCGAACGTCCGGGACAAGCTCCCGAGAGGCTGCCCATGTCACGGAGACGCTCCCTCCTCGGCCACCCCGACCGCGAGGTCCGCCGCGCCGCCTTCGCCGGTGGCAACGCCGCCTGGGAGCAGGTCCGGACCACCACCGCCGCCGCCCTCAATGGTCTCGCCGGCGCCCGCCTCACGCTGCTTCGCCGCCGCGGGCTCGATGATGTCCTTGATGAACCGCTCCTCGACAACCGGATTTCCCGCGCAACCCTCGAAGCCCTCGTCACCGCACTGCGCGCCGAACGCCCGTTTTCCCGCGAGCTGACCGCTCCCCGGCGGGCCGCCCTCGGCCTCGAGCGGATCGCCTGGTTCGACCTCGAGGCCCCCATCCCCCAAGCCGTCTCCGGGCGGGGCGGCGGACCCGACTGGGAGGAGGGCGTGACCCTCGTCACCCGCGCTTTCGAGCGGGCCTATCCGGCCCTCGGCGCTTTTTTCAAGGAAGTGGTCAGCCAACGCTGGATCGACTGGCAGCCCCGCAAAGCCAAACGCCCCGGCGGTTTCTGCTCCACCTCGCTCCTGCACGGCGAATCACGGATTTTCATGACCTACCAGGCGACCTTCGGCGACCTCCTCACCCTCGCCCATGAAGCCGGTCACGCTTTTCACGGCCGCATCCTGCGCGAGCGACGCCCGCTCGCCCGCCGCTACCCCATGACGCTGGCCGAAACCGCCTCCACTTTCGCCGAGATGCTGCTCGTGGATGGCCTCGGCGGCGATCCCGCCACCGATCCTGGCCTGCGCCTCGCCCTGCTCGACTCCGAGTTGCGGCATGCCGCTGTCTTTCTTCTCGATATCCCGGTGCGCTTCGACTTCGAGCGCCGGTTTCACGATCTCCGTGCCCGGGGCGAAGTCTCCCCCACCCGCCTCGGCACGCTCATGAGCGAGGTCCAGCGGGAATGGTTCGGCGACATCCTCGAGTCCGGCGGAGAGGATCCCCTCTTCTGGGCCTCCAAACTCCACTTCTTCATCAGCCAGCGCTCCTTCTACAACTTCCCCTACGTCTTCGGCTTTCTGCTCAGCCGCAAGCTCTTCGCCCGCTTCCGCGAGGAGGGGCCGGCCTTTCTTCCGCACTACGAAACCTTCCTGGCCGCCTCCGGCTCCACCCGCTGCGAAGCGCTCATCCGCGACACCCTCGGCGAGGACTGCACCGATCCGCGGTTCTGGACCTCCGCCATCCATGACCTCGCCCGCCCCCGCGACCGCCTCGCGGCCACCCTCAAGGACGCCGGCCCGGCCCCCGTCTAACGTTCGCCGCGTCCTCTTTTCACGACTACGGCCTGTTTCCCGGCGGCGGTTGACAAGCCCTTTCTTCCCTCCAAGGTCGGCCCCGTGATCGAAGCCCGCGACCTAACCAAGCTCTTCTCGGATCGCAAACGCGGCCTGGTGCGCGCCGCCGACGGCATCTCCTTCACCTGCCGGCCCGGCGAGATCTTCGGACTCCTCGGGGCCAATGGCGCCGGCAAAACCACCACCCTGCGCCTCCTCGCCACCCTCCTCCAGCCCACCGCCGGCACCGCCATCGTCGCCGGGCACGACATCGTCCACGAACCCGCCAAGGTCCGCGCCAACATCGGCTTTCTCTCCGGCAACACCGCTCTCTACGGCAAGCTCACCGCCCGCGAGATGGTCGCCTACTTCGGCCGCCTCCACGGCATGGCCGAAACCGATCTCGATGCCCGCATCAATGAAATCTTCACCGCACTCGACATGCACGGCTTCGCGCAAGGTCGGTGTGATCGCCTTTCCACCGGCCAGAAACAGCGTGTCTCCATCGCCCGCGCCATCGTCCACCGACCCCCGGTGATGATTTTCGACGAACCCACCACCGGACTCGATGTCATCACCGCCCGCACCATCATGGGTTTCATCGAACGCTGCCGGGACGACGGCCTCACCGTCCTCTTCTCCACCCATGTCATGAGCGAAGTCGAGCGCCTCTGCCACCGTGTCGCCGTCATTCACGAAGGCCGCCTCACGGCCGAAGGCACGCTCGCCGAGCTGCGCGAAACCACCGGGGAAACCGCCCTCGAGCGGGTCTTTCTTCACCTCGTCGGAGTAACGGCATGACTGCACCCGCCTCCGCCGCCCGGCCGCCCTCGCCGATCCTCACGGTCTTCCGCAAGGAATGCTTGGAGACGTTCCGCGACCTCCGCGTCCTCCTCAGCGTGGTTGTTTCCCCGCTGCTGCTCACCCCGCTCATCCTCCTCATCGCGGCGTTCTTCGGCGGCCGCAAGGCCACCGAGCAGCAGACCCAAATCCTCGAAATCGCCCTCCTCGGTGGCGGAACGCCGGCCGCCCTGGCTGAGTTTCTCCAGACCGACGATACCCTCGTTTTTCTCGATTTCGCCGATGCCGAAGCCGCCGAGGAAGCCATCCGCGAGCGCCGCCTGCGCGCCGCCCTCGTCTTTGCCGATGACGACGCCGAGCGGTTTGCCGCCGGAGAACGCATCCGGCCCGAGTTGCTCTTCGACGCCTCCAACGAACGCTCCACCACCGCCCACCGCCGTCTCCTCGCGCTCCTCGAACGCTTCAACCAAGACGAACTCGAACGCCGCCTTGCCGAGGCCGAGCTACCGCCGGAATGGACCGAATCGGTCCGCTCCCGCACCCGCAACCTCGCCACCGAGGCCGCCCTCGGCGGCTTCATCCTCGGGATCATCCTGCCCTACCTCGTCATCATGGGCGCGGCTTTCGGCGGCATGACCAGCGCCTTCGATCTCTGCGCGGGGGAGAAGGAACGCGGCACCCTCGAAACACTCCTCGTTTCACCCGCCTCCCGCCAGGACATCATTCTCGGCAAGCTCCTCACCATCGGTCTGGTCAGCCTCATCTCCGCCTTCTGCTCGGTCGCCGGCCTCATCCTCGCCTTGGAGGTCGGTCTCCAGTTTCTCGCCACCGAGCTGCAGGGGATGATTGCCGTCTCCTATCCGGCACTCGTCGCGGTGCTCTTTCTCGTGCTGCCGTTCGCCCTCATGACCTCCGCCCTTTTGCTCCTCATCTCGGCCGTGGCCCGAAACCAAAAGGAAGCCCAAGCCTACGTTTTCCCGCTCATCGCGGTCATCCTCCTGCCCGCCATGCTGAGCTTTATTCTCGATGCCGAAACCAGCTCCGCCCTCGCGCTTGCCCCCATCCTCAATACCGCTCTCGCCATGAAGCAAGTCATGGCCGGGGCCACCGATGTCTTGTTCGTCAGCCTCACCCTGTTCGCCTCCCTCGCTTACGCCGCCGTCGCCATGGCGCTGGTCGTGGTCCTCTTCCAGAAAGAGCGCATCCTCTTCCGGGTCTGAACGGTCCTCCCCGCCGGGCTCGCGCTTTCCTCAGAAAGGAAACCCGATCGAAAAGTGCAGCGTCCCGCTCGGATCGGCCGTCCGTGGGTTCACGTTGTGCCCGTATTCGAGCCGAACCGGCCCGATCAGGGTGTAATACCGCAGACCCAGGCCCGCCGACACCAGCACATCCTGAAACGGCAGCTCCGCCAGCCGACTGGTGAAACCCACTGCATCGACAAACACGACCGCAGCCAGGTTCGGCGCCAAGTCCTGCTCCAGCTCCATGTTGGTCAGCAGATAAAACTTCGCCCCCACGAACCGCCCGTCCTCCGCCCGCGGCGTGGCCCGGCCGCTCTGAAATCCGCGCACCGAGCTTTCACCGCCGGGATAGAAGCGCCGCCCCGCCGGCAGGCGGCTGTCATCCGAACCGAAGGTGGTGATAATGCCCGAGGTCGCCGACCCATGCACCCGCCGCCCGCCTCCGATGCCGCGGTGGTAGGATCCACCGTATTCGAAACGTTGATACTCCGCTTGGCCGCCCAGTGACTGGCTGGCAACCTCCAACGTGCCGAAGAGGCGGTGGCCGCGCCGCGGTCGGAGCGGATTGTCCCTCCGATCCCGGTTGAGGCCCAACTCCAGTGAGGCCACCCGGGTGCGCCCCTCGTCCACCCCCTCCGCGCTCGCCAAGTCGCTGCGGCTCACTCCGAGGGATTGAAAGTTGTAGCGCACGAAGGCATCCGCCCCCAGCCGGGTCAGCGTGGTCCGCAGCCCGAGTCCGAGGCCAAACTCTTGGCGCACGAAGGCCGCCTCCTCCCGCCGCAACCCGAAGGTCTGGATGGAGGCGTCGATCTGCTCGCCGAAAATCTCCGGCATGGTGTAGGTGTGATTGAAGTTGCTCGCTTTGAAGGACTGCACCAAGAGCAGCCGGCTCTGGTGGGCCCGCCCGAAAAGGTTGAAGTGCCGCATCTCCACCCCTCCGCGCAGCAGCTCATAGCTTCCCCAGCCCAGCAGCAGGCTGGCGTCCCACCGCCGCCCTTCCTGGAGCGTGAAGACGGGGTTGCGCACCGGCCCGGTCTCCGGCTCGTAGTCGAGTTGGATGCGCTCGAACACGCCCAGTCGGGCCAGCCGCAGGCGGGCCTGCTCCAGCTCCAGCCGGTCCAGCGGATCCCCCGACTGCAGACGCACCCGGCGGTCCAGTACATGCGGCCGCGTCCGCTCATTGCCGGTGTAGACGATTTCCCCCACCCGCACCTTCGGGCCGGGCTCCACCTCCACGCGCAGCCTCACCGGCCGCTCGCCACCCGCCGTCACCTGACCCGGGCGCACCTGCACCCGCACCGCCGCATCGGCGTATCCGGCTCTCAAGTACGCGTTGCGGAATTCGGTCACGATATCCTGCTCCAGCACGCGTGAAAAGGCCAGGCCCCGCAGCTCTTCCGCCCCTGGAAGATCGGGTAATGCCTCGCCTTCGATCACCACCTCCACTTCCGCAACCCTCCAGCGCGGTCCTTCTGTCACCCGCACATCCACCTCCACCGCCCCGGTGGCATGGTCCATCGTCATCACCTCGGCCTGCACCGTCGCCTCTTGAAAGCCGGTCCGGCGGAGATCTTGGGCGAGGCTCTGCTGGCTGCGGCTGAGCTCGGACGGGGTGTACACCCGGGCCGACCGCAGGGGCAGCAGAAACACATCCCCGTGGAAATACTCCTCCCCCTGCGACGCGGAAAAAGCCGCCAGCCCCGTGAACCGGATCGAGCGGTAATGGTAGCGCTGGCCCGGCCGCAACGTGAATCGCGCCCCGACCGCCCCCAAGGGCCGTGGCAGCAGGGTGTCGAGGGTGTGGTCCCAGGAATGGGTCTGTTCGGTGCCATCTTCCAGGGTCAGCCGCACCTCCACCTCGGGGCGGAGAAACCCATCACTGGTGAGGGCGGAAAGCAGAATGAGAGCGCTGTCTTCGATGGTGTTGGCATCGAGCCGGTCGCGGGGTTGGTCGCCCAGGAGCAGGTCCAGGGTCTGGCGGAGTTCGCGGTTTTTCAGCCAGCCGGCGCCCGTGACTTCGAGCCGGGCCCGCTCTTCGGCCGCAGCCAACTGCAGTGCGCCGGCCACCGCGACCAAGGCCAAGACCAGCGCCCGCCACCATTTCCAGCTCGGCGGCGACCCTCTCACCGGACACCTCCCGACCGCGTTCCGCCCCGCGAGATGAAGCGCCATTTGATGCCCGCATTGTAGGCGTCGAATTCGTCATACTCCCCCACCAGCAGCCACCGGGAGTCGATCTCGAATTCCATCCGGTAGGTCTCCCGGCCCTGCCGCGAAATCCGCTCGCCGGAATCGATGGTGAGCCGGTCCGCCAGTCCGCCGCCCGCCCCCGGTCCGCCGAACAGTCCGCGCCCGAGAAAGAAACCGATCCGGGTGGCCCGTTGTTGCTGGGTGAAGCCAATTTCCTCCGTCGGCAACTCGCCGGCCATGACCATGAGCAGGATGGTCTCGGAGCTGAGCGAGGGCGTCGAGGTCAGCACCAGCTGCGGGTCCGAGGCCGTCCCGCTGACTTCAAAGCGGAGGTCGTAGCCGTAGCGCCGGCTGGTGCCGGTGACAAAGATCCGCGGCTCGAAGGGATTCTCACGCGTCAGCACGACGTTTCCCTGCTGGACCGCAAAGGTCGCGAAGGGGAAAAGCACCTGCCCGTCCACCACCCCCGCTTCGCCGATCGCAATGGGATCGCGGAGCGTTCCCTGAAGGCGGAAGGCGGCGTCCAGTTCCCCGCGGAAGAGCGGCGTCTGCACCCGCATGAATCGGTCTCCGGTAATAACCACATCCAACTCCCAGTCCGCAAAGGGCGCCTCATCGACCGAGAAGTAGGGCGGCCTTTGGGCCGCGCCCCTGCCGCCCCCGGGCATGAGCGCCCGCAGGTCCATCAAAAAGAGGCCGTTGCGCAGGCCGACCCGACCGGTGACCCGTGGATTTCCCCCCGGGGGCGCACGGACCGAAACCTCCAGATCCGACCGCAGCACCAGCCCGGCCTGCCGGACCAGCGGCAGGTTTTGTCCGGACAACGTCAGGTCCATCCCGGGACTGTCTCCGGAAAAGGGATCGATCGATCCCGTGATCGACAGCAACTCTCCACCGGCCCGACCCGAGACATCCCGGAAGCGCAACTGGCCATCTGCGAAGGCGATGTCGGCGTTAATGTCTTGAAGCGAACCAAAGGGCAGAAAGGGCCGGGTGGCCGCATCCTCGATGCGGAGCCGCCCCGTCCAGTCCGCCCCGGGCCGCAGCCGCACGGAGAGATCGAAGAGGCCGCGCGGAGCGAGATACTCGGGAAAGAAACGCGCCAGCTCGGCCAAGTCGGTCTCCGGCACCTCCAGGTCGAGGGATGCCTCGCGCCAGTCCGGCAGTTCCGGCCTCTCCAGGAGCGAGGGCCAGAAACCGGCCGGTAAGGGCAGCAACCCCACCGCCCGCACCGGCTGGCCCGCCAGGCGGAGAGTCATCTGCTTCAATTCGGCGCGGTTCTGGTCCAGCACTGCTTCCAGCTGAAGGTCCGAAAGACGGGGCCACGACACCGCTTCCACCCGCGGAGGCAGGCGAATTTCCTCGATCCCTAGATCGATCCTGCCGCTGAGGCGCTCCGGCCTTCCCGCGAGATCAATGGTGCCTTCCGGCCGCGTCAGGTGAATGCCGGTCCACTCGCCCACCGCCTCCCAAAAGGCCGGGTGCGGGCTCAACTCGACCCGCAGGCCCACCTCCAGGTTTTCCAACACGCGGAGCAACCTGTCGTCCGCTCCCGGATACAGCGCCACCGGCAGGATGCCATTGGCCGAAAGGATCACCCGCCCCAGGGCCTCGATATCCAGAGGATCAAGGTGTAGCCCGGCGGGACCGGCGGCAATGTCGACGGCCACCCGGAGGGGCCCGGTGTCCGCTCCGGGAGGATGATAGGATCCGGCGGTCTCCAGGCGGCCCGTGAGAGGGCCGTCGTCCCAGGCGGCCTCCAGGAAAATTCGGTCGAGGGCGGCCTCGGGCAGCGCTTCGCGATAGATCCAGGCCAGCCACTCCGGCTGCGGCTGCACCGCCTTGAGGAGGACCTCGCCGTGCTTCCTCCCGACCAGGCGGGCACCCAACACGAGCCGTTCGACGCCGCCCTGAGCCAGCTCCAGCCGCCCGAGTTCAATCTCCAGTCCGTCACCGTCATTCGGATACACCTTCCAGACTGCGGGAGCCGCCAGTTCGAGGGAAGGCTCATCCGGATCGAAGCGCCAGTGCAGTGTTTCCAGCGATCCCGCCCAGCCGCCGCCTTGCCCCGTGCCCGCGGTGGCGCTCAGCCGCACGCCGCCAGCGGCGTTGGACGCCTCCAAATGGGCGGCAAGGCGGGCGATCCCGTCACCCTCCCATTCCATGACCACCGTCATGGTTTCCAAGGGGTCCTGGCTCAAATCCGCCACCTCCAGCCAGCCCTCGTGTTCGGGCTCCGCCAGAGCACCAAGGAGGGCGCCTCCAGCGGAGATCTTCCCCACCCTCAATCCTTCCGGTATCCATGGCTCCATGACATCGGGGGAAAGTTCGGTGCTCCACTCGATGGTTTCCAAGACCAGGGTTTCGAGGTCGATGGCCCCGGCCAGCTCAACCCGTGATCCTTCGCCGATCGAGGCCCGGACCTGTTCAATCGCGAGCCGGGGCCATTCCAGCCGGCCGGCGGCGGTCAGGGTTTCAATCCCGACGGCCAAATCCGCCCACCCAAGGCCACCGCCCCGCAGGTCGAAATCAAGCCGCGGCCAGATCCCTTCCATGGGGACCACATCCACCCTGCCCTCCACCCGCCCGCGGGCCTTGACCCAAGGCAGCGCGGCGAGATCGGCCACCAAATCCAAGCGGGCCGGTTCGCCGGGAAGCTCCGGCTCCCAGCCGAATACCACCGGCCGGTCCAACCGCAGTTCCACCCCGGGCATGGTGGCCTGCAGGGATCGTACTTCGATCCGATCGGGCTCCAGGGTGGCATCCGCCTCAATCACCAGGGGAGGCACTTCCAGGACCGCTTCCTCGGTCGGATCGGCTTCAATCCGCAGGTCGACAGCCGCGGTCAACCCCCGGGTCCGCATCCGAAAGCTGCCTATGACCTCGCGGTAATACTCGTCCAATCCGATCCGCTCCGCCGGGAGGGCCCAATCTTCGCCGTCCAGGCTTCCGACCGATGGCACCCAGTCGTCGTCGACCCACTCCGCGGCCCACGCTGCGACGTTGCTCCCGTAAGCCAGTTCGCCATGGGCCCGGATCGACGCATCCTCGACGCTCAGCCGACCCGTCAGGGCCAATTGGTGGATCTCCTCAATCAACTCCAGACGGCCCTCACCTCCTTCCCGCAGGGGCGCCAAGTCGACGTCCAGCCGCAGGCGGTGATCCGGATCGGTGCCGGTCGCGGCCAGCTCCACCCGACCACGCTTCCAGCTGGCGGAAGGGACTTCCCAACTCCGCCCGGCCATTTCGAAACGCCCTTCATTGGCCACCGCCCAAGGCATCCAGAAATCCAGCCCGAGCAGAATCCGCCCGACCTGCCGGAGCACCTCCGAAGGAGCCGGAGCAGGGCGCGGATCGGAAGGCGGCGTGCGCTCCACGGTGCCGTCGTAGAGCACCGACCAGCCTTCGATCCGCAGGTAGGGGGCTTCGGGGGTTTGATCGGCCTCCGCCCGCACCCGCCGCAGCCAGCGCAGGGGCTGGCGTGCTTCGAGACGTTCAACCGCCGCCTCCAACCCGGGGCTGCTGTGGTGCAGCCCATGAAGCGCGAACCGGGCCTCGGGCAGCCGCTCATAGCGCTCGAAGGTCGTGCCGCCGGCTTTCAGAGCCGGGCGAAGCGCCAGCGGCAGCCACCAAGGCGTCAGCGCCACCAGCAGCAGAAGGAGCGCGAAGACCCCGGCTCCGGCCACTGCCAGCCATCCCAGCCAACGAATCCATCGCCGCCGTCGGCGCGGCGGTGTTGCTCCATGGGCGGGTGCCATTACCAGACAGGTTCGGGGCGTTGACGACCGGTGAGTGAGGGCATGCCGGACGCCGGGCCGTCAGGTCGGAGCGAGCAGACCGCAGCGTTCGAGAAGGGGATCGAGTTCGGGATCCCGGCCCCGGAAGGCCCGGTAGAGCTCCTCCGGCGGAGCGGAGTTGCCCCGACTGAGGATGTGGCGGCGGAATTCCGCCCCCACGGCCGGACTGAAAAGCCCTTCCTCCCGGAAGCGGGTGAAGGCATCCGCATCCAGCACCTCCGCCCATTTGTACGAGTAGTAGCCGGCGGCATAGCCGGTGGGGCTGGAAAACAGGTGGCTGAAACGGCAGGCAATGGTCGGTGCGGGCGTGCGGGTCGGAATGGTGTAGGGCTCCAGCAGAGGGCGAAGCTTTTGCTCCGGATCCCCTTCCAGAAAAGCGGTGGTGTTATGATGCAGCTCCATGTCCATTTTGGCAAACGAGAGCTGCCGCATGAAAAAGGAAGCCGAACGGAAGTTCTTTGTGGCCACCATCTTCTGGAAAAGTTCCTCAGGAATGGGTTCGCCGGTCTGATAGTGGCGTGCAAAGAGGTCGAGGCCCTCCCGCTCCCAGCACCAGTTCTCCATGATTTGGGACGGCAGCTCGACAAAGTCCCAGCTGACGTTGGTGCCGGCGAGGCTGCGGATTTCGACTTCGCTGAGCAAGTGGTGGAGAAGGTGGCCGAACTCATGGAAGATCGTCTCCACTTCACGGTGCGTCAGGAGGGAGGGGCGGTCGCCGACCGGCGGGGTGAGGTTCCCGCAGATCAGCCCCAAGTGCGGCTCGCGGGGACGTCCGTCACGCGGCGGCAGCCCGGTCAGGAGCGAGTTCATCCAGGCTCCGTCGCGCTTGCTCTCCCGCGGGAACCAGTCGGCGTAAAACGAACCCAGGTACTCGCCGGAAACATCCTCGAGGTCGTAGACGGAGACTTCCTCATGCCAGGTTTCGGCTCCGTTGCGCGCGCGCACCCGGACGCCGAAAAGTCGCTCGGTGAGGGCAAACATTCCCTCCATGACCCGGCCCAGAGGGAAGTATGGCCGGACTTCCTCTTGGTCGAAAGAATACTGCTCCCGTCGGAGTTTTTCCGCCCAATAGGCGATCTCCCATGGCTCGAGCCGACGGCGTTCCTCGCCCGTGTGCCGGGCGCGAAACTCCTCCAGCGCGGCGGCCTCCTCCGCGAAGGGAGCCGCAATCCGCTGCTGCAGGTCTTCGACAAACTCCAGCGCATCGGCGCCGTTTTTCGCCATTCGCCGCTCCAACACGAGGTCGGCGAAGCTTTCGCGGCCGAGCAGGGCCGCCTGCTCGGCGCGCAGCTTGAGGATCGAGCGAATGAGAGGGGCGTTGTCGAAGGGCTCTTTCCGGCCCAAGGAAGAAGCCGCCTCCCAGACTTCCTTCCGAAGGGCCTCGTCCTCGGCATAGCTCATCACCGGCTCCATCGAGGGCATTTGCAGTGTGAAGCGCCAGGCGGGTTTTTCGTCGCTGCCGCAGCCTTTTCTGCGGGCGCGGTCCCGGGCCGCTTCTTTCGCCGAATCGGGCAGGCCGGCCAGCCGGCTCTCATCTTCGATGACCAGCTCCCAGGCGTTGGTCGCATCAAGGACGTTTTCGGAAAACTTCTGGGTGATGGAGGCCAGCTCGAGCTGGATGGCGGCGAAGCGCGCCTTTTTCTCCGCCGGCAGGTCCGCCCCGTGCTGGATGAAGTCGGCCACCGTTTCGTCGAGAAAGCGCAGGTGCACTGGTGTCAGGACATTCCGGTCCGTCCGGTCGCGGGCCGCTTTCAGCACCTTCCAGAGCCGATCATCCAAGGGGATGCGGGTGTAGAATTCCGAAACCTTCGGTAGCATGGCATTGTAGGCTTCGCGGAGCGGCTTGGAGTCGGCCACCGAGGTGAGATGGCCCACTTTGCCCCAGGCACGGGACAATCGCTCGGTGGCCTCTTCGAGCACGGCAAAGGTATTGGCAAAGGTCGCACCCGACGGATCGAGCGAGGCCAGGGCGTCGATCCTGCCCTGCGCTTCGGCGAGGGCGGCGGAAATATCGGGCTCGACCCGTTCCGGAACTAGGGTCGTCCAGCGGATGAAAAAGTCGTCCTCGAGAAAGGGATGCGGCGGCATGGAGCATCTCTTGGCTCCGCTCCACGCCCTGTCAATCCGTGGGACAAAGATCCATCGGACGTCAGCTTCCCACTGCCGCGGTCTGATGCTGACTCCCGGAACGCTGCCGCCGGGGGCTCGTTTCGCCTTTCCGGAACCCCTCTGCCCGGTGTCCGTTGCACTCCCGGCGGATCCGGGTGAGGACCGGTACTTGGGAATGAAATTGCTTCCCGGACCATCCCATCTGAATAGAGGAACGCCGCCCCCACCGGCTTGTCACTTCCAGCTCAGAGGAGAACGTTTGTTATGCGCATCTTTGATCTCTCCGTTATCCGGACCGCCGCCGCGGCGGGGGTTCTTACTTTCGCTCATACCCTCCATGCGGGGGTGGTTGAAGGCCAGTCCCGGGCCGAGGTCATTGCAGTCCTCGGCGAACCGATTGGCGAAGTCATCCTCGAAGATCGTGCAATCTGGTTTTTCGACCGCGGAGAGCTGACCCTCCGCGACGACCGCGTCTCCGCGGTCAATCTCCGTTCCGAAGAAGAACACCGCGCGGCCGTTGAGCGCCGCCGGGCCGCCATCGAGCGCGAACAACGCCGCCAGGCTGAAGCAGAAGCCGCCCTCGAAGCGGAAGGCCGGGCGATCTTGGCCCGCCGGCAGGCCGACGAGGCGTTTCATAACGCCTCCGGTCTCTACCAACTGACCTATTGGCGCCAGTTTCAGCAGCGCTATCCGATGGTTCCCATTGCCGATGAGCTGGCCCTCGCCACCGCCCGCTATCAAGAAGAAGAGCGCTACCGGAGAGAGCTCGCCGCCGCCCGCGAAGCCGAGTACCGCCGGCTCGAGGCCGAATCCCGTATTTCCGATGCGGAACGTCGCGCCGCCGAAGCCGAGTCCGAAGCGCGCCACCTCCAACGCGAATTGAACCGCCGCCCCGTTTTCATCCGCACCATCCCGGTCTGGATCACCCCGCCGGAAAAGGAGCAAAACCAGCCCAACCAGGCACCCGACCAAACAGGCCCGACAACCGGCCGCGGCCTCGAGATCCAGACCTCCAACCGGAGGCTCGAAGGCCCGGGTTCCGGGTCTTTCACACCGCCCGCCACCGACCGGGTCCGGATCATCCCTCACGGCACTCCGGACAGCTCTTCCCGAAGCCAGCGCACCGCCCATCCCCAGGCTCCGATACGGGCCGTCCCCCGCTCCTAAGCCGGGTTTCCCGGATCGCCCGTGCCTAAAGTCCTTCCCTCGCACTCCGATCCTCTTCCCATGCGCGCTTTTTTCTCGATGGGGCCCGGGCCCGCCCGATCTTCGGCAAGGCTCATCGCCCTGCTGGCATTCGCCTTTCTGGCCGCTCCATGGGTTTCCGCCGAAGAGGCCAAACCTCCTCCCGAACCGCCCAGCGAAGGCCGGCTCCTGCCCCGGCCCCAAGGCGGTTTTCTCCATCTCGTGATGGAGGACAGCCGTTTTGCGATCAACTTTCTTGACGAAGCCTTTAGACCCGAGCCAGCCGATGTCGATCGGGCCGTCCTCCGGATCCGCCGGGCCGTGACCCGCCCGGAATCGATCGTCCTGCTCCCCGGCGACGAACCCCACCGGTTGGCCAATCCCCGCTTCATTCGCGCACCCTGGACCTTCCACTTGGTCGTTTTGCTCTTTAAAGGCGAAGGCGGCGACGCCGTGGAGTCCTACACCCTCAACTGGGTTTCCCCCGCCGGCAGTCCCGACAAAGAGGGCTGAGTTCAATCTACTACTCCCTGTCCAAGCCCGTAATCGTAATCCTGCTCGTAATCGTAATCCCACTTCCCGTTCTTCTGCATGTCCTGACCGTACCCGGATGATTCTTCATCGATGCGGCTGGCAGAGGAGTTGCGGACAAGGCCCATGAACATCGGGACAATGCGTATTGGTATCGCCTTGAGGGACTCCGCTGAGTCGATTCGCTTCTTCGCGAATTAACCACCTCAAGACACGCAGCGCAGAGCCGCGCGCGATAGCGAAGAATCGACAGCGGTCTGCCTCCGTGCACGTGCCTCCGTGCACTATTCAAGGGAATTGAAATTGATGCCCAGTCCAACTGATTGTGAACCGCAGGGCTCTTGGGAATTCCTGCGTGCCATTCATCAACCCGGGAAGCAAAACCGATGGCATCCTGGCGCACATCCAACTTTTCATGATCAAGTGTATTTTAGTGGCGTGAAATGCAATCACCAGCACTCGATCAGTCGATTAAGATTACGAGCAGGATTATGATTACGACGGGCCGCGGGACACCCAAGCCCGCCATCCCTCCATTGGTAATCAACGTCTTACGCACGCAATTGGAGGTGCTGTTGACCTCAGGAATTGGGTTTCCCCCGCCGGCAGTCCCGACGAGAACGACTAGCTCCCACCCCCTCAGTCGCCGCCCTCCAGGGCAAAGTGCACCGCGGTGATGCCGGCGGCGGTACAGGCATCCATGACCATGATCACAAACCGGTGCGGGGTGCCGTCGTCGGGAGCGATCGTGACCGCCGCTTCCAGCCGTGCCGCTTCGCTGTTTTGACGGAATCGGCTCAGCAGGCCGGCCAACTCCTCGAAGCGCGGCGCCTCCGGGGAATCGACGGCAAACTCGTTCACCAATACCTGGCCTTCGGCCGTGATTTCGACGATCTGCTCTTCCGGCAGATCCAACGGGGCCGCCAGCTCCACCGATCCGGGGAGCTGAAAACTGATGTCGGCCTCCTGCCGCTGCAGGGTGGCGCTGACCATGAAGTAGATCAGGAGCAGAAAAACCACATCAATCATGGGCGCGAGCGGGACCTCGGCCGGGGTTTCTTCAGGTGGTCGGCGGCGGATCGGCATGAAGATCAGTCTCCCTGGTGGGTGGCGTAAATAATGTCGGCGATCCCGGCTTCCGCTCCGGCCTGCAAAACTTCGCGGATGCGCCGAAACTCCAGCTCGCGGTCGGCGCGCAGGTGCAACCGCAGGCGGGGTGAAGCCGCGGCCAGCTCCCGCAGCAGCTCCGTCAGCCGCGCCGGAGACTCCACTGGCGCCGCCCCCAGCCAGATCTCGCCTTCCGCGGTCAGGGAGACCATGACGCGCTCCCCGAACTCATCCGGCACCACGCTGGTGGCTGATTCCGGCAGCTCCACTTCCACCAGGCGGCCGGCCTGGGAGAGCGTGCTCACGCACATGAAGAAGACCAGGAGCAGAAAGACCATGTCGATCATCGGGGCCATCGCAAAAGCGCCCTCGGGGGCGAAGGCTGCTTTCCGCCGGATCATGGCCGTGCCCTTTCCGCGAGGCCGTCTTTTCGGGTTTTGGGATCCATGGCGCGGCGTTTCATCAATCAGTCGAAAAGGCTGCCCTGGCGGCCGCCCACCGAGGTGTCGTCCAGAAAGGTGGCGTAGCGCTTGGCCCAGTCGTCGAGCTTTTTCAGGTAATAGTCTGCATCGTAAGGGGCGGTCTCGGCATCGTAGAGTTCCACCGGGCGCGCCCGCTGCCAGTCCGGGGTCCTCGGCTTCGCCCCGCCGACGATGTAATAGGCGACCCGGTCGCCCATCCGCGGTCGGCCGGCGAGCTGGAGGGCCGCTTCGGCGGAGGCCCGCCGCGGCTTCCCGCCCGCTTCCATCGCCCTGCGGTAGACTTCGGGATTCTGGGAAAGGATCTCCGACTTGGCCAGGTGCCCGATCGGGATGCGGCGGGCCGGGATCTGCTCCCGCAGCTCGGCCAGGCGCTCCGCGGCGGAGGGTCCGCCGGCGCCCAGCAAATTGCGGATCAGCAGGCGGGTCAGCTCCCGCAGAAAGGGCTCCATCCCGCGGGAGCGCAGGGCGGAGCCGCGCACGATGATGCGGTCGCCATCGAGCAGGGCGTAATTCTTCGCCTTGTAGCAGAGCATGGCCGCGTAGCGGCCGTCGAACTCCAGCTCGATGCCCGCGGGCAGCACCGGCGCGACCGCCTCCAGCAGTGCTTCGGGATCGGCCCGCCGATCCGGGCAGGCGAGGTAAAGGCCGTCGGTGTCCGCCTCCAGAACTTGGGCGCCCTCCTTCTCGAAGGCTTCGATCAACTTTTGCAGCAGCTCCCGGCCGCGGGCCGTCACCTCCGCCGCCAGTTCACCATCCGCAAACCGCGCTCCCGAGAATCCGAGGTAGCCGTAGAAGCTGTTGATGAGGATTTTGAAGCTGGCCTGGCGCGCCTGGTATTCGAGTTTCAAGGACGGTTCGGTCTCCCGGGCCGCCCGTTGCTTGCAGTCGAGCCGGTACGTCCGCAGTTCCTTGAGCAGCGGGATGAAGATGCCAAGGTGATCCGGCCGGGGATTGCGGCCGATCAGGAGGAGCAGACTCGGGTAAAGCGAGGCGACGTCGAAGTGGAGCACGTCGCGGAAGACGCCTTCCCGGAAGCTCCGGGTGAAGCCGCCCGCGAAGGGTTTCACCTCCACCGGCAGAGGGCAGGCCCCGCGGGCCTGATGATAGCGCTCCAGCAGGAGCAGGTCGACTTTCGCCGCCGTGCCCCGAAGGACCGCCTCCTGCAGGGTCGTCGGTATGACGCGAACCTGCTCGAAGTAGGTCGGCAACAGGACCGCGGCAATGCCCTCGGTCTCCCGGAGATCGTCTGCCAGATAGGCGCGGAACCGCTCCCGGTCTTCGCGAAAGGTTTCGCCGATGAGGCCGCCGTCGAGGTAGGTGCGCCCGTCGTCCTCCTCGGAAGTGACCCCGAGCTGCAGGGCCACTTCCTTGAGGCCGTAGGACTGCATCTCGCGGGTCGTGAGATCGTAGATCTGGGCCAGCAGGTAGGTGTCCACAATCTCCCGACCCGGCAGATCGCAGCGGGGATAGTCGATCCAGCGCTCGGCCACCCGCAGGCGGCTGTTGCGGAAACGGGCGGGTTGCCCGAAACGCCCCCAGGCCAGGGGGACCTGCAAGCGCCGCGCCCGGCGGCGCAGGTAGTCGAGGTCGAACTTGAAGAGGTTGTGGCCTTCGAGAATGTCAGGGTCCTCGTCGCGGAAGTAATGGTTCAACTCGTGTAGCAGCGCCGCCTCCGCATCATCGGTGTCGGCCTCGAGCTCGAGCAGGCGGTTTTTTCCCTCCAGCCGCAGGCCGATGGCGAGGATGCGGTCCTCCGGCTGCTCCGGGTCCGGAAAGTCCCGCCCATCCCCGCAGGCCGTTTCGATGTCGAGCTGGCAGCGCCGCAAACGGGCGAAGGGAATACCCTCGAAGGTGCGCCGGCCTTCCGCGATCAGAAACTGGCTTTCGCGGGACCGGATGGTGTCGACCACGCCCGTGTTCGCTTTGACAAAGGCCTCATAATCGGCCGCGTCCCCGAAAGTGACGAGGTGGTCGAAGGCGCCGTCACCGGCGAGCGGCTCCACCCGGACCGCATCGGGCAGGCCCGCGGGAGGCCCTTTCACCCACGCGAAGGGGCGGAGATCGGTCTGCACGGAGCGCCGCGCGGCCGAGCCGGAGGAACCCAGCGAAAGATGAACCCGGCCGTCGGGCCCGGCCCAGATACCGCAGATGGTCTCCCCGCCCGGGCTGACGGTCATGGTCGAGGCCTCAGAAGGGCTTCAGGTAAACCATCAGCACGGCGAGGATCAGCACTGCCGTGGCCGTCCATCCCAAGAGCTTGCCTCTGCCGGGCAAACGAAAGGCCAGTCCGGCCAAGGCCGAGAGAATCACCCAGAGCACAATCTTCACGATCATCCAGCCGGTGAAGTTGTTGCCGTAAATCACCGAGATCAGGCCGAAGGCCGAAACCAGCATGACGAGGCTGAGAATTCCCGTGCCGATGAGGATGGGCCGCCGCCACTCCGGGCGCGGCGCCGCGATGGCCAGGAAGGTCAGTCCGGTGAGGATGAGCAGGCTGGAAACATGCAGGATCTGGTAGATTTGCATCTTCATGCCCCCGACCATGGCCGGCACGCCCCGGCCTGCAACGCAGAAAAGCCTCAGCCACAGTCCCGCCTCTGCAGGAACGAAAGGGCCTTGGCCATCGAAGGAAAGGCCATCTGATCCGCCGCCACCTCGGCCAGCGGCGCCACCACCAGGCCCTCCGCCTCATCGAGCGCCCGGGCTGCTCCAAAATCCGCCACCCGGGCGTGAAAAAAGAGGTCGAGCGTCGGGTAGTCTATGCCGCGGTAGCGGTAGTGGTTGGGGTAGGACACGAGAAAGACCGCTTCCCCGAGCTCCAGCCCGACCTCCTCCCGCACCTCCCTCCGCAACGCCTCCGCGACGGTTTCACCGGCGTCGATGAAGCCTCCCGGAGGCGCCAGCCGGCCCTTGCCCGGCTCGCGATCCCGGCGCACCAGCAGAAGCCTGCCCGCGGCATCCTCGATGAAGGCGGCCGCCGCGGCAGCGGTGTTGAAATAGTAGAGAAACCCGCAGGCGCCGCATCGGACGGCCTTCGCTTCCACCGTTTCCAGCGGAGCCCGACCACAGGTGGGACAGTGGCGAAACGCGGCCAAGTGAGTCTGAAAGGGAGCACGCACGACGGAGAAGCGGACGGAGCCTAGGCGCTGCCGCCAGCACCCCGCAAGCCGCCACCGCCCGAAAGCATCCCGCTTGCCCCCGACCGTCTCCGGCGAAGATAACCGCGGCATGCCGACAACTCCACCTCTCGTCCTCCGCTCCGCCACCGAAGCCGATCTCCCGACCATCCTGGCACTCATCCGGGAGATTGCCGACTACGAAAAACTCTCCCACGAGGTCGTGGCCGATGCCGCCACGCTTCGCTCCGCCCTCTTCGGCAAGGAGCCTTCGGCGCGGGTGGTGCTCGCCGAGTGGGAGGGAGAGGTGGCCGGGTATGCCGTCTGGTTTCACAATTTCTCCACCTTCCTCGGCCGGCGCGGTTTGTACTTGGAGGACCTCTTCGTCCGGCCCGCTTTCCGTCGCCGCGGGATCGGGCGCGCCCTCCTGCAGCACCTCGCCCGCAAGGCGGTGCGCACAGGGTGCGGACGGATGGAATGGGCCGTGCTGGACTGGAATCGTCCGGCCTGGGACTTCTACCGCTCTCTCGGCGCCAAACCCTTGGAGGAGTGGCGGATCTTCAGGCTGGCGGGTGATGACCTGGAACGGTTCGGCCAGACGGCCTGAATCCTCGGCGTCGCCCCGGGACTTGACAGGCCCGCGAGGTTGGGCAGATCGGAGAAAATGGCCGCCGTACCGACCCCACACACCCGCTGCCCGACGTGCTCCGAGCGCGGACCCTGGCTGGGTTCGCCCACCGCGCCTTTCTGTTCGGACCGCTGCAAGCTGATCGATTTCGGCAGGTGGGCCAACCAAAGCTACACCATTTCCGAGCCGCTTCGGCCAGAGCACTTCAGGGAGTACGAGGAAATTCCCGACGACCTCGATCCGGACGAACCGGAGTCGATCTGAGCATCCCGGCAGACTTCTCTCAACCCGGAATCCGCTCCTGAGTGGACTGAAGCCCGGAAAGGGATGACGGCCCGTCCGCCCCGTGGGCGGGGGTCTCTTCCACCCGGCCGATGCGCAGGGCCCGCGCCGACACCATCGCGCTGGAGCCGAGCATGAGCAGGGCGGCCACCACCGGATGCAGAATGCCACCCGCGGCCAGGATCATGCCGATCACGTTGTATCCAGCCGCAAAGTACATGTTGGTCAGGATGCCCTGCCGGATTTCGCGGGCCAAACGAATCGCCCGGGGAATGGCCCGGAGCGATCCCCCGCCGAGGACGGCGGTGGCCGTGGAGCGGGCCAGAGGCGCACCACCCCCCATCGCGATGGAAGCATCGGCCAATGCAAGGGCGGGGGTGTCGTTGATGCCGTCGCCCACCGCCAGCACCCGTTCTCCGGAGTCCTGCAGCTCCCGCACCCGAGCCGCCTTGGCTTCCGGAACAAGACCGGTGCGGCCGGTCGCACCGGCAAAGACGTCCGCCTGAAAGGCCCGGTCCCCGGTCAGAATCTCGCACTCCAGCCCGAGCGCTTTCAGCTCCGCCAGCACCTCGGGGACTTCCGCGCGGGGCTTCTCCCGGAAGTCCAGCCAAGCGGCCGCTTCCCCGTCGATGCCCAACACCAGACGGCGGCTGCCCGGTGCTTCTCCACCCGGCGGCTCGGGAGGTTGCCCCGCGCCGGACAAAAGCGAAGGCGCTCCCAGGCAGACCTCCCGCGGCCCGCCCTCGGAGCGGATGACCGCCGTCACCCCCTCCCCCGGCCGTAGCCGAGCTTCCTCGACCTCGACGGCCGCGGCGCCATTGTCTCCGAAGGCCGCGGCCACACTCCGGGCAAGGGGATGCGGATTTCCGCGCTCAACCGCCACCGCCACCGCTTTCAGCCACTCCTCCCGTCCGACGTACCTGCTCCCGGGGGTGAAACGCTCCAGGGCCAGTTCTTCCTCGCAGAGCGTGCCCGTCTTGTCGAAGACCACCCGGCTGACCGTCGACAGTCGGTCGAGAAAATCACCCGCCCCGGCCACCAGTCCGAGCCGGGAGAGCTTGAACAATCCGCTCCACAGCGCCATCGGCGTCGCCAGCCCGAGGGCGCAGGGGCAGGCCACCAGCAGCACCGCCATGCTGTTAAAGAGCGCTTCCGGCCAAGTCGTGCGCCAGAACCAAAAGGCAAAGGTTCCGGCCGCCACCGCCAACACTCCCGGCAGAAACCAGCCGATCATCCGATCCGCCTGCTCCTGGAGACGGCCCGTCCCCAGCCGCGCACGCTCCAACACTTCGAGAATTTCATCCAACCGCCGGCCGGTGGCTTTGACGACCTCGACCACAAAGGTCCCGTCGAGCGACTCCATCCCCGCCAACACCCGGTCACCTTCCCTGCGGTGCACCGGACCCGGCTCGCCGGTCATGGCCATCTCCCGCACGAAGCCGCGCCCTCCCACAATGCGCCCATCGACGGTGAAGAGACTGCCCGGACCCACCAGGACCCGCATCCCCGGCTGCAACGAGGCCGCGGGCACCGAGCGGCCCGGCCCCCCGCTTTCGGCCAGCTCCGCCGTGGCCAGATCCGCCCGCAACCGCCGGATCTCCCGCAGGGCCGCCGTCCGCGAGCGAGCCCCGAGCGCTTTCCCAACCGTATAGATGGCCAACACGATCGCCACGACCTCATAGTAGACCGCCCCGGTCCGCGTCAGGGTCGAGAGCAGGCTGGCCACAAAGGCGCCCGCCAGGGTGACGAGAAAGAGGCTGTCCACCGTCACCCGCCACTCCCGCCAGGCCGCCCAGCTCTCGCGCAGCAGGGGTCCGCCCAAGAGCAGAAACACCACCACCGCGCTCCCGATCAGGCCGCCGTGCACGATCCAATAGGCGCGACCCTCCGGCGGGGTCAGATTGACGGCCAGGCTGAAGACCATCCCCTGACCCGCCAGAATGGCCGCGATCCCGACCCGGAACCAGATGGCCTCCCAGTTCGGCTCTTGGAACGCTCCGGCCGCCTGCACGGAAACTGCCTCGCTTCGCATTTGCTTCCCACCATGGGAACGGGGAGCGGCTTGTCCATCCCGCCGGCATTCTTGCTTCCAGGCGGATCCGGGGAATAGTACCCGACTGTCCTGCTCTTACCTATGATGCCAAAACGCGATTTCAGCAGCATCGTCGATGCCTATTACCGGGACCTCTTCCGCTTTGCCCTCAGCTTGGCGAGAAACCCGGATGACGCCGCCGACCTCACCCAGCAGACTTTTTTCATCTACGCCGAGAAGCAACACACCGTCCGCAATGAAAAGGCGGTCAAATCTTGGCTCTTCACCACCCTCTATCGGGAATTCCTCCGCAACCGCCGCCACGCCAATCGCTTCGAGCCGATGTCGGTCGAGGACGGCCCCAACCACGAGCCCACGGAGTCCGATGACCCCATCACCGCCGTCGACGCCCAAACCGCACTCGATTGCCTGCAACAGCTCGATGACACTTTCCGCGCCCCCCTGACGCTCTTCTATCTCGAGGACTTTTCCTATCAGGAAATCGCCAATGTCCTCGATATACCGATCGGCACCGTCATGTCGCGGCTCTCGCGGGGCAAATCCCAGATCCGCAAACGCCTCCGCAGCAGTCGCCAGACGTCCGACGGGTCCGTGATTCCTTTCAACCCCCCTTTGCAACGCCATGGATAAACACCAAATCAAGCTCATACTCCAAGCCAGCCGGGCCTCTGGAGCCGATGATGACCATCCCTGCATCCAGGAAGCCCTTCGCGCCGCCCGCCAGGACCCCGAACTTGCAGCTTGGCTCGATCGGGAGCGCTCCTTCGACCGGACCATGGCCGGGCACCTCACGGGCATTGAGCCTCCGGCTGAGCTAAGAGATTCCATTCTCGCCGGGTTGCGCCTCGGCCGGCGCCGCACTTGGTGGAAGGTGGTGCTGCCCTTTCCCTTGGCTGCCTGCCTGATCGCGGCCTTCTTCTTTTTCCCGGGCCTGCACCAGTCCTCCTCCGGCACGCTGAGCGCGGCAGGGGTCAACTTTTTCGAACAATACGCCAGCCTCGCCGCTTCCCAGATCATCGAGGAAGCCCAGCCCGCTTTCGAGACCCGCTGCCCGCGGGCCACCCGCGCCTGGCTCCAGGACCGCGGCGTTTCCGTGCCCGAGGAGATGCCGGTCCGGATGGCCCGTCTTGGCAGCCGGGGATGCTCGTCCATTTCCGGCCCCGCGGGCAAGCTGGCCGTGATCTTTCTCGAAGGCGAAACGGCGGTTCAGCTCGTCGTGGCCGAGCGCGGCTCCGTCCGCAACGCGCCCCCCGCCGGCAGCCGCACCCGCCTCCAGGCCAACGGCATGAATGTCCTCGGCTGGGCAACCGAGACCCACGTTTTCTGGCTCATGGGCGGATGTTGCCCGGAGTCACTCGAGACTTACCTGTGACCGGCGCCGCGGCCCGGCCGCTTCTTCCTGCCGAACAGCCAATGAAACGCTGCCTCATCACTGCGGGCCCCACCCGCGAGCACTTTGATCCGGTCCGCTATCTCAGCAACGGTTCCAGTGGGAAAATGGGGTATGCGCTCGCCGCCGAAGCGCTCCGCCTCGGCTGGGAAGTCGACCTTGTGACCGGCCCCGTCTCCCTGCGACCGCCCTCAGGCGCCATCGTCCACCGCGTGACCTCCGCCCTCGAGATGCGCGAAGCCTGCCTGCAGGTTTTTCCACACTGCCAGTTGCTTATCATGGCCGCCGCCGTGGCTGACTACCGCCCCGCCGAGCGCCTCGACACCAAAAGCGCCAAAAGCGACGGTCCCCTCCAGCTCCAGTTGATTCCCAATCCCGACATTCTCGCCCAACTGGCCACCGGCCGGCTTCCCGGGCAGATCCTGGTGGGATTTGCCGCCGAGACGGACCAAGTGGAAGCAAAAGCCCGCGCCAAACTCACTCGCAAGGGGTTGGACTGGATCGTGGCCAACGACGTCTCCAGCCCCGAGCTCGGCATGGAAGCCGACCGCAACGCCATCACCATGCTTTCCCGGACGGGCAAGGCCCTCTCCTTCGGTCCGGCCGACAAAGCCGACGTCGCGGCCTTCATTCTGGGGACCCTCGACCGCTCTCCGCGGGTACCCGCCCACCACCCCGCCGGGGCCCCTTAGCCGATAGCCGGCCAAGCCGGCCTTGCAGCGCGCTGCATCAAGCCAGGCCGGAAATCCCCGGCACTTCGTCGGAGCGGCTTTCCGCCGGCACGTAGGCATGGCGCACTTGCCGGATATGACGGGTGGCAAAAGAGGTTTCCGCCAAAGAGGACTTCAACTGCGCCAATTCCTGGCCGACCTGCCGGAGATGCTCACCTTGCTTTTCCGTGAGGGCCGCGATCCGGCCGTTCCAGCGTTCCCTTTCGGAATCTTCAAACTCCGCTTCCGGGAGGTGTCGGCAAAGCCCCTCGATGAGCCGGTTCTTTTTCGTCTGCAGTTCTCCGAGGTAGACGGCATCCTGCCGGGCCAGCGCAAAGGCTTCCAGCTCGGTGGTGCGCTCGTAGGCTTCGAGCAATAGGCGGCAACGCTCTCCGGAGTTCATGCCGAAGTGAAGAGACAGGGGGCGCCGCTGGTCTCGCGGACCACGCCTTCCTGGTTGCTAAGCATTTCCTCCCAGGAGTCCCGCAGCTCCACCAGGAGACGGCGGACCGTGCGGATGGGCTCGGGCGTTTTCTTCAGGTTGGCCTCCTGAAGCTGGTCGCTCATGAAGCCGTAAAGGCGGAAGAGGTTCTCGGCGATTTCCTTGCTGCGGTTGAAATCCAGCGCACTCTGCAGCTCGGCGATGATTTTCTGGGCTTTGATGAGATTGTTGCTCACCCGCTCATATTTCTCGGCCAACGATCCGTCCATCGAGAAGCCGTCTTCCGCCCGGTCCAGGAATCCAATGGCGCCGTTGTACAGCATGAGGATGAGTTTGCCGGGGCTGGCGGTTTCCACCGCCATGGAGCGGTAGGATCCGTAAGTCTTTGAGGCGTTCATAGGCAGTTGCTTACATCGCCCGACGGGTGACGGGCTTTAGTGCCAGGGAGAAAACTGCTTATTGCAGTTCGTCGGTGGTGAAGGGCACGATGAGTGCCGCCACCTGCTGGATCACCCCGGCCGGCGGCCAGGAAGGATCGGCCGCGAGAGCCCGGCCGCGCTCCACCATCTCGGGGCGGATTTCAGGGCCCGGCTGCGGCAGGCGGATGTGATCGCCGGCGGTGGGCGCCGCCGGGCCGGCCGTGGCCGGCTCCTGATTCAAGGGAGTCAGGCGGCTGGTGCGCTCGGCCGAGCGGGGGTCGAGGGGGTTGGGTCCGTAGGGATTGGGTCCGTGGATATGCATGGCGTGGAGGGAGGTTGAGAGTGTTGGTGAACTGCTGGTTGAGGAAGGTTTTAAAACTTCTTTTACAGAGGTATCGGCTCAGCGGAGAACGACTTTAGGCTCGCGCAGCGGAATCGTGGAAAAAACTTCCGCGGCCACATAACTCGAAAACCGCCGCGGGCTCAGCAGCACCGTATCACTGCGGTCGAGCGGAAACTTGCCGCGCTGGGCGGAGAGGGCGTGCCGGCGGGCGGCATTGGCGACGCGCGGATCGGCGGCATCGAAGAGGGAGTCGAACGCCCAGGTGATTTCTCCATTTCGCACGTGAACGAGCTTGGCGCGGATGCCCAGGGCCAACGGCGGATAGGGCCGCAGATGGGTGAACTCGAGAAACAGGATGCCATCAAAAGCTCCCGCCTCCGCCAGTCGGTGCAAAAAGTCGGCTGGGATGCGCTCGACCGAGGAAATCGCCCCTTGGCCCGTTATCCGGCGGACCAGCTCGGGGTCGACGGGCACCACCTCGAAACGGTGCGTCTTGCCCAGCTCGGCGAGAAAGACCTCCCGGTGGCCGGCGAGGTCGGCGTGCTCCCAGCCGGGGGCGTGGATCGGCAGCACGCCGACCCGAACGAGATCCGGGCCCGGCGGGCCGAGAGCGAAGATGTTTTCGGGATGGTAGCCGCGCCCGAGCACCAGCTCCGGCGGGCGATCGAAGGTGCGGCAGCCGCCACCCAAAAGCGCGGCCAGCAACAGCGGAAGCAGGATCCGGAAGACCCGGATCAGTGGGCGGGAAAGTCGAGTCGGCATGGGAACGGTTGCGTCACGTCGTCGGCATTTGCAGATTGCTCTGGAGGGCTTGGAGCTGGCGCTGGATGTTGGATTGCGCGATCTCCATTTGGATAAAAGCCGCTTCCATGGCTTGTCTCTGCCGGGTGAGTCTTCGTTCCATGTTGTCGATCTGCTGATCGATCTCCCGGTTTCTGGCGTTGAGCCGGTCCTGCTGGGCATTGAGGGATTTCCCGGGACCGACGCTGTTGTTGACTAGAGAGGTGATGCGGGCGAGCAGGCCGGTCTGAGGAGCTTGAAAGAGCTGGCGCACGCTTTCCGGATTCTCAGCCAAGGCTTGGTCGAGCCGGGCCGGATCTTTGATCTCCAGCCGCGAGGAGCCGCTCACGAAATCGATCCCAAGGCTCTCCAGGCGTCGGAACGCTTCGTCGGCATCCGGCACGGCCTGAAAGACCGCCGCGCGCAGGTTGCGGTTCAAGGAGGTGATCTCCCCATTGCGGGCCAGCGTCCCGGAGGTGACGTTGTCACTGTTGGATATGTCGATGCGGATCTGGCTTTCGATGTGGGACTGGGCCGCGTTGTATTTCTCAACAAAGTTTTCGACCGCTTTCTTCAGCCCGGCGGTGTCGTTGGAGACACTGATCTCCTGCTGCCCCACGGAAGTGGCGGTCACGCTCAGCCCCGGTGCACCGAGCAGACTGGCATCGAAGGTGTTCGAGGAGTGCTCTTGCTCGATGCCCCCGTTGACGGAGAGGCGGGCGTTCTGGCCGCTGGTCAGGGCCGCGCCTCCTCCCAATCCGAGGGCGGCGATGAAAGTGCCTTCCCCATCACTCACGGGGAGCGCGAATTCACCGGTCTGGGTGTTGCTGAGAATAAAGCGGTCGCCGGCGCTGTCGTAGCTCAGACGGGCACCGGCGTTGGATGCGTTGACCCGGTCCATGACGGCCCGGAGGCTGTCGGTCGAGGCGTCGAAATCGATCCGCACCCCGTTGACCAGAAAATGACCGGCGCCCGAGAGCCCGCCGGCCAGGCCGCTGGACTCGATCGGCGCCGATAGGTCGATCCGCCCGAGGGTGTTGCCGCTGGTCACGGTCAGACCGCCCCCCCCGTCGGGCTGCACGGCGCTTTGCTGCAAGCGCAGCGCGGAGAGGAAATTAGTCGTGTCCCCGGCCTGGCCCAGCTCGAGCTGGCCGTTCGAGCTGGCCAGCGTCACCCGGTCCGCAACCGGATCATAGCTCCCGGTGACAACGCCGCCGGTGGCGGTGCTGATCGCATCGAGCACCTCCCCCAGAGTCTGGCTTCCATCGACCTCGATGGCTTGTCCGTTGACGGTGAAGCTGCCGTCGCTGATGGGCTGCGCCAGGCGGAGATCGGCGATGAGGGTGGCGGCGGTGCCGGCGGTGCCGCTCACGGAAGATTGGCTGGTGCGGGAGGAAGCGGTCGCCAGCTGGGTCACGTTGAGAGTCAGGCTGCCCGGGAGAGAATCGGCGCCGGCAGTGGCGGACCACCCCAGGCCGCTCTGGGAAAAACCGACCTTGCGGGCGTTGAACAGGCTGTTGTTGAGCAGTGCCGTCGAAGCCGTGCGGAGCGACTCCAGGTTGCCCGAGATTTTGCCCAATGCATCGATCTGGGCGGTATGCGTGGCCTGCTGGGTGCGCATCCGTCTTTGGGGTGCGCGCTCCAGGTTAATCAATTGATCGACCACCGACTTCCAATCGAACCCGGAAGCGAGGCCGGCAAGCTGCATACGTTCACTCATGAGAAATCCACCAAGGGCGATTCTCTCCTCTCATCGACAGGTTTGCTTTCGGCTTGAATTCCGAAGCCGGGGAACTGCGGCGGGCCTTGTCCCGGGCCACCGGATCGGCATGCTCCGTCAACGTGGATCCTGTTCTAGTATTGCACGGAGGGGCGGGTGCGCTCCGCGCGGCCTTGGAGAGAGGGCTGGAGGAAGAGCCTTTCCACCAAGCGCTCCGGAACGCCGCGGCCGCCGGCTGGGCGATACTGACCGCGGGCGGGGCGGCGCTCGATGCCGTCGAAGCCGCGGTGGTGTCGTTGGAGGACGATCCGTGCCTGAATGCGGGCCGGGGTTCCGTGCTCAACCAAGACGGCGTCTGCGAAATGGACGCCGCCCTCGTTTGCGGGCGCACCGGCCGCGCCGGCGCCGTCGCGGCGGTGACCGGCATCCGCAACCCCATCAGGCTGGCCCGGGCGGTGTACGAAGCGAACGGCCCGGTCCTCTTGGCGGGCGCAGGCGCGTGCGCCTTCGCCCGCGCCCACGGAACCGTCACCGCACCGCCGGAGTATTTCCACGTCGATCGCCGCCTGCGCCAGTGGCGGGAAGCCCGGGCCCGGAACCACGTCATGCTCGACCACGGCGAAACCGGCACCGTCGGCGCCGTCGCCCTCGACCGCGCGGGCCGCCTCGCCGCCGCCACCTCCACCGGTGGCCTCACCAACAAGCTCCCCGGCCGCGTCGGCGACACCCCGCTGATCGGGGCCGGCACCTTCGCCGACCACCGCTGCGCCGTTTCCTGTACCGGCACCGGCGAAGCCTTCATCCGCACCGTCGCGGCCCACAATCTCGCCGCCCGTCTCCGCTGGAGTGGCACCGATCTCGAACGGGCCGCCCGGGCCGCCATCCACGAGGATTTGGCTGCGGCCGGAGGCAGCGGCGGCCTCATCGCGGTCGGAGCCGACGGCGCCGTCGCCCTGCCCTACAACAGCGAGGGCATGATCCGCGCGGTGGCGCGTGCAGGACAAACCGAAACAGCCCTCTTTTGACTCCCTGATCATGCTGGTCTCTACTTCCCTGCCGTGACCAATCAAAGCACCACCGAAAGCAATTTCCGACCAGCAGGGCGATTATGCTTTCCACGCTCCCACCTGAGTTTTCATTATCCGGCCTAATGCTCCGCTCGGCGCCCCACTCGCCTGCTTCTCACCCGGCCGTCAGCCGGGAAACCCTCAACCCCTTGATTCTCTCCCAGCTATGAAAGTCTACCACACCCCGGACATCCGCAACTTCGCCATCGTGGGCCACGCCGGCTCCGGCAAGACCATCCTTGCCGAGTCCATGCTCTTCCAGGCCGGCGTGGTCAACCGCTTGGGCAGTATCGAGGCAGGCACTACCGTCTCCGACTACCATGTGAGCGAGCAGGAGCACAAAATCTCCGTCCATGCCTCCCTGCTCCACCTCGAGTGGCAGGACCGCAAATTCAACCTCATCGACACCCCGGGCTACCTCGACTTCATCAGCGAGGGTCTCGGCGCCCTCCGGGTGGGCGACTTCGCCCTCACCTGTGTCCACGCCAATCACGGCATCGGCGTCGGCACCGAACAGGTCTGGAGCTACGCCTCCGACTTTCACATTCCCAAGATTCTTGTCGTCACGGCCTTTGACAAAGAGCACACCGACTTTGACGGCCTGCTCGCCGCCCTCCGCGACCGCTTCGGCAAGCAGGTCCTGCCGATGACGGTGCCGGTCAACCCCGGGCCCGGCTTCAATCGCGTGCTCGATGTCATGCGCAATGAATTCTTCGACTATGAGCCCGGCACCCGCGAAACACCCCGGGAGTCACCCGCCAGCGGCGAATGGAAGGAAAGCGTTTCCGAGCTGCACCGCGAATTGATCGAGTACGTGGCCGAATCCGACCCGAAGCTCATGGAGACCTTTTTCGAAAAAGAGGGACTCTCGGAGGAGGAAATGCGCGCCGGTCTTCACACCGCCATCCAGAACGAAACGTTCATCCCGCTTTTCTGCGTGTCCGCCCAGACCAATGTCGGCGTCTCGCGGCTGATGGACTTCATCGCCAAATACGGATCCTCCCCGCTCGACCGCAAGCGCGTGCCCGCCTTCACCCCGTCCGGAGAGGAGACCACCGTGGGCCTCGACCAAGCCCAGCCGGTCGTCTACATTTTCAAGACCCTCAGCGAGGCCCACGTCGGTGACCTCTCGTTCTTCCGGGTCTACTCCGGTGTGGTGAAGCCGGGCATGGATCTGCTCAATGCCACCCGCAACACCAACGAGCGTCTGGGCCAGATTTTTGTCCTCAACGGCAGAAACCGTGAAGCCGCCCCCCAGCTCGAAGCCGGCGATATCGGCGCCGCCGTCAAACTCCGTGACACCCACACCGGCAACACCCTTTGCGACCACAAAAAACCGGCCCGCCTGCCCGAGGTGATCTATCCCAAACCATCCATCCATGGCGCCCTCCAGGCGGCCAAGGGCGACGAGGAAAAAATCGCCAACGGCCTCGCCACCCTCCACGAGGAAGACCCCACCTTCCTCTACCGTGTCGACCCGGAGATCCGCCAGACCGTCATTTCCGGCCAAGGCGAGCTCCACATGAAGGTCATCTGCGAGCGCCTCAAGCGACGTTTTAATGTCGAGATCCAGCTTGTCGAACCCCGGGTTCCTTTTCGCGAAACCATCCGCGGGCGCGGCGAGGCCAAATACCGCCACAAGAAACAGAGCGGCGGCGCCGGCCAGTTCGCCGAGGTCTGGATGCGCGTCGAGCCCGGCCCGCGCGGCGCCGGAGTCGATTTCAAACACTCCCTGGTCGGCCAGAATGTCGACCGGGTTTTCGTTCCTTCGGTCGAAAAGGGCGTCCGCACCGCCTCCGAGGAGGGCGTCATCGCCGGCTACCGGATGACCGATTTAAAGGTCGATTTCTACGACGGCAAAATGCACCCGGTCGACTCCAAGGACATCGCCTTCCAGATCGCCGGACTCCATGCCTTCAAGGAAGCCTGCCTCGCCGCCAGGCCCTGCCTGCTGGAGCCGATCATCCTCGTCACCGTGCGGGTGCCGGAAGACTGCCTCGGCGATGTCATGGGCGATATTTCCAGCCGCCGGGGCCGCATCCTCGGCATGGAGTCCGAACACGGCTTTCAGATCATCCGCGCCCACATCCCGCAGAAGGAGCTGTACCATTACTCCACCACCCTGCGCTCGTTGACTGGTGGCCGCGGTCTCCACAGCGAGGAACTCCACCAATACGAAGAGATGCCCCGCGACCTCGAGGAAAAGGTCATCGCCCAGGCCAAGCAGGAACGCGAACACGCCCACGCCTGAACAGCCAACGTTCTCCATCCCGCCTCCACCCTGGCGGCCGGCAGGGGAGCGGAACCCGGCGACACGCCGGACGCCCGTCGGCCCCATCGACCGCGTTGGGGCGGTCGGCTTTTCGCTTGCCGACCGTTGAGCCGCTGCCTTGGGTCACTCGGTGACTCGCAGTCATGCAGGTCGTTTCTGGAATGTCGTCGCCGCGGCGCGGGCTCTCGCCAGCGGGGCGGCGGCGGCGCGCCTTGGTTGGCGGCACGGGGGCGTCGAGGCCGGCCGCGCCCGAGAACATCCAATCGGTGAAGTCGGCTTTTTCACCGCCATGGCCCTCCTGCCCGCGGCGGGCATCCCCACCACGCCGTTTTTTGTTCTCGCCGGGGCCGTCTTCGGTCTCACCACGGGACTCATCGGCACTGCCGTGGCCGTCGCGATCAATCTCATCTTCTGCTACTGGCTGGCCCGGACGCTTCTGCGCCGGCCGCTGCGGCATCTCCTCGAACACTTCGACTACCGCATACCTCCCTATGAAAGGCGCCGATCGGTGTCGTTCATCCTGCTGGTGAAAATGGCGCCCGGGGTGCCGGCTTTCGTGAAAAATTATGCCGCCGCCCTCGCCGGGGCGCCGCTCGGCATTTACCTCGCGCTCTGCTGGACCATCACCATGGGCTACGCCGCCGGTTTCATCCTCCTCGGAGAATCCATCCTTGAGCGCAATCCTCTCGGCGTGGCCGCGGCGGTCGTCATCCTCCTGCTCTGCATCGGCTTTTTCGCCTACCTTCGTCGTCGGGGCAAAGGCTCATCCGATTCAACGGCCGACCGTGATGACGAGCCCGAAGCGGAGCAGCCCGCCCCGCGATAAGGTGTCGCAACCCCTGGCGAGAGCCGATTGCCGCCCGGCCGATCCGACAGGGTTGCTCAAAGCTCCACTTCCCGCTCCTTCACCAGCTCGACGCCATCCAGCCGGGCCACCGGCGGCTCGCCCACGGCCGGGCGCACGCTCTCGGGCAGGAGAATCGGTGCATCGGCCCGCAGGGGCAGCACTTCGAAAATAAGTCTTTCCCCACCGGCCAAAACCTCGGCGTGAGGACGCAAGTCGAACTCAAGAGGGTCTCCGTTGTAAAAGTCGTCCAGCACCAAGTGACCGCCAAGCAGCACGCGGGCGACATCCCCGCGGTAGAAAAACCGCAGTCGCGGCGTGGTCCCGATCCCCCAATCCCCGGGCAAACGCACTTCCCAAGCCGCCGCGGCTTCGAAGTCCTTCACCTCCGGAGCGACCGCCACCGGAGGCGTGGTCCAGCCCAGTGGAATCTCCCGCGGCGGCCCGGCTTCGCGGAGCAGGCGCAGCCCCACTTCAGCGGGCTGCAGGCCCCCCTCCGCCACCATCGGAATCTCATCAAAGAGCCTCCCGGCCGAGGCATGGTCGTCAATCGGCGGATACACTGCGACCTGCGGAGCGTCCCGCCCCCGGCAGGTCAGGAGGAGCCGCCTGCCTTCGATGCGCAGGGCGCCCGAGGCCAGCAAAGCCCGCTCCCGCCCGCGCCAGGGTAGAAACCAGAGCGCCAGGCTGTCCGTTTCGTCCAGCACCACCATGCGCACCAGGGTACTGTCTTGCGACCGCCACTCGGCGGCGACCCGGCGGCCCGGATCGACCCTGCGGGGCGGTTCGCCGTTGACCGCCAGCTCCACCGGCACGCCGTCCACGGCCCCCAAAAACACGGTCCGCCCATCCGCAGCTTCCACACTGCCGAGCGGCCAGGCGGTCGCGTGATCAAGGCAAACCCCCGGGACAAGATCCCAGCCGAACGGCCAGACCACGCTTTGACCGGATGGCAGGGTCACCGGCCGGGACGGTAGGAGCAACTCCGAGCCATCGGTCCGCCGGAGTGCAAACTGCACCTCTCTCCGATCGGGGAGTGCCCGCCCGCGCTCATGGTTGCTGACCAACACCAGTCCGGAATGTCCATCGCCGCGCACCGACCAGCGGACGGACTCCGTGTTTTCCCGACCCTCGGTTCGACCCGGGAACTGTGCCGGCCAACCCGCCAGCTCCGCGCCGAGGACTTGGACGAGCCGGTGCAGGCGGCGCAGCCGGTGGTAATGCTCCCGGACTTGGCCGGCCGCGCCGACCGGCGCCTGGAAATCGTAGTTCTTCTCCGGCAGGTCATTCCAATAGCCCGTCGCCTGGGTTTCCTGCAGCGAAGTCAGGCGGCCGTCGGGATTAGTCCCGCCATGATACATGTAATAACCCGGCAGGTTACCGCCCGATCCGAGCTTGGTCAGGGCGACCGATTCGATGTCGCGCGGATCGATGCGGAGCCGGCGGTGGTAGCTGCTCATCATGCCGCCCCCGAGTTCGCAGGTGAGAAAGGGGTAACGCTGCGTGTCGGGTGGGCCGGCGGCTTCCCTCCGGCCCAGCAGATCGGTCGCGATGGCGGCGTCGGTGCGCAAGGGTGAAAACCGGAAACCTGCTGGATAAAAACCGGGCATGGGCGACAGCTCGCGGTCCCAAAAGCCTTCCGCATAAGCGCCATAAAGCGGCAGCAGTTCGCCAAAGCGAAGGGGTGTGGCCAACTCCGGCCAACCCGTCCGGGTATAGTAGGGCACATCGATTCCCGCTTCCCTCGCCAAGCGCTTCAAGGTCAGGAGGTGCTCGCCGGGGCCTCCATACTCGTTCTCGAGCTGACAGGCGATGACCGGCCCGCCCTGCTTCCAGTAAAGTCCGTCAAGCTGCCCATGGATGGCGGCGAAGTGCCGCCGCACCGCCGCAAGGTAGGTGGGATTGTCGCTGCGCGCGCCCGGCAGCGCGGCCACCCAGTCGGGCAGGCCGCCATTGCGCACTTCGCCATGGCACCACGGCCCGATCCGCACCACCACCAGCAGCCCGGCCTCGACCGCCGCAGTCACAAAACGCCGCAGGTCCCGGCCCTCGCTCCAGTCGGACTCACCCCGGACTTCCTCATGATGGATCCAGAAAACATAAGTGGACGCGATCGTGATGCCTCCGGCCCGCATCCGGCTGAGCGCCTCAGCCCATCGTGCGGGCACGAGCCGGGTAAAGTGCAGCTCGCCCATCACCGGCAACCAGCGCCTGCCGTCATAAAGCAGGCTGAGGGCGTCCACATCGAGAGTGCGACCATCGGGAGCCATCTGTGAACCGAGTCGGAAGGTCTCCCGTTTTGGCCGCAGCACCGGGTTCAATTTGCATGCGATCATGATCCGTCTCCATCCAATCCCTCGGGCCAGTCCGGCCCCACTGTTCCAGCTTCGGACAGTGTGAACGCCACCGGCGTCTCCCGGCGACCGAAGGGACAAACCACTTGTCACTGCCTGACCCGTGGCTTAGCTTGAGCCAACCTTGGTTCTCGCAATGATCTTCCGCTGTCTCCCACTTTTCCTGACACTTTGCATGACCGGACTGCTGGCCCCGCCGCTGGCTCCCGCCTCCGCCGATGGCGACCTCACCGAGGTCTGGAAGCGCAACCGGCTCCTCCTTTTCAATGAAGCTCATCTCATCCTGAGGGATGCACTCCCGCCGGGAGCCGACGAGGCCACCATCCGGACCCACCGCTTCGCCCGTGCCGTCACCCTTCTCAATGTCCAGCCCCGCACCCAGGCCAATCTGCAACAGTCCGAGCAGATCCTCCTCGACCTCAAAGAGCCCGGCACACCCGAAGACGAGATCACGGTCGCCGCCCTTTACTACTTGGGTCGGATCGACTCTTGGTACCGTAGCGACCGCAATCTCCGCCGTTCCCTGGACTGGTACCGCCAAGCCATGGACTACTGGCCGGATCACGACTACGCCCAGCAGGCCGCCCTGCGCTGGATTTCCCTCCACCTCTTTTTCGGCTCCGGCGACACCCACACCCGCCTCACCGAAGCCGAGCAGATGCGCTCCTTTTTCCAAACCACCTCCGCGTTGCGCGACTACCATTTCATGATGGCCAGCGCCTGGACCCACCTGGAAACGGACGGCGAGCGCATCCTCCACCACTCCAAAGCCACCCTCGCCCACGGCCTCGCAAGGGAAAACTCCCGCAAAGCAGCCCTCCTCCACGTCGCCGAGTGGTCCCGCGAACTCGGGGATCCCCACACCGCCCTCCTCTATTACCGGCAGTTTCTGGAGGAGTTTCCTCAGGACAACCGCGCCTACATGGTCGAACGCCGGATCGAGGAACTGGAGGACCTGTCATGACCCCGCGGACCGAAGCCACCCTCAACTGGATTGGCGCCATTCTGCTCCTCCTCTGCTTCGTGATTGCACTGGGCCGCGTCGCCACCCGCGTCGTCGAGCAGGCCGATCCGGACACCAAGCTCATCCGCTTCGCCCACTGGCAGCTCGAACCCGGCTTGCGCGACGCTTTCGATTCCATCGCCCGCGAATACGAACGCCGCACCCCCGGCGTACGCGTCGAACAGATTGCCGTACCCGAGCGCGTCTACACCCAGTGGCTGCGCACCCGCCTCGTCGGCGGCGACGCCCCCCAGCTTATCCAGTGGGGCATCGGCGCCAGCGATGAGTTGCTCGCCCGCTTTTTCGAGCCGCTTACGCCCTGGCTGCAGGCTCCCAATCCCTACAACCAAGGCACCGACCTCGAAGGAGTCCCCTGGCGGGAAACGTTCCTCGACGGCCTCTCCGGCACGTTCAACCAGAACCTGCTCGAAAACTACCAGGTCTCCACCTCGATGTTCACCATCCGGATGTTCTACAATCAGGACCTCTGGAGAAAAATCTTCGGCGAGATCCGAACACCCGAGACCTACGAGGAATTTATCGTCCTCCTCCAGGAAGTCGAGGACTACGCCCGCCGCACCGGCGAAGTGATCCTGCCCATCGCGGGCTCCCGCGTGAATGCACCGTTTCTCTTTGACAACCTCTACGCCTCCCAGACCCAGAGGCTCGTCCAGGAGCTCGACGCGGGGCGAAACCTCGGTGCCGACAACACCGACATGGCGCTCGCCCTGCTCCGCGGCGAATGGTCTCTCGAAGGGGAGGCCAGCAAAAGCGGCTTCCGTCTCATGCGCAGCATTGGTCGCTACTTCACCCCTGGCTTTCTCCAGCTTCAGCGCGAGGACATGGTCTTCTATTTCGTGCAGGGCCGCGCTCTCATGGCCTCCAGTGGGAGCTGGGACTCCCCCAGCCTCCGCCAGCAGGCCCACTTTCCGATCGGCGTTTTTGTCCTGCCGCTGCCGAGCGCTGAACATCCCGAGTACGGCCGTTTTCTCCTCGGCCAGCAAAGCGAAACCGTCAACACCCAGGGACCGTTCGGCATGGTCCGCGGCTCCGACCATGAGGACCAGGTGATCGATTTCCTGCAATTCCTCACCTCGAAAGAGGCCAACCAGATCTTCGTCAATGAAAGCGGCTGGCTGCCCTCCATCCGGGGCGTCGAGCCCACGCCGATGATCGAGCCCTTCATGCCCATCCGCGATGGCTACGTGCCCGGCGTCAACCTCACCCTCAACAACCTCGGCGGCGACACCAGCCGACTCTTCCAGACCAATCTGCATGAGCTCTTCACCCCGGGGGTGAGCATCGACCGATTTGCCAGCACCTACCAGCGGGAGATGCTGCGGGCCGTGCGCAGCGACCTCGAACGCCGCCTCCGCAACGACGCCACCACCATGCAGCGCGCCGACACCGTGCTTCCCGCACTGCGTGCCCTCGCCCAGGCCGAAGGCAGTGAAGGCGATGCCGCCGGCCACGCCTTCCGCTACGAATTGCTCCTCGAAACCCAGATCCAGCAGGAATACAACCTCCTCCGCCTCGAGTATGAACTGGCGGCCACCAGAGCCGGTTCCTGAATGGGTGGTCCCCGCCCGGAGCATGGCGATTGACGTTGATCGTTCCGCCCTTGGGCAGGCTAAGGACCCGCATCAACACCCGCCGACCCAGGTGCCCGGCCGGGGGTCGTTCACCCAGGATTGAACGGATGGGGTCCACGGGCTCTCTCGCAGGGAAACCCCGGACCTGGGCTCGGAATGGGCGCCCCGGACCGTCCACGAAAGTGGGCGGACCCCGGCTCGCAAATTCGACACCCGCTTCACCGTCCAAAAAATCAATTTTTCGCTTGCTTATTGATACTGAGTCTCGGTTGCATCAGGGCGTGATGCATTCGATCCCACACGTTTCCTCGCGTCTTCCCGCCCGCAGTTGAGCCGCCCTCCTCGGCGCCGCTCTCGCCGGCTCGACCACCTCGGCCGAGGATCTCGAAGTCTTCGGCTCCGTCCAGGAATTGCCGGCCTATGTCGTCATCGGCTCCCGCGCCGCCGTCGACCTGCTCCCGGGCTCGGGCAGCTTTCTCGATCTCGATGACATCACCGCCCAGGGCTATGACGACATCAACCAAGTCATGCGCCGCATCCCCGGCGTTTATACCCGCCAGGAGGATGGCTTCGGGCTTTTCCCCAATATCAGCATTCGCGGCGTTTCCACCACCCGCAACAGCAAGATCAGCGTCATGGAGGACGGGATTCTGTCGTCTCCCGCGCCTTACGCAAATCCCGCCGCCTACTACACCCCCACCACCGGCCGCATGGCCGGGATCGAGGTGCTGAAGGGCTCCAGCCAAATCCGCTTCGGCCCGCAGACCACCGGCGGTATCATCAATTACCTCTCCACCCCCATCCCCTTGCGCCAGTCCGGCCGCGCCCTCATTCAATACGGCAGCGACCGCGACGCCCGCGCCCATGTCTGGTACGGCGATCGCCACCAGACCGAGGCGGGCACCGTCGCTTGGCTCGTGGAGCACTACTACCGCTCCACCGACGGCTTCAAAACCATTGATGGCACCGCCGCTTTTCCCGGCAGCGACCAGACCGGCTTCCGCAAGCAGGAACCGATGGGCAAGCTCCGCTTCGAGCCCGCCGCCCTTCCCGGCCACGCCTTCGAGATCAAAATCGGCTACACCGACCTCGTCGCCGATGAGACCTACCTCGGTCTCACCGAGGCCGACTTCCGGGCCAACCCCACCCGCCGCTACGCCTCTTCGCGCTTCGACCGCATCGACACCCGCCAAACCCGCACCTACCTGCGCCACCATTTCGACCCGAGCCCGGATTTTTCCCTCACCAGCACCCTTTACTACAACAAGTTCAGCCGGTCCTGGTACAAGCTCCACGACGCCCGTGTCGTCGGCGGGTCCTTCCGCTCGCTCTCCGAAATTCTCGCCGGCCAGCACGGCCAGGGGGCTATCGACATCCTCCGCGGCGAAGCCGCCGGCGATCTGCGGCTGCGCAACAACAACCGCAACTACCGGGCCTCCGGAGCCGAAGTCAACCTGCGCCGCACTTTCGAAACCGGCGATCTCAGCCATCGCCTCGAAATGGGGGTCCGCTTACACGAGGACTACGAGGACCGCTTTCAAAACGACGATGTTTACCGGCAGAACAGCCTCGGCGGCATCGACTCCATCACCCGCGGCATGCCCGGCACCCAGGACAACCGCCGCGGCACCGCCCGCGCCCTCGCCTTCTTTGTCGAGGACCGGATCGGCTTCGGCGACCTCGATGTCATCCCCGGCCTGCGCTACGAGCGCATCCGCTACACCAATGTTCGTCGCAACACCACGCCGGGCCCCGATTTCAACACCACCCTGCCCGGCTTCCCGCAGCGCCGCACCATCGACTACTTCGCCCCCGGCATCGGCTTTAACTACCGCCCGGAAGGCAATCTCGGCTGGTTCGGAGGTGTTTACCGCGGCGTGGCCGTTCCCGGTCCGGGCGACGCCACCGGCGGTGCCCAGCTGCGCGAGGAAACCAGCCTCAGCTTCGAAGCCGGCCTGCGGTTTCGCGGCGACGATGGCATCACCACCGAGGTGGTCTTCTTCCACACCCGCTTCGATGATCTCATCGTGCCCGACAATATCGGCGGAGGAGGAGGCGGCATCACGGAGAATGCCGGCCGGGTCAACAGCACCGGCCTCGAGGTCTCCTTTGCCGCCGATCCCGGCCGCGCCTCCGGCTGGGCCGTGGGCACCCCGGTCTACAGTGCCCTCACTCTCACCCGCGCCCGCCTCGCCAGCGATGTCGAAGCCGCCGGCGCCGGCGGTGCCGCCGTCGAATCCATTTTCTCCGGCGGCCGCAAGGGCAACAAGATCCCCAACATCCCCGACTGGCAGCTCCAGGTCGGCGGCGGCCTCGAAGGCGAACGCTGGCGGCTCATCGCCGATGCCTTCTACTTTCCCGGCGCCTACGGCACCGCCAACAATACCCGCAACCTCCGCCGCGGCCGCGATGCCGATGGCGAACTCGATAGCCGCTTCGGCCGGCTCGACCGCTATTTTGTCGTCGATCTCTCCCTCCATTACCGTCTGACCGAAAACGCCTCTCTGCGTGGCACCGTCGAGAACCTCTTCGACTGGGAATACGTCTCCAGCCGCATTCCCCATGGCCCGCGCCCCGGCCGGCCCCGCAGCTTCTCCGCCGGTGTCGAGCTGACGTTCTGATTTCCCTGCGTTCGTCGACTTCGTCCCGTGGTTGGCCCGGCGCCGGCCACGGGATTTTTCGTCGCGGGGGAAACCACCCGGAGCGTTGACGGCGTCCTCCCATCCGCCCACCCTCGCCCGCTTCATTCCCTCATGAAACCTGTAAAAACCGGCCTCGCCGGCTGTGGCGCCATCGCCCCGGCCTACCTCCAAAACCTAACCTCCACGCTCAAGCCTTGGGTCGAGGTGACCTTCTGCGCCGACCTCGTCCCCGAGGCCGCCCGTTCCCGGGCCGAGGCCTTCGGGATTCCGAAAAGCGGCACTTTTGATGAACTGCTGGCCGATCCCGAGGTGGAGTTGGTCATCAACCTCACCCCCGCCCCCGCCCATCACCAAGCCAGCCTCGCCATTCTCGACGCCGGCAAACACCTTTTCACCGAGAAGCCGCTGGCGCTCTCCCGGGCCCATGGCCGCGAAATCCTCGATCGGGCCCGCACCGCGGGCCTGAGGGTCGCGGGGGCTTCCGACACCTTTCTCGGGGCCGGCCTCCAACTCTCGCGCCGCCTCATCGACGAAGGCGCCATCGGCACACCCTTGGCCGCCACCTCACTCGTCAGCATCCCCGCCTATAATCGGGAACGCTACCACAGCGTTTTTCACGGCGCCCTGCTCGACCTCGGCCCCTACTACCTGACCGGACTCGCCTACCTGCTCGGGCCCATCCGCAAGGTCGCCTCGGCCGCCGACCAGCGCTTCCGCGAAAAACCCCACCCCGCCGATTCAGACAAGGCCGGCACCACCTTCCCGGTGAAAATCCCCACCACCGTGGCCGCAGCTCTCGACTTCGCCGATGGTTCGGTCGGCTCGCTCATCGCCAGTTGCGATGTTCATGGCTACTTTCCACGCACCGAGATCCTCGGTACCGAGGGCGTGCTCGTCCTCCCCGACTGCAACGGCTACGCAGGCGCCGCCGTCCTGCGCCGCCCCAAGGGCGAGGAATCCATCGCCGCGGATCAGGGCTTCGCCGCCAAGGGCCGCGGCCTCGGTGTGGCCGAAATGGCCCGCGCCCTCCGCAACGGCACCGACCCGATGGCCGGCGGGGAACTCCTCTTCCACCTCCTCGACGCCATGCTCGCCGTGCACGATGCCTCTCGGGAGAACCGTCGCCTCACCCTCGAAAGCACCTGGGATCGCCCCGGGCTGCTCGACCTGGACGGTCTCACCGCCTCCTGAAACGAAATCGGCCGGAGTCGGGTGACTCCGGCCGTTCGCGCCAAAATGGAGGCGCCGCTCCCGGGCCGGCGGGCGGGACTGGAGGGAAGGCCGGTCTCCGAAAACGGCGCCAATTCCCGGCTCGGCTTCAAGGCCATCGCACAAGGGCGGGGGAGGCGACGGCCGAAGCTTTTTTAGAGCCGGGAAATCAACAATTCCCGCTGAAAGAGGATCTCTTTCGGCAGGTCGTGGTAAAGGCTGACAAACAACTCATCCTGAAGATGAACCTCTTTTTTCCATTCGTCCACATCGATATGAAGAACTTGGGCCAATTCTTCCTGCCCGAAATCCTTCATGCCTTCGATGTCGATGCCGCCGGGCCGCGGCATCCAGCCCAGCGGCGTTTCGTCCGCCGGCACGATGCCGTGGCAGCGATCGATGATCCATTTCAGGACACGCATGTTGTCCCGGAAGCCCGGCCAGAGGAACGCTCCGTCCGGCCCTTTCCGGAACCAGTTGACGTGGAAAATCTTCGGCACCCGGGTAATGAATTTGCGCATCATCAGCCAGTGGTCGAGGTAGTCGCCCATGTTGTATCCGCAGAACGGCAGCATCGCCATCGGATCACGGCGGACCTGACCCATGCCGCCGGCAGCGGCCGCAGTCATCTCCGAGCCCATCGTGGCGCCGACGAAAACACCGTGAATCCAGTTGAAGGCCTGAAAGACGAGCGGAATGGTCGACGCGCGGCGGCCGCCGAAAATGAAGGCCGAGAGCGGCACGCCGTCCGGGTTTTCCCACTCCGGGTCGATGCAGGGGCATTGCGACGCGGGTGCGGTGAAGCGGGCGTTGGGATGGGCCGCCTTGCGCCCGCAGTCCGGGGTCCATTCCCTGCCCTGCCAGTCGATCAGCTTCTCCGGAAGGTCGGACGTTTTGTCCTCCCACCAAACGTCGCCGTCCACGGTCAGGGCGACATTGGTGAAGATGGTGTTGGCCGCGATCGTCTTCATCGCGCTCGGGTTGGACTCGAAGGAGGTTCCGGGAGCGACCCCGAAGAAGCCCGCTTCGGGATTGATGGCGTAGGGGCGGCCGTCCGGGCCGGGCTTGATCCAGGCAATGTCGTCACCGATCGTGGTCACCTTCCAGCCCGAGAGATCGCGCGGAGGGATCAACATCGCGAAGTTGGTCTTGCCGCAGGCGCTCGGGAAGGCGGCGGCCACATAGGACTTCTCTCCTTCCGGCGATTCAACCCCGAGGATGAGCATGTGTTCGGCCATCCAGCCTTCGTCGCGCGCCATGCAGGAGGCAATCCGCAGGGCGAAACACTTTTTCCCCAGGAGGGCGTTGCCGCCGTACCCACTGCCAAAGGACCAGATGGAGCGCTCCTCCGGGAAATGCACGATATACTTGTGGTCCGGATTGCAGGGCCAGGGCACATCCTTCCGGCCATCCACCAGTGGCATCCCGACACTGTGGATACACGGCACGAACTCCCCGCCCTTGATGTGACCGTAGACCGCTTTGCTCATCCGGGTCATGATGCGCATGTTCGCGACAACGTAGGGCGAATCCATCAGCTCGATGCCAATATGCGAGATAGGGGAGCCGAGCGGTCCCATGCTGAAGGGAATGACATACATCGCCCGCCCCCGCATGCAGCCCTCAAAGAGCCCGCGCAGGGTTGCCCTCATCTCCTTGGGATGGACCCAGTTGTTGGTCGGCCCGGTTTCGCCCTCGCGAGTTGCGCAGACAAAGGTGCGGTCCTCCACCCTCGCCACATCCGAGGGATCGGAGCGCACCAGGACGCTGTTGGGACGCTTCTTTTCATTGAGCCGGATGGCGGCTCCGGCATCGACGAGGAGCTGGATCATGAGAGCATACTCCTCCTCGGAGCCATCGCACCAGAAGATGTGTTCCGGCTGGCAGAGGTCGGCCATTTCCTTGACCCAGGCGAGAACCTTCGGATCCGACGGCTTGGCTTGGCCCAGAGTTGAAACGACGGGTGATGGCTGGGTGGCGTGCGTCATAGTTCTCAAGGGGTGAAGAGGTTAAATCACCTATTCGGGCAGGATGCAGTATCCGCCACCCTGCGCGGCTGCACACGCCATGCATTGGGAAACTTTGGGCGGGAATTGTTTAATCCGGCCGGGACGGATAAACCCTGATGACCCCTAGGGGAATATTGATCGTGCAAACGGGGTCTGCCCCGATGGGCAAAGTCTTTGGCCTTCAGTATAATGGGTGTTTGTGGAAGCGGAGGCAACCCACCGCCCGCCATGAGCCCAAATCCTCCCTCCCCCCCTCTGATATTCCACTTCGATCCCCACCCGGTCGTGCGCCGTGGTTTCGCCTTTCTCATCAATGCCCAATCCGACCTTGCCCTCGCCGGTGGCACCGGAAGCCCGGAAGAGCTTCTTCCGCTCCTCCAGAGTTCACGGGCGGAGGTTCTGGTTGCTGAAACCGGCCCTTGGGGCGTGCGCGGCTTTTCCCTTCTCAGGGAGGTCAAAACCACTTTCCCATCCCTGCGGATGGCTTGCCTCAGCTTTCAACCGGCCGCCGTCTACGCGCCCATTGCGATCGCGTCCGGAGTCTCCACTTACCTCCACAAGTCCATCCCACCCGATCAGCTTTGCACAAACCTCCGGCGTCTTGCCTGCGGGCAGTCCGTTGACACCTGCTCCTTGCCCACCGCGAAGCCGGCCGAACTGGTGCGGGCATTTGCCAGGCTGCAGCCGGATGACATCCTTTTCCTCGAGCTCCTCAACCGTCACCAATCACCCCGGGAGATCGCCCGGGAAATGGACCTCAGCCCAAACTCGGTCTCCGCACTCGGTCAACGCCTGCGGCGCCATTTCAGCGTCTCCCGCCAGCGGGACTTGGTCCGTTTGTCCGCCCGCTGGTTCCGCCACAACTAATCCCTTTTCCTGCCCTCCGTAGAAGAACCGTTCAATAGAGCTTCCCTTATTCAACGCCTTACTTAAACAGTTTTTTTACAAATGGGCCAAACCGACGACGTTAAGGTCTCCGGATCAGAGCTGGTTCTTCTTGCCGAAGACGAAGCCATGATTCGCGAGCTGATTCAAATTTTTCTCCACAACTTGGGCTACACGGTGGTCGAGGCGGTCAATGGCAGGGACTGCCTCGCCAAAGCCCGCAAGTTGCGCAAAAAGCCCATCCGCCTCCTCATCACCGATCTCGTCATGCCCGAGATGGGCGGCATTGAACTGGCCGCGGCCATCCGCAAGGAATTCCCGGAAATCCGCATCCTCTTTGTCTCCGGCTACACCGACGACATTGTCATCCTTGAAGGCCAGCTCAACGAGCGCACCGCCTTCCTGCGCAAACCCTTCAATTTCGACAGCCTGCGCGCCAAGCTCGAGGAGCTGCTGGCGGATTGAAGCCCGGCCACGGGCTTGCCAACGACCGCCGGCGAGCCCACCTTCGCGCCATGTCCAAGCCCACCATTGCCCGCAAAGCTCCGTTTGTTCAAAAGATGGCCCCCGGCACCTACTGGTGGTGTGCCTGCGGCCGCTCCGCCAATCAACCCTTCTGCGACGGCTCGCATGAAGGCACGGAGTTTTCCCCCGTCGAAGTCACCATCGAGGAGGAAAAGATGGTGGCTTGGTGCGCCTGCAAACACAGCGGCAACGGTCCCTTCTGCGACGGCACCCACAGCCGCCTCTGAGGACGTCGGTCTGATCGGCGCGGATCCGGCCTACCGGAAAAACTCGCGTTGCCGCGGCGAGATCGGAAGGCCGACCCGCTCCATCACTGCCAGCATGTCCTCCCAGACCACGCGCTTGGTGCGGTTGGTGTTGTTCCGCAAAAGATAGGAGGGATGGTAGGTCGTCATCACCGGCACTCCATCGAACTCACGCCACCGTCCGCGGATTTCGCCGAGCGATTTGAAGGCCTGCCCGCCCAGCAGCCCTTTGGCGGCCGTCGCCCCGAGTGCGACGATGACTTTCGGCGCCACCACGTTCACCTGGGCCTGTAGGTAGGGCAGGCAGAAGGCCATCTCTTCGGCGGTCGGCGGTCGGTTGCCGATCCGGGTCGGCATCTCCGGGCGCCAGTTCATGATGTTGCCGATGTAAACCTGCTCGCGGCTCAGTCCCATCGCGCGGATGATCTTCGTCAGCATTTCCCCCGCCCGGCCGACAAAGGGTTCGCCCTGCACTTCCTCGTCCGCCCCGGGAGCCTCGCCGCAAAAGAAAATCTCCGCCTCGAGTGAACCGACACCGAAGACGATCTGGCAGCCGGGATGCACATGCTCCCGGCACACGGGGCACCCCAGCACCCGCTCCCGCAGCCACTCCCAGCGTTCCTGCTTGCCGCCTTCGGGGAGTTTGATCACAGGAGGCGGAGGGATGGGTTCCGAGGGTTTCCCCAGAGCTTCCATTCGTGGTGCCGAAGGGGGCGCGGAAGCGCCGGAGGCCGCCGGGGCGGAGGTGCTCAGGAGATCCGCCAAGGGTCCGGGGGCGGCGGCCGAACCACCGCCCGGGGCGGCCTGCGGCGCCGCCGGGGCGGTCTTTTCCCTCGGGACCGGCCGCTTCTCCAAGGCGCGTCCCAGCTCCTCCAGCACCTCGGAAGAAACCGCCACCGTGCGGTCGCCCGCGCGCTCCCGGCGGCCCAACTCGGCGATGACAGCGTCCAGGGCTTCGCGGATCATCGGCGCACCGCCAGCAGCTTTTCCGCGTACTTGGCCAGGATATCAAACTCCAGGTTGACCGCGTCCCCCGCCTTCCGTTCGCCCAGATTGGTCACCTCCAGGGTATGCGGGATCAGCCAGACCGAAAACCAGTCCTCACCCGCCTCCGCCACCGTCAATGAAATCCCGTCGATCGCGACGCAGCCTTTGTAGACCAGGTACCGGCCGAACTCCGCCGGCACTTTCACTTTCACAATGGTGTCCGCTCCCCGGGGTTCGATCACTTCGATCCGCCCGGGACCATCAATGTGACCGGTCACGAAATGACCACCGACCCGCCCGTCGAAGCGCAGGCTGCGCTCCAGGTTGACCCGGTCGCCGGGCCGGATGCCGCCGAGGTTGGTCAGCCGACAGGTCTCCTCCAGCAGGTCGAAACCCAGCCGCCGCGGCCCGATCACCACCGCCGTCAGGCAGCAGCCGTTCACCGCCACACTGTCGCCGGCGGCCACCCCGGCCGCGACAGCCTCCGCTTCCACCTCCAGCCGCCGGGCCCGCTCCTGTTGTTCGAAGGCGAGCACCCGCCCGGCCGCTTCCACGATGCCGGTGAACATTGCTTAGCGTAGTTGAATTCTCAGGACGGAAGTATCCGCCCCGCGGGCCACCAGGAGCACGATTTCCGAGCGCCCGGACTCCCGATCAAGTGTATCCAGCTTCCGGATCGCCTGCTCATAGTCGTCGACCGGCACCCCGTCGATCTCACGGATGAGGTCCCCGGCCTGCAGGCCGCTCCCGGAGGCGGGGCTGTTGGGTTTCACGAAGTTCGCGATGACTCCGCCGAACTCCGAGCGGGGCAGCCGCCGGCTGATGCCGTCATAGACGACAAACTCCCTCAGGGTCACCCCGATGCGGTCGAAATACTGCCGCCGCGCCTCCTTGAGCAGGGTCGGCTGCCGCCCGAGCCGCGCTTCGATGGCGAGGCGTTCGCGGCCCCGCAGAACATCGACGGTGATCGTCTCCCCGGGCTGCCGCTCCAGCAGGGCGCGCTCGAAAAAGGTCGCCAGCACCCGGTCGGGGCTGAAGCGCGGAAACGGCTCCCCGTCCAGCGAGAGCAGGATGTCACGGACTTGGAAGCCGGCTTCTCCCGCCGGACTCTCTTCCATCACTTCGCTCACCACCAGGGCCGCCTGCCCGCGGATGTCCAGAAACTCCGCCACTTCGGGATCGACGGGTTGCAGGCCGACCAGGCCCAGCCAAGGGATTTCATGCCCGAGGGGGCTTTCCGGAATTTTCTCCAGGTAGGGCAACACTTCCTCGGCCAGAAAGAAGGAGCTGCTCGCGTTGGGGTTCTGGAATCCCACCGGATAACGGTCACTGTCCATGAACAAGACCCGCTCCTGGGTCAGCGGATTGCCGGCCCAGCCCACGAATGCGCCTTCGCGGTTGAAGACCGCCGAACCCGGATTCGCCAGGTCGCTGGCGGAGAATCCGATCTGCTGCGGCAGGCGCTGCACCAGGGCCAGCCGTCCGTTGAGGAAGTAGGGCTGGTAGTTGAAATCCCGCCCCATCAGGCCGATGCCCCAGATTTCCTCCCCGATGGCCACTTCGCCAATCCCGAATCGGGTGAAGGGCGCCAGCTCACCGCGCACTTCCTCGCCCGCCCTCAGGAAGTGCCAGCCCGTCACGTAGCTCTGGCCCAGGTATTCGGCCGGCTTGCCGTCCCGCATCCCGGGAACAAAAAGCCGGAAGTCCCGGAGCTGGTCCGGCGGCAGCCAGCCCGGCACGGCTGAGTCGAGCAGGAGGATGTGGCCCTGCTCGTCCAAGACCAGGCCGACCACATTGACGGGGCGCCGCTCCAACTCCGTCTGGATGAAAAACTCCACCCCCACCACCGAGCGGGTGCGCTCTTTGAAGAGCGCCTCCAGATTCGCCGCCAGCGGCGTGGCGAAGAGTAAAAAGGTCGCCGCCAGACCGGCTCCGGAGCAAAGGCGTCGCAGCATCATCATGGCCTCAGGACGTAGAAGGAAACGGAACGGTTGCGCAAGGTTTCCAGCAGCAGGGGCGCCGGGTTTTCCTCAAAGGCGGCATAGATTTCCTTCAACTGGTCGAGGCTTTCGATCCGCTGCTGGTCCACCGAGGTGATGATGTCGCCCCGGCTCAATCCCGCCTTCTCCGCCGGAAAGGCCGGCCGCGTCCCCAGGACCAGCACCCCTTCCTGGCGCGGCAAACGGTTCTCCCGCGCAAAGGCCCGCGAAACTTCCCGCACGCTGATGCCCCAGGCATCGAAGGCCCACTCCTCGCCGATCCGGCTCTGCAGCATTTCGGTCGTCACCGTGGCGGCGAATTCGTTCCCGCCCCGCCTCACCTGCAGCACCAGCCGTGAGCCCACCGGCGCATTGGCGATCCGGTTCTGGATCGGGGGAATCTGCTCGGGAAAACGCGCATCCAGCCGATCCCCGTCGATGGAGAGGATGATGTCGCCCGGGCGGATGCCGGCTTGGCTGGCCGGTGAGCCGGGGTCCACGCTGTTCACCAGCATCCCCGTCTGCGTGCCCAGCTCGAAAAAGGACTCCAGGTCCTGCAGCGAGGCGGGCGTAATGCCGATCGTGCTGCGGTCGATCTGTCCGTATTGAAGAAGTCGCGACACCACCTCCCGCGCGATGTTGGCGGGGATGGCAAAGCCGAGGTTGTCCGCCCCGAGATACCCGCGGGAGTTGATCCCCACGATCCGCCCGTCCTCCGTCACCAGCGGGCCGCCGCTGTTGCCGGGATTGATGGCGGCGTCGGTTTGCAGCCAGGTGTTGAAGGATCCGGTCTCGTGGCCGCGCACCCCGTTGGTGTCTTCGAAATAGCGGTTGTTGTTGGAGATGATGCCTTTGGTCACCGTGCGGGTCAGCCCGTGCGGCGTGCCCACCGCATAGACGGTCTGCCCCGGCACCAGCCGGTCGGAGTCCCCGAAGATCCCGTGGGCGAAGCGCAGGCCGCGCCGGCGCACTTCATCCATGTTGAGCTGGAGGAGGGCGAGGTCGGTCCAGTGATCCCAGCCGACCAATCGCGCCCCCACCCGCTCCAGGTTTGCCAGGGTGATCATGATGTCCACTGCCCGCGGGCTGACCACGTGGGCATTGGTCAGGATGAGCCCGTCAACCGTCAAAATGACGCCGGATCCCACCCCGGTCTCAAAGCGCTGGCTGCCGCCTTCGAAGGTCGCTTCCCGCACATCGATCCGCACCACCGCGTCCAGCAGGGTCTCGAAGGTGGTGCTGCGCGCAACGGGCCGGGTGGTCGAGCCGGTCGTCTGGCAGCCCGCCCAAAACAGCGCGAACGCCGCCAGCACGGCCGCTCCGCGCATCGGTTTCCACCGGCGCAGGCCGCCGGGGAGGAAGGTTGACGGGGTCGGGGATTGGTTCAACATGGCCGATTTTCACCATGGCTACTCAGTGCCCGGATTACAACTTTTCCGAAATCGAACCGCACTGGCAGCGCTACTGGGACGAGCACAAGACCTGGCGCGCCGAGGATCGTTCCGACCTGCCCAAATACTACGTGCTCGACATGTTTCCCTACCCCTCCGGCGCCGGTCTCCACATCGGCCATCCCGAGGGCTACACCGGCACCGACATCCTCGCCCGCTACCAGCGCGCCCGCGGCCGCAATGTCCTCCACCCCATGGGCTGGGATGCCTTCGGCCTCCCCACCGAGCAGTTCGCCATCCAAACCGGCGCCCACCCCCGCGACACCAGCCGCCGCAACATCGACAACTTCCGCCGGCAGATCAAATCCCTCGGCTTCTATTACGACTGGGACCGCGAGGTCGACACCACCGACCCCGCTTACTTCCGCTGGACCCAGTGGATTTTTCTCCAGCTCTTCAAAAAGGGCCTCGCCTACGTCGATGAGCGCCCGGTCTGGTGGTGCGAGGCGCTCGGCACCGTGCTCGCCAACGAGGAGGTCATCGACGGCCGCTCCGAGCGCGGCAACCACCCGGTCGTGCGCCGCAGCCTGCGCCAATGGGTCCTGCGCATCACCGCTTACGCCGAGGATCTGCTCAACGGGCTCAAGGATCTCGACTGGCCCGACTCCACCAAGCGCATGCAGGAGGCCTGGATCGGCCGCTCCGAAGGCGCCGAAATCCGCTTCGACCTCGAAAGCCTCCCCGGCCAGTCCCTCGAGGTCTTCACCACCCGGCCGGACACCCTCTTCGGCGCCACCTACATGGTCGTCGCCCCCGAGCACCCGCTCGTCCCCCGCCTCACCGCCGGAGCCCAGCGCGCCGCCGTCGAGGCCTATGTGGGGAAGGCCGCCGCCAAAAGCGACCTCGAGCGCACCGACCTCGCCAAGGACAAGTCCGGCGTCTTCACCGGCAGCTTCGCCCTCCACCCCGTCACCGGCAGCCGCCTCCCCGTCTGGGTCGCCGACTACGTGCTCCTGTCCTACGGCACCGGCGCCATCATGGCGGTGCCCGCCCACGACCAGCGCGATTACGACTTCGCCCTCACCTTCGATCTCCCGGTCCAGCAGGTCATCGAACCGGCCGACCACTCCGGCAACGGCGACGCCGCCACCCTCCCGTTTCTCGGCGAGGGCCGCCTCGTCCACTCCGATGGCTACACCGGGCTCGACTGGGCCGAGGCCAAGGCCCGCATCACCGCCGACCTCGAGGCCGCCGGCAAGGGCCGCGCCCGCGTCCAATACAAGCTGCGCGACTGGCTCTTCTCCCGCCAGCGCTACTGGGGCGAGCCGTTCCCCATCGTCTGGGTTTCCGAATCCGACTTTGAAGCCGCCCGCGCCCTCCCCGAAGTCGCCCCGCTCCTGCCCGCGGAGCCGGTCGTTTACCGGGAGAAGGACATTGCCTGGTATGCCCTCCCACTGCCCGATGCGGCCCTCCCGCTGGAGCTGCCCGAGGTCGAGTCCTACCATCCCTCCGGCTCCGGCGAGAGTCCGCTCGCCCGCGCCACCGATTGGCTCGATATCTGGTTTCACCCCGCTTCCGGCCGCTCCACACCCGCCTCCGGACCCCGGCCCGAGGGCTCCGGCTGGATCCGCGCCCGCCGCGAAACCAACACCATGCCCCAGTGGGCCGGCTCCTGCTGGTACTACCTGCGCTACCTCGACCCGAAAAATCCCGCCGAGCCCTTTTCCCCCGAAGCGGAAGCCTACTGGCAGACGCCCGACCTCTACGTCGGCGGCGCCGAGCACGCCGTCCTCCACCTCCTCTACGCCCGCTTCTGGCACAAGGTCCTCCACGACCTCGGCGTCGTCCGCTCCCCGGAGCCGTTCCGCAAACTCTTCCACCAGGGCATCATTCTCGGCGAAGACGGCTCCAAGATGTCCAAAAGCCTCGGCAATGTCGTCAACCCCGACGAGATCGTGAAGGACTACGGGGCCGACACCCTCCGGCTCTACCTCATGTTCCTCGGCCCGCTCGAGGCCATGAAGCCCTGGAATCCCAAGGGCATCGAGGGCGTCCACCGTTTCCTCCGCAAGGTTTGGCGCGACTTGCTCGACCCCGCGGGCCGCCCCGCCGCCAAGCTCCACGACGGCCCGGAAGACCATCCGGCCACCGAGCGGCTTTTCCATGAGACGATCAAGAAGGTCACCGAGGACATCGAAAATCTCCGCTTCAACACCGCCATCTCCCAGATGATGGTCTTCGCCAACCACCTCCAGAAGGTGGACCGCCTCGCCCGCGCCACCGCCTCCGGCTTCGTCCAGCTCATCGCCCCCTTCGCCCCCCACTTCGGCGAGGAACTCTGGGAGCGGCTCGGCGGCGCCCCTTCCGTCACCACCGCCCCCTGGCCCGCCTACGACCCGGCCAAACTCGTCACCGACGAGGTCAAGGTCGTCTTCCAGGTCAACGGCAAGGTCCGCGGTGATGGCTTCCTCCCCCGCGAGGCCACCGAGGCCGACGCCGTCGCGGCCGCCCGCGCCCACCCGCGTGTCGCCCCCCACCTCGACGGCAAGGCCCTCCGCAAAACCATCTACGTTCCCGGCCGCATCCTCAATCTCGTCGTCTCCGGCTGACCCGATCCACCCGCTTCCAACCCCCTGTTCTCCATCCTGCCATGAACTCATCCAAACCCACTTCACCCGGCCTCGGCACCCTCGCCCTCCACGCCGGCCAGCAACCCGACCCCGCCACCGGCGCCCGCGCCGTCCCCATCTACCAGACCACCAGCTACGTCTTCCGGGACACCCAGCACGCCGCCGACCTCTTCGCCCTCAAGGAACTCGGCAACATCTACACCCGGATCATGAATCCGACCACCGATGTCCTCGAGCAGCGCATGGCCGCCCTCGAAGGCGGCTCCGGCGCCCTCGCCCACAGCAGCGGCCAGGCCGCCGAAACCATGGGCATCTTCAACCTCTGCAACGCCGGCGACCACATCGTCTCCGTCGCCCAGCTCTACGGCGGCACGTATAATCTTTTCCACTACACCCTGCCCAAGCTCGGCATCACGGTCGATTTCGTCGACGCCGAAAACCCCGACTCTTTCCGCAAGGCGATCAAGCCCAACACCAAGCTGCTCTTCGGCGAGACCCTCGGCAATCCGCGCCTCAATGTCTTCCCCATCGAGGAGGTCGCCGCCATCGCCAAGGAGGCCGGCCTGCCCCTCATGCTCGACAACACCGCCCTCTCCCCCGCCCTTCTGCGGCCGATCGAGTGGGGCGCCAACATCGTCGTCCACAGCACCACCAAGTTTCTCGGCGGCCACGGCCTCGCCATCGGCGGCATGGTCGTCGACGGCGGCAATTTCGACTACGGCAACGGCAAATTCCCCGGCTTCACCGAGCCCGACCCCAGCTACCACGACCTCGTCCACTGGGAGGCCTTCAAGGCTTTCCCGCCCGCCGGCGGGGCCAACGTCGCCTACATCCTCAAGCTCCGGCTCCAATACCTGCGCGACACCGGCGCCTGCATGTCCCCTTTCAACGCCTTCCTCACCCTCCAGGGCATCGAGACGCTTCACCTGCGCATGCAGCGCCACTGCGAAAACGCCCTCGCCCTCGCCCGCTTCCTCCAGGCCCACGACCGCGTCGCCTGGGTCAACTACCCGGGCCTCCCTGGCAGCCCCGGCCACGAGGGCGCCAAGAAGTATCTGAAAAATGGCTACGGCGCCCTCCTCGGATTCGGGGTCAAGGGCGGCATCGAGGCCGGCCGCCGCTTCATCGAAAACCTCAAGCTCTTCAGCCACCTCGCCAATATCGGCGACGCCAAGTCGCTCGCCATCCACCCCGCCAGCACCACCCACGCCCAGCTCTCCCCCGAGGAGCGCACTTCGAGCGGGGTGACCGACGACTTCGTCCGCCTCTCCGTCGGCATCGAGGACTATGCCGACATCGAGGCCGATGTCGCCCAGGCCCTCGAAGCCGCCGGCTGAGCCGCCGCCCGCCGCCATCGACCCGCTCCCGCCACCCTCGCGGTTTCTGCCGCCGGACTTCGATCGGCACCGGCCGCTCGCCATCATCGCCGGCCGGGGCGACTACCCCGGCCTCGTCGCCGCCGCCGCCCGCTCCGCCGGGGTCCCGGTCCGGCTGGTCGTGCTCGAGGGCGAAACCCCCGAGGCGCTCGCCGCCTCTTTCCCCGCGGACGAAACCGCCCGCATGAAGGTCGGCCAGCTCGGCCGCCTCCTCAAGGCCCTCCGCCGCTTCGGGGCCGGCGCCGCCCTCATGGCCGGCCAGGTCACCCCGGGGCGGCTCTTCCGCGGCCTCCACCCCGACCTCAAGGCCGCCCGCATCCTCTTCTCCCTCAAACGCCGCAACGCCGAAACCCTCTTCGGCGCCGTCGCCGCCGAAATCGAGGCCCTCGGTATCCGGCTTTTGGATGCACGCTCTTTCCTCGACGACCACCTCGCCACCCCCGGCTGGATGACCCCCCGGACCGAAACCCTCGACGAGGAACACCTCCGCCACGGCATCGAGATCGCCACCGAGGTCGCCCGGCTCGACATCGGCCAGGGCGTGGTCGTGCGCAAGGGCACCGTCCTCGCCGTCGAAGCCTTTGAAGGCACCGATGCCATGCTCCGCCGGGCCGGCGAGTTCAAAACCGATCACCTCATCTTCGTCAAAACCGTCAAACCCCGCCAGGACTTCCGCTTCGACGTCCCCGTCTTCGGCCCCACCACCCTCCAGACCATGCACGCCGCCGGCATCCGCACAGCCCTCCTCAAAGCCGGCGACACCCTCATCCTCGACCGCCCCGAAGTCCTCCGCCAGGCCGCCTCCCTCAAAATCCAACTCTGCGGATTCTGACGCTACCCCCAGCCCCTCCGTGGCCGGGTCAGAGCCAACCGTGCCCGCACCGTGGCCGGGAAAACGCCCACCATCGTGCCATGGCCATGGGCCGTGTTCGTCGCTACCACCGCACTTCTCCCTCTCCCGTGCCGCCACTGTTCCTGCCTCCAAAGGAACGCGTCCTTTTCTCCGGTGGGACCGTTTTTGTCCCACCAGACCTGCTGGAATAGAACCACGGCAACCCATCGCAACCTGCCGGAGCACCATCATTTCCCCGATCCCAGTGACGCCACCACCCGGCCACCACCCTGTTCTTCCCCCCCGCCCCGCAGGCGCGGGACCAACCCCTCCGGGGGATGCCCGTGTTCCCACGGTGCTGCCCCCGGCCGGTATCAAGCCAAGCCCAGCCTTCGAACCCGACCTCCCGATCATGAGCTTCCTCTCCAAATGGATTGCACCCGCCTGAACTGCCTCCTAAAGGAATTTCCCGCCATGCCCGTTTCCCCGCACCGCCGCCGTAAGCACCGCTCCGACCTCCGCCTCTCCAGCCTTTTCCGGTGAATCCCCTCTTTCCCACCACTCCCTCATCCAACCACCACGGCCTGCGCGACAATCACTCCCGCGGCACCGTCGGCGAATTTCTCCGCCATCACCTCAAGCCCGGAGCCGATCTCGACTTCGTCACCGCCTACTTCACGGTCTTCGCCTTTGAGAAACTCCGCTCCGAATTGGAAGCCCTCGGGCGCATCCGCCTCCTCTTTGGCGAAGCCGCTTTCCTCCAGCAGCTCGACCCGGAGAAGACCGGCGCCGCCTACGTCCTCAAAGACGATGGCATCGTCCTCTCCTCCGGCCTCAACCAACGCCACCTCGCCCGGGCCTGCGCCACTTGGATCCGCGAAAAGGTCGAGGTCCGCTCCGTCACCCGCACCGGCTTTCTCCATGGCAAGATGGCCCACATCACCCGCGGTGAAGTCACCGCCGCCATTCTCGGCAGCTCCAATTTCACCACCCGCGGCCTCGGCCTCGCCACCTCCAACAACAATGTCGAGCTCAACCTGATCGTTTCCGACGACCGCGACCGCGATGAACTCCGCCGCTGGTTCCAGGATCTCTGGGACAACCCCGACAAGGTCGAGGACGTGAAGCAGCGGGTGCTCGACTTCCTCGAGCAGGTCTACCGCGACCAATCACCGCAGTTCATTTACTTCAAAACGCTCTACGAACTGTTCCGCGACTCCCTCGACAGCGACAAAACCCTCGACGAGAGCCTGACCCGTATCCGCCTCCCGGAGACGCAGGTCTGGAATTCCCTCTTCTCCTTCCAGAAGGACGGGGCCAAGTCGGCCATCAAAAAGCTCCTTGAGTTCAATGGCTGCATCCTCGCCGACAGCGTCGGCCTCGGCAAAACCTATGAGGCCCTCGCTGTCATCAAGTTCTTCGAGCTGCGCAATGAAAAGGTCCTCGTCCTCTGCCCGCACAAGCTCCGCGAAAACTGGGAATTGTATCCGATTTACGCCCACAATCGAAACAACCCTTTCACGGCCGACCGCTTCGGCTTCACGGTCCTCGCCCACACCGATCTTTCCCGCGACTCGGGAGCGTCCGGCGCCGTTCCCGACCTCGCGGCCTTCAACTGGGCCGCTTTCGATCTCGTCGTCATCGATGAGTCCCACAATTTCCGCAACAACGCCGCCGGCCGACCCCGCGAGGACGGCTCCCGCCGCGCTACCCGCTACGAACGGCTGATCCAGGAGATCATCCAGTCCGGCGTCCGCACCAAGGTCCTCCTCCTCTCCGCCACTCCGGTCAACAACGAGCTCGCCGACCTCCGCAACCAGCTCTCCTTTATCGCCGGCGGCGACGCCACCCGCGACCCCGCCGCCGATGCCGCCTTCGAGAACAACCTCGGCATCGCCAGCCTCAAAGCCACCACCCGAGACGCCCAGACCCGCTTCACCAACTGGGCGGGAGAGCCGCCCGAGAAGCGCAACAAGCGCGACCTCATCCATGTGCTCGGAGGTGATTTCCTCAAACTCCTCGACGCACTCACCATCGCCCGCTCCCGCCGCCACATTGCCCGCCACTACGCCGGGGAGATGAAACGACTGGGCGGGTTTCCCCGGCGCCGGCCGCCGGTCTCGCTCGCGACCAAAATCGATGCCCGCAACCAGTTCCCCGGCTACGACGACCTCGTGGAGCAGCTCGGAGCCTACAAGCTCTGGCTCTTCCAGCCTGCCGCCCATCTGAAAGAGGATCTGCCCGCCTCAATCCGCGAAGGCTACACGCGCAGGATCGGCGGTTTCACCCAGGAAGGCCGCGAGCGCATCCTCACCGGGATGATGAAGGTCGGCCTGCTCAAGCGCCTCGAGAGCTCGATCGACTCTTTCCGGTCTTCGATCCGGCGCATCCTCGCCAAAATCGACCGCCTTGAACAGCGCATGGACCGCTTCGAACAGTTCCAGAGCGAAAATCCCGATCTCGATTTCGACACTTTCGGCCCCGAGGATCTCGACGAGGCGGAGCAGGAGGACGAGGAGCTTGCCGCGGCGCTCGAGGTCGGGCGGCGCATCACGTTCAAAATGGCCCACCTCGATCTCGACAAGTGGCGCACGCGCCTCGCCGAGGACCGCACAAACCTCCGCCCTCTCCTGGAGGTTGCCGAGCAGGTCTCGCCGGAGCGCGACGCCAAACTCGCCGCCCTGAAAGCACGGATCGCAGACAAGGCCGCCAACCCGCCCATCGACAAGGAGGGACGGCCCAACCGCAAGCTCCTGGTCTTCAGCGCCTTCTCGGATACCGCCCGCTTCCTCTACGATCAGATGC